>JBDQGY010000133.1:0-11974 GCA_040265175.1 Nannocystaceae bacterium
CACCAAAAACAAGGCTGGGAACCGTTCACAGACGCAGTCATCGGGGCGTTGTCCGCGAGCGAGCGCCCCGTCGTGTTCGTGCTCTGGGGCGCGGCTGCTCGCAAAAAACGACGCCTCGTCCAGGGAACGCAGCACGTGATCATCGAAGGTGTTCATCCATCGCCGCTCTCTGCGCATCGCGGTTTTGTCGGCAGCCGCCCGTTCTCCGCGATCAACCAAGCCCTCCAAGGATTGGGGCACCCCCCGGTGGACTGGTCGCTCACCGCGCGAGGCTAAGTTCCGCCTTCCCGGGCGCTTCTGCTAGGCTGGGGAGGACGTGCCGCCCACTCCCACCCCGCCCCGCGGCAGCTTGAGCCAGCTCAGCGACTTTGGTCGCATGGTCAAGATCAGTCACACCATTTTTGGGCTCCCATTCACCGTCGTCGCGCTGCTGCTCGCGAGCCAGCGGCGGGTTGTCGACGGGGGCTCCCCCGTGAGTGGAGTTGAGGTCGCGTGGATTGTGTTGGCCTTCACCGCCGCCCGCACCGCCGCCATGGGCTTCAATCGCATCGTCGACCGAGACATCGACGGAGAGAATCCTCGCACCGTCGACCGAGAAATCCCCGCCGGAAAAATCTCGTTGACGACCGCGTGGGCCATGACGCTCCTCGCCGCGCTCACCTTCGTTGGAGCCGCCGCCATGCTGGGACCGTGGCCCCTGCGTCTCTCTGGACCGTGCCTCCTGCTCGTGTTCGGGTATAGCCTCGTCAAGCGATTCTCCGCAGCGGCCCACTTGGTGGTTGGCCTCGCGCTCTCCCTTGGACCTGGAGGCGCATGGATCGCGGTCACCGGCACCTTCCAAGACGCCGCGATCCCCGTCGCCCTCATGATCGCTGTGGGGTCTTGGGTCGCGGGCTTCGACGTGCTGTACAGCCTCCTCGACGAACAATTTGACCGGGCCCGAGGTCTACACTCAATCCCGGCGAAGTTTGGCACCAAGGGCGCCGTGATCATCAGCGGCCTCCTCCATCTTCTGACGGTTGCAGCCCTCGCGGCGGTGCACATGGTGGCCCACCTCGGACCTGCCCATCTGGTTGGAGCGGCCATTGTGATGGTGCTGCTGGTGTACGAGCACTGGCTGGTCGGCCCCGGGAAACTAGAGCGACTCGATCGCGCGTTCTTTAGCGTCAACGGCTGGATTAGCCTGGCCTACCTCGGCAGTATCATCATCGACCTCTGGCTGCGATAGGGTGCTATGCTTGATCCGCGCATGCGCGTCTCCACCTTTGCCCACCGATGTTGCTCGCTGCTCTTGGTACCAGCGACGCTCGCCTGTTTGGCCGCCCCCGCGCAGGCGAAACCTCGCGCGCGCTTCGACACCTCGGAGGGCTTCAGCGACCCTCGCCGCCCGGCGCTCCCGCGCACCCACCGGTTCCGGTTCTCCATCGAATCGGGGTACATCGGGCTCACGAGCGTGACCGATCCGAGCACCGGCCTCCCGGTGCAGTTCAAGTTTGCCCCGCTCATGCTCGGCTTCGCCTATCAGCTTCAGTTTCTCAAGTTGATGAGCCTGAGGGTCGGCTCCAACATTGGCTACAACGTGGGTAACAGTCGCTCTGCGATGCCCGTGATCGTCAACCCACGACTCTGGCTCGGCGTCCAGGCCCGCCGGGTCGGCGTCCACGCCGGCTACGGCTACCTGCTCATCGTCCCGGGCACCATCGACGCGGTCAGCAGCCGCTCCGACCTTGAGCAACCACTGCTCAAGCAGCCCCATCAGGTAGGCGGAGAAATCTCGTTTACCACCCGCGTCGATAAATTCGCGTTCACCGGGTCGGTTGGGATTCAGGCGGTGTTCTCTCGGATCTGTCATCTGAGCCTCGATTGCGAGGCTCAGCCCGAGGAGACCAAGCGCATCTACCCCATGGTGACGTTCGGTCTCGGCATGTTCTTCGACGGCTCCATCAAGCGCGCGAAGGCGAAAGCCGCCAAAGAAAAGGCCAAAGAGGACCCGTAGAGCGGCCGTCGCGTCGAGCCAGGCCGTCGCGCGAGGCTCGCCGCCACCCCTTGCGTGCACCATCTCACGTGGTATGTCGCCCCGCATGAAGCCGCATCGCCAGCGCCGGCGCTCGGTGATACGTTCCACGAGAGAGTCGTCACCATGCCACAGGCCAAACTGATGAAGGGGTCCGTTCCATCCATCCTCGACACGATCGGCGGCACGCCGATCGTGAAGCTCAACCACGTCACGGAGGGCATCGAGTCCGAGATATACGTGAAGGTTGAGTACTTGAATCCTGCAGGTTCGATGAAAGATCGCGTCGGGCTCAACATCATCAACGACGCTGAGAAACGCGGGATGCTCGGACCTGGAGGGACGATCATTGAGGCGACGAGCGGCAACACCGGCGCCGGCTTGGCCATGGTCGCCGCCACCCGCGGATACAAGTGTATCTTCGTGATGCCAGACAAGATGTCTGCCGAGAAGATTGATGCGCTCCGCGCCTACGGTGCCAAAGTTGTCATCTGTCCAACGGCGGTAGAACCCAGTGACCCCCGCTCGTACTACTCGGTCGCGCGGCGGCTCGTCGAGGAGACCCCCGGGGCCTTTTACGCCAACCAGTATCACAACCCGGCGAACCCCGAGGCCCACTACCTGAGCACGGGGCCCGAGATCTTCGAGCAGACACAAGGCGACTTCGATGTCTTCGTGTCTGGCATGGGCACCGGGGGGACGCTGAGTGGCTCAGGTCGCTACCTCAAAGAGAACATGCCTAACCTGACCATCGTGGGCGTCGATCCCATCGGATCGCTATACTACGAGTACGTCAAAACCGGGCGTATGACGAAAGCATTCAGCTATTACGTGGAGGGCATCGGAGAGGACTTCCTCCCCTCCACGATGAATCTCGACATCCTCGACGATGTGGTGCAAGTGGACGACAAAGAGTGCTTCATGATGACGCGCGACCTCGTGCGCAAGGAGGGCATCTTCTGCGGCGGGTCCTGCGGCGCCGCTGTGATGGGCGCGCTCAAATATGCCAAGCAGCTCAAGGAGCCCAAGCGCATTCTCGTGCTCTTGCCCGACAACGCCCAAAAGTACCTGAGCAAAATCTTCAACGACGACTGGATGCGCTCCAACGGGTTCATGGACGAAGAGGACGCCACCGGCACCGTCGCCCACATCCTCACGGGCAAACCACGAAAGGTGCTCACCATTCAGCGAGACGCCACCGTTCGCAACGCTATCGGAATGATGAAAGAGCACGGCATCAGCCAGATCCCGGTGCTCGACGGCTCCGGCCGTCACTGCGGACTTGTGTCGGAGCTCGATCTGCTCAACTACCTCGTTGAGAACCCCAAGAGCGTGGACAGCAGCATCGAGGACCTCGTCGAGGGCAACTACGCGACGGTCACGCCCCACACCCGCATTCAACTGCTGCGAAATATCTTCAACGACGCAAAGGTCGTGTTGGTCATCGAAAACGATGAGCTCAAGGGGCTCCTCACCAAGATCGACCTCATCGATTTTATCGCCGACCAACCCCTTTCCAAGGCATAGACCGACATGGCTGAACACGACCACTCTCACGATCATCTGCCGGAGAATGCGCGTCTCGAGACGCTCGCCATCCACGGCGGGCAGAGCCCAGAGACTGTCACGGGCGCCGTCATGACGCCCATCTTTCAGACCTCCACCTACATCCAAAGCGCCCCAGGAGAGCACTCTGGCTTCGAATACAGCCGTTCTCAAAACCCGACCCGCTTCGCCCTAGAGCGCGCGCTCGCGGCGCTCGAAGGTGGACGATTTGGGTTTTGCTTCGGCTCAGGTTGCGCGGCGACGACTACGGTTATTCAAATGCTCAGCCAGGGGGACCACGTCGTCGCTGGTGACGACCTCTACGGAGGGAGCGTTCGCTTGTTCGACCAGGTCATGGCGCGGCGGGGTCAAACGTTCACCTACGCGGACACGACCAGCGTCGACGCCGTCGCGGCGGCAATCACCAACGAGACAAAACTCGTCTGGATCGAGACCCCGAGCAATCCAATGCTCAAGGTCGCCGACATCCGAGCGATCGCGAGAATCTGTAAAGACCGCGGCGTGCTCCTCGCGGTGGACAACACCTTCGCCACCCCCATGCTGCAGCGCCCTCTCGAGCTCGGCGCCGACATCGTCGTGCACAGCACCACCAAGTACTGCGGGGGGCACTCCGACGTCGTCGGTGGGGCTGTCATCGTACAAGATCCCGCCCTCGCAGAGCGCATCGGCTTCATCCAAAACTCCTGCGGCGCTGTCCCGGGTCCTCAAGATTGCTTCCTCACCCTACGGGGACTGAAAACCCTCGCGATCCGCATGGAGCGTCACTGCGCGAACGCGACGGAACTCGCCCAGTGGCTCGAAGGACGCGACGAGATTCGCTCGGTCATCTATCCCGGCCTCGAGAGTCACCCTCAGCACGCGCTCATTTGCGAGCAAATGCGCGGATTCGGCGGGATGATCTCATTCACGCTCAATGGCGACCTCGCGGCAGCCTCGAGGTTTTTGACCGCGCTCAAGGTCTTCTCCTTGGCCGAGAGTCTCGGGGGCGTCGAGAGCCTGATCGAGCACCCCGCGATCATGACTCACGCCTCCGTGCCCAAAGATCGGCGCGAGGCGCTCGGAATCGCCGATGGTTTCATCCGAATCAGCGTAGGCATCGAGCACGTCGAGGACCTTCGGGCGGATCTGCAGCGAGGCCTCGCTGCCCTCTGTGGGTACGCTCATGAAGCGACGATTGTCGGTGACCAACCACGACCGCGACGTGGCGGGCCTCACCTACGTCTACCCCGTAGTCTCACGGCGCGCCGGTGGTGTCTCTATCGGGGTCAATCTGAACCCCAATAACGCGTGCAATTGGCGCTGCGCCTACTGCCAGGTCCCCAACCTCGTCCGCGGCGCCGCGCCTCCCATCGACCTCGCTCTCCTCGTGCGAGAGCTCGGCGAGCTTTTGTCCCTCGCGCAAGACCCCGCGTGGCTGTCCTCAAACGCACCCGAGGGGTTTCGCCGCGTCGTTGACGTGGCCATCTCCGGTAACGGCGAACCCACCACCTGCAGCAACCTCGACGAGGTTCTTGGCGCGGTCCTCGAGACGATCACCTCGCACGGCCCTCCCGGTCCCCTCGCCAAGGTGATCATCTCCAACGGGTCGATGATTGACCGACCCGCGGTGAAGCGAGCCCTGTCTCGTTGGAGCGACGCCGACGGAGAGGTGTGGTTCAAGGTGGACGCCGGCACCGAGGCGACGCGGGAAAAAATTAACGGCACCTCGCAATCCAACGCGCGCTCCCGCAAGCTCCTCACCCTATGCAGTGAGCTTATTCGAACGCGGATTCAGACCTGCGTCGTCGCGTGGGATGGAGCGCTCCCCCCCGCTTCAGAGCGAGCCGCCTATATCGAGTTCCTCGAGCGCTCGATGGCCGAGGGAGCGCAGATCCATGACATTTTGCTGTACGGCATCGCGCGCGAGTCTCATCAACCGGAGGCCTCACGAATCGACCACCCGGGCGAGACCTGGTTGCAAGAGTACGGCGACCAGATCGAGCGAGCCCTCGCGCGGACGGTCCACGTACGCGCCTGAGCTACGAGCCCGCCGTCTCTTGACTCGCGGATCGTTTTCCTCCCGCGTGGGGACAAAAAAGGCGGAGTCCCTCGCCCGGAGGAACCCCGCTTTGAATCTCGCGCCCGACATGAGCGCGAGAGCCGCCGGCGCGTCACCGCGCGCGACCGCTAGGAGTCGGCCGCGTCTTCACTCGCCGCCCCGACTTCGAAGGACCATGTCATGGTCGCTACACCATCGCGTTGGTCGGAGGGGTCGAGAGAGAGTCCCTCAAGTCCGGCGACCACACACGAGGAGAGGCTCTCCGGTGCGGTCGACGACGCGTCGACCGCGGCGTCCTTGATGACCCCAGTTTTTTTCTCGACCGTGAAGTTTACGACCACCGTTCCAGAGACCTTCTCGTCTCCCTCAAGCGCGCCGTCGTAACACTCCTTGAGCGCACTGTTACGGGTCTCCACCAACGAGCGAGTGTCCGCTTGGTAGGTCTCTGCGTTTCGAGCATAGAAGGTACAGCTGGCCAGACCCCCGAGGAGCACGGTCAGCAGAGCAAGATGTTGATTGGTCTTCATGTTCGTCATTCCTCCGTATTCGCGGTTCACTTGTCCGCCTTCACTTCCCGGCGCTCTCCAGTCTCCGGGTCAATCTCGTATTGGATCTTGCGGTCATCTTGAGCGGTGATCCTGAACTCGACGCGTCGATTTTTTTCTTTGTCAGCGTCGCTCTCCTCTGCAACAAGGGGTTTGCTCTCTCCGAAGCCAACCGATGTCATGCGGTCCGCCGCGATGCCATGCTCCGCCAAGTAGCTCATCACGGACGCCGCGCGGCGCTCGGAGAGACTCTGGTTGTAAGTGTCACTGCCGTCGGAGTCGGTGTGCCCCTCGATGGAGATTGCTTTGATCTCGGGATGGTCCTTCAGCACCGACTTGATCTCTTCCAGTAAGCCGAACGACGCTTCGAGGATCTCGGAATCGTTGTAGGCGAACTGGATTTTCTCCGTGATCTCGATGGCATCAGCGGTCACCGTGACGCGCTTCGCGATAACCTTCACGGGCTTCGGCTTCGGCGGCGGCGGCGGCGGATTTCCAGTCACGACAATCGAGGTGTCATCGGTGAATGCGATCGGGCCACACCCGGAGATAAGGACACACGCCGCGAGGCTAGCCATGCCTGCGACGATGCGAGGAGAACAAAAAAGCTTTCGTTTCATATTCGGAATTTCTCTTCTTCCAACACGGAACGGCGCTCGCACTCAACGCTCACACCGCTCATTGGAGCGCGTATCGTCGCTCGTTCAACCTGCGGACGCAACTCCCCCCCTCGCCTGGTCCCAAGAAACTGCTACACTCCGCCGGGCCGATCGATGTTCGCCACCCTCCCCACCATACTCTGGACCGCCTCGATGGCTGCCCCCGCGGCAGTCGCGCCCCAACAGCCTCCCCACCAAGCGGCGACCGCCACGACGAGCGCACCTCCGCCGGATCAGCCGCAGCGGCCCCCGCAACCGTTGAACTCGGCGGACGTGATCCCAGCGGACGTGACCCCCGACGAAGCGGGGTCTGTGCCGCTCCAAAGCAGCCCAGGCTCGGCCGAGTCTGGGTCTCGGGCCACCGCAGATCCACTGCCAGCGAATTTGCTCTCGGGGGGCGAGTCCGACGAGCCCTCGTCACCGCGACCGCGACTCTCCCCAGCCAACGACTCCGCAGCGGGTACCGAGGAAGAATCCGACGATGCGCGAGCGGAGCGGGTGCGCGCCTACTACCGGGCCCTGTACCGGCCCCCGGACAACCCCCTCTCGCTCGGGGCCACCGCGCGAGGAATCTTCACCCTCCTCGACGGAAATGACGATGAGACTTCCGGGCGCGTGGGCGGAGTCTCGGGCGATTTCTGGCTACGCTGGAACCATGTGGGCGTGGGGTTGTCGGCCTTCGTCCTCGGAGGCCAAGTCGCCGTGGGCGAAGAACGCGTGACCAACGCCTCGGTGCTGACCGGTGGGGGCCCGTCGATCGGCCTCGGTCGCCTCTCGCTCATCGGGCGCGGGTTTCTCGATCTTAGCCTTGGCTACGACTTTGCGGTGATGCCAGGCACCAAGCAGACGAGTCCGGGAGCCCCGTCCACGCAGGTCACCTTCGCGCCGCACGGACCTCGCGCTCGGGTCGACTTCGGTCTGGTCGCCCCTTCCAAGCGAACAAAGCGTCGATTTAATGGGTTTGGAGCGTCGCTCGGGTTTCAGTACCTCGTCGGCGACCTGACTGGGAGCGGCTTCTCCCCGTCGGCCATGCTCTCTTTGGGTCTTTGTTACTACGGCACCTAGCCGCGACGTCCTTCCCTCAGCGTGACGCAAGACGCGCGGCCGCCTCGACAAATATGGCGCGGTGAATCGTCGGCACCAGATCAGCCTGCGTCTGCAGGATCGGCGCGAGCTCAGGGTTGGTGAGTCGTGAGATCGCTGTCCGGCACTGCTCCACGTAGGTAGGGTCCCCATCACGGAGTCGCTCGCAGATAAACTCCACCGCCTCCACCGAATTAACCCGACCGATCGCCCGCACCGCCGCGCTTCGCGTCGTCTCCGGCGACGGGAGGTCCCGCGCCTCAAAGATCTCCCGTAGACGATCTTGAGCGTGCGGGAAGAACAGCCCGCTCATCGCCCCTTCAGCGGCGCTGCGCAGCGGGGACGAGTCACTCCGCAGCATCTTCCCGAGGAGCGCGAAGCTCCGCTTAAACCGAAACGCACCCACGGCCCGGGCGACCTCCACCTTGGCGCCCTCATCCCCCGTCTCATAGAGGCGCTCGAGCACTGCCAGGATTGGATAGGCCCGAATCATCTGCAGGCGTTTGATGAGCCGCTTGATCCCAAGTTCGTCCTTAAATCGCGTCAAGTCCAGGGTGGCGAGGAGCGCGTGACGCCGCACATAGTCGGGATAACGACGGTCAACAATAATCCCCGCCGCCGACATCTGCGCGTCACCGCCGAGCTCCCACTCCGCGGGATCTACGAACCACGTCTCTTCGTACTCCGTCCGCTGACGAAGATGCTCCGGCGTGGGGGTCGGCTTCAGCTCGTCGGACGGGCTCGTGCCGAGTCGCTGACGAAGTCGTCGGTAGCGCGCCGCATCCCCGGCGTCACCGGCCACGTTCAAAAGTCGCTCGTAGACGGCCGCGGTCTTCCCGAACGCGCGTACGCCGATAAAAGCCTCCGCGGCCGACACCAGGGCGTTCTCCACGATCTGCGCCGGCATGCCCTTCTTCTCTCCCGCATCCGCCGCCGTCACCCACATCTCACCGGCACGAATCCTGAAGATGTCGGCGTACGGGAGTCGAGATTTCGCGCAGTAATCGGACGCCTCTCGCAGCACGATGGCGGCGGCGTGATGCTCCTCAAATTCCTCCGCGATCTGAACGAACGCGTAATACATCCGCAGCGCGTCAACCCTCAGCCCGTCGTCCCGCAGCACTCGAATGCTGTTGAGATAGCCCTCGGCGACATTCTCAAAGGTCCCCGTCTCCATGCCCACGCGTGCGATGAGTTGAAAGCAATCAAAGGCCCGCTCCCGCAGCCCCTCTGTCTCGAAGTGATCCGCCACCGACTCCACGGCTGCGATGGCGAGACCGATTTCCCCATGCGCGTCACGATCCTCGCGACGGTAGCTGCACAGAGCATAGTTCACCCCGATGAGCGCGCGGATGTACGCGTCGCCGACGCGCCGATCATCGCTCCTGAGTTGCCCCCAGATCTGCTTCGCGCCCGCGGTGTCGTCGGAGCGCTCCATGGAGATCGCCCGATGCACCGGCATCCCCGCCTTCTCAAACCACTCGCCCGCGAGTTGGTGCTCTCCCCCGCCGTCCAGCAAAATCCCTACGGTTCCACACCACGCGCGCTCGGACTCGGTCGTCACGGGCGCCGACGCGAGCTGCGTCAACGCCCGCTCGGACAAGGAGCGCCGAAGGTACGCGTCGCACAGCATCGCCTCCTCAGTTTTGCCGAGTCGATGAAGGCAGTCCGCCAGCGCGGCGAGCCATTCGTTGTATTCAAACTCAATACGATCAACGACCTCGATGAGTTCGCGGAGGTGTTCAACCGCCTCCACGTCGCGACGCCCCCTCATCGCCGCCTCGGCCCGCACCCACACGATCCCCGTGTCGTTCACTCGCGGATCCTCTCCCTGCGACCGCTCGCCTCCACATCGCGTTCGACTGCGTCAATAATTCCTCGCGCGGTCTGGGCGCGCTCCCCGAACCCGAGCCCTTGTTCATCGATCACATCCACGCGATGGACGACATCGAGGTAGGCGAGTTGGAGGTCATCGCGTGGGAGAATAAAGATCCCGTGGATCGGCGCGCGGTCTGCCAGCGCAGAAACCACCTCTCGCGGCATCTGGCACTCACCATGGGTGAGCAGATAAACGAGAGGCCGCTGCTCCCTTCGCGAGGGGGCGGTGAACTCAGACAATAACTGACGAGACACAGCGCCGTAGTTGCGCCCGCGCTCCGATCGGAAATTCAAAATATACGGGACCTCATTCCCCATGGGGCCCGCGCGAACGCCGTCGTAAAGGCGACTGTCGAAGAAGCGAACGAGCACCTCCTCGCCGAGCACCGAGAGGCGCTTGCAAAGCGCCAGCGCCAGACCGCGCGCGAAGACCTCGCGGACCCCCCGCATGGAGGCGGACCCGTCGATCAAAATGTGATGCACGCGGTGCTCCGACTCAAACTGTTTCTCGTGCGTGTAGTAAAACAACTCCCGGTCGACGAGTTTTCTCAAGAACACCTCCTCGTCATAGGCGAGCTGGCTGAGCACGAGGCTGTCGAGGTGTCCCACGCGCTCGATGGCTGCATACCCGTCGATGCCAAAGGTCTGCTGGCCGGTGTCGCGGCGGACCTCCAGCAAGGAGGGGACCAGTTCGAGGGAGAAATCCACAATGTCTGAGAGTCCAACATCCGCGATGACGTTGTACAGGTCGGCGAAGTCTTCACCGCGCAGGCCCTCGCTGCCTTGCCGAAAAAGACTCAAGAGCCGCAGCGTGTCCACGTCGATCTGCTCGATCTCAAGCAAGGGGATGAGCCGATGCAGTGTCATCGTCTCCATCCACGCGACCGCTGCGGTCTGCTCGTAGCGACCGAAGGCGACCCGCGAGTTCAGCCGGCCATAGACCAAGGCGTCCGTGGGCAGCGCCATCGGACGCCCTCCTCGATGCACCCCGGGCACCCGCAGCATCACGCTCCCCAGCACCCGCGCAACGACGACGCCGACCATGGCGTCTCGATGTTTCCACGCCCCGTGATGGACCACGATATCCGTCTGAGCGAACTCCCCGAGCAACAATCTCCACGCGTCCAGCACGGCGAGGTTTCCGAGCCCCGTCACCACCAAACTCGGGCTCCCCGCCCCGGCGACGAGACAACCCAGGTCGTGGGTGATGACGAACGGCACATCGAGCCCGAGCGTGACGAGGACGTTGTGCCAATTGACGGCCCGCATGGTGGCGAGGCTCCCCGCCCCCTCGATCTGCGACATCGCCAGGCTCCCATATTGGCGCTCTACCGCCGGCGTCGCCTCGGTTCGGGCGGGAGGTCGCCCCGAAGATGTCTCGTCCGCGTTCACCACACTGAACCTAGGAGAATCGACTCGATCCAAACATCGTCTCTAGCAGCCGATCGATCTCTACGACCATTTTCTCGGCGGTGGTGTTCCCGCTCATCCGCAACAGCGCGGCCTTGATGTCTCCAAGATTCCGCAGCTGCGAAAATAGCTGCATATCGGACAACACCTCGCTGTTCGAGAGCGCCTCTCGGATCACACGGAGCTCTTCGAGCAGATCCTCAAGTCGTGTCGGGGTCGCGCCAACGCGCCCCGATTCTGGATGCTCCTCGTACCAGCGATCGATCACCGGACCGACCACCTCCTGCAAAATCTCCTCCTGCTCGGGCGAGTTCCAGATGTGCCTCAGCACAAAGAAGTCCGAGTCATTGACCTCAGTGCGACCGTCAAAGATGGCGGAGGCTGCGAACAACTTGAGCAGCTTGACCACGCGCCTGTCCGAGACGCCGATCCCCTCCGAGCGAATCTGAAAGACCAAGTTTTTGTAGGTCGCCAAAAACTCATCGTCCATCGTCGTCATCACGCGCTGCAGCGGCTGCTGCAGCGTGGTGAGTTCTGACGCCTTCAGCAACGGCGAGGAGGTCCCCTCCACAGACAGGGATTTCGCCTCGAGGGCGGCGCCGCGCTGCAGCAGCCCCCGGAAGTGGTAGCTGTCGAGGTAGTCGACCTTCACGCGAAGCGCGAACCGGTCAAAAAGCGCCGTCAGACCGTCGTCCGTAGGCACCTCATTACTCGCAGCGATCAGCGAGATGAGCGGCACGCGCAGCGACTCGCTGCCGTGCATAAAGCGCCTCGAGTTGAG
>JBDQGY010000134.1:0-11957 GCA_040265175.1 Nannocystaceae bacterium
GAGGGCCGCGGCCGATGCAGCCGCGCCCCTCGGTTCCAACGGCCGCCTCGGGTCAAACGCCCGAGAAATCGAACATCGACTTGAGGCTGGCGAGTCCCGCGGGATCGTTGGTTTTGATTTTGCCCCGGGCGATGTCGAGGGGGCCGGGCATCTTGCCCTGCACGACCATCTTGAGGAACAACTCAGGGGTTGTCTTGAGCACGATGTCGGCTTGCTCGACGGTCTTGCCCGACTCAACCTGGCATTGGTGGGCGTCGACCTTGACCGTAAACTTGTGATCGCCGATGGAGAAGTAAAAGGACTTGTTGGCCTCGGCGGAGCCTTCGATATAGCGGCTCGGCATGTGCTCGAAGATAGTGGGGATGTCGATTTTGAGTGCCACGCCCTACCGTAGCGCAGACGGTAACGCTGAGACAAACCGACAGCGCGGGGCTTCGGATCGGCGCGGCGAGGGCCCCCCGGCGCTGGCCCATCTTAGGGGCGGGCGCCTATGCTCGGGGGCGTCGGCGGGTTTCGATATGCGTGAGCGCGCAGTATCGTTCAACCTCTTCGTCGATATCTCGCTGCGCGCCTCCCCGCGCTTCTACCAACATACGGGCCACGCGATGCATGACGCTTCCACCGAGTCGCTCATCCGTGAGGGCGATGGGAATTCTTCTCCTCAAGAGGTCGTCGAGGTGACGGACGCCCTCGAATTGAATCGCGTGCTGCACCTCGACCCATCGAAAGGGTAGATCGTCTACCAGCTTGTCGGCGAGGGTCGGCTCGTGATCGATGGCATGGAGCATGGCGAACGCCGAGGCTCCGTGACGGAAGGCGAGCACGCGCCCGAGCTTCGACTCTCCGGCCGGATGCGGCGGCGCCACCGCGGGGATCAGCGGGACCTCATGGGTCGTGCAAGGGCGCGTGGGGAGGGGACGGCCCGTTCGGGTACGGTGGCGTTGGGCCACCACGCGGTCAACGACGTCTTCAGCCATCGCGCGGTAGGTGGTGAGCTTGCCCCCAACGATGGCCAGGACGCCGTCGTCGTTTTCGACGATGCGGTGGGTTCGAGCGAGTTCCACAGTGTTGCCTCGCCGTTTCCCGGTGACCAGGGGCCGCACACCAGACCAGGCACTCAGTACGTGGGCGCGCTCTACGGTGCTCGGGAGCACCCGGCGGACGAGGTCAAGCACCTCCTCCTCGTCAGCTTCGGTGACCCCCGCCTCGCCCGGATCCCCCTCGTAGGCGGAGTCGGTTGTCCCGAGGTAGGTGCGCGCGCCCCAAGGAATCGCGAACAAGATGCGACGTTGCCCAGGCACTTGAATTACGACGGGTGACGCGACAGGGACGCGGGACGCGGGGACGACGAGGTGCACGCCCTTGGAGAGCGTGAGGAGGCCATCCCCCGCTGTGCCCAAGAGCCGCGACCCGGTCCAGGGGCCCGTGGCCACGACGACCGCGCGAGTTTTGAGGGTCGTCCCGTCGCGCAGCGTGACGAGGTGGAGTCCCTTGTTACGTGTGAGGCGGTCGACAGGTTCGTAGGTCAGCACGTCCGCGCCATTCGCCCGGGCGCTCTGGATGGTCGCGAGGGTCAAGCGCGCGTCGTCAGTGATGGCGTCCTCGTAGGCCACGGCCCCGCGCAGCCCGTCGGGCCGCAGCAGAGGCTCCAATTCCAGGGCCTTTGGAGGAGACAAGCGCCGGTGTCGAGCGCTGCGATAGAGCCCCAAAAGATCGTAGAGCGAGAGGCCCAAGGAGAGCTTCCAGGGTTGGAGGCGATCCTCCGCAAACGAGGGGAAGATAAAGGAGGACCGACGCACCAGGTGAGGAGCGAGTTCGTACAGGCGCGCGCGCTCGCGGAGGGCCTCGAAGACCAACCCCAGCTCGCCCTGCTCGAGGTAGCGGACCCCGCCGTGAATCAGGCGGCTTGAGCGGCTGCTCGTGCCGTAGGCGAGGTCGTTGCTGTCGATGAGGAGCGTGTCGAGCCCGCGCATGGCCGCGTCGCGGGCAACTCCCGCCCCCGTGATTCCAGCGCCCACCACGATGACGTCTCGGACGTCATCGCTGCGGTCCACCACCTCCACTTTTGCGCGTACCAGGGCGTCGGGTCCCCATGGCCGGAGCCCGCTGTCCGCGTCCGTTGGCGTGATAGGCGACATGCGAGGCAGGTGTAGCGTCCGTAGGCGCGGTTGGCCAGTGGGTCATTCCACTCATCAAGCGCCGGCGGTCGGCGGCCGCATCGACGCGCTTCGCGAGGGCACGCGGCGAAGGTCGCGGCTGCCGCTTCTGGCGCCGCCGCTCAGACGCGACACTCGATGAGGACCGCGGTGATGTTGTCCGTGCCGCCGTTCTCGTTGGCGAGCCCGATGAGGGCGTCGACGTTCCGGTCGAGGGCGTCGCCGTCGGAGGAGATCCGGTGGATCTCCTCGTCTGTGATCATGCCAGAGAGGCCGTCTGAGCAGACCACAAAACGATCGCCGTCTGAGATCTCAAACTTGTTGATGTCCACGACGACCTCGTCTCGCATACCGAGGGCCCGCGTGATCACATTTTTGTGGGGGAAGTTTCGCTCCTCCTCTTCGGTCATCTCCGGTCGCGCCTCTTTGTAATCTTCAAGCAGCGAGTGGTCCCGGGTCAGCTGTTCGATCCCGTCGGCCGACACGCGATAGCAACGCGAGTCCCCCACGTGCGCGACGTAGAGCGTCCGGTTTTTGAGGAGGCAGCCAACGATGGTGGTGCCCATGCCGCGCAGGCTTGGGTCGGACTGAGACTTTTGATAGATGCGCGAGTTGGCGAGTCGGACGGAGGCCGCGAATCGATTCTCGATGTAGGTGAGGTTGTGGTCATAGCGAAAGGGCCACGTCGCATCTTGGTCTTTGGAGTGCTCGAAAAACTCTCCAATGACCTCGGCGGAGAGCTGACTCGCCACCTCGCCACACGCGTGTCCGCCCATGCCGTCGGCGACGAGAAACAGCTGCTCATCTTCGATCAGGGCGAAGTGATCCTCGTTGTGGGATCGCTTCATTCCAACGTCTGTCTTTGCCGCGTAGCGGATTCGCACAGTTGGAGACTTTAGCGCATGACGTCGATCAATTGGGCGCGATACTTCTGCGAGGTCTGATATGTCCGGGGGCCTTTTCGCGACCGCCCTCCCGCGAGATCGCATGTGTTCCCAGGCAGATCACGGGAGGACTCAGATACTTGACAGATGGTCAGTGTCAGGGCAAAGTACCTGCAATCACGATGATTTTTACCTTCTCAGGCCCGTACGCGTACGCAGGGAACCACCGGACACAAGATGACCGACGGGCGATTTGCCGTGCAGGATGGTGTCCATGACTCAAGCCAGCGTGCGCGAAGCGCAAAGTGGAGAGCGGCGAGGCACGCAGGGCACGTCCTCTTCGGCGGATTCGCGACGCGCGGTCGTGTTGACCGTGGGCGATGAGATTTTGCGTGGTGACATTATCAACACCAACGCCGCGTATCTGTCGGAACAGGCGACGGCGCTCGGCTTTGATGTGGTGTTGCACCAAAGCGTGGCCGATGACATCGCCATCGTCGGTGACGTAGTGCAAAGGGCTGCGTCGCTCGCAGAGCTGGTGCTGATCAGTGGAGGTCTCGGTCCGACGACGGATGATCTTACGAGTGAGGCGGTCGCCGTGGCGTTTGGCGGTTCACTGGTCCGCTCCGAGCGCGCCGAGGCCCAGCTTCGGGCGTTTTTTGAGGCGCGCGGTCGCGAGATCGTCGCCGCCAATCTGAAGCAAGCAGACCTTCCTGGGGGGGCCACGATGCTCGAGAACCCCATCGGGACCGCACCGGGGTTCGCGCTGCCTGTCCCTGCGGGGGGGGGCAGCCTGGTGGTGTGCATGCCGGGCGTCCCCACGGAGATGCGCAAGATGTTTCGAGAGCGGGTTATCCCCGTGCTCTCCGCGCGGATCGGACGCCTGGAACCGACGTCGAGGCGGCTGTATCGGGTGCTCGGTTTGGGCGAGTCGACGGTGCAACACCGGATCGGAGGCGCGCTCGAGGCGTTGATTGACGCGTTGCCTCAAGGAGATGTGCGCGTTCAGTATCGGGCCCATGTGCCGGAGGTGTGGATCGCGCTGCAAGGCGCGCCAGATTTGGACGGCCGCTTTCCCACGGCGGGCATGCTCGCGGAGGCCGACGCGATGATGCGCGAGGCCCTTGGGAACTCGCTGTACGGGATCGGGACCGCCACTATCGAGGAGCGGGTGCTCACCGCCCTCGGTCGTGGCAACCTGACGGTCGCCGCCGCGGAGTCGTGTACGGGGGGTCAGGTCGGAGCGCTCTTGACCTCGGTGCCGGGCGCGTCGGAGCACGTCCTCGGCTCGATCGTCGCGTATTCGAACCAGCTAAAACGGTCGCTCCTCGATGTGGGCGAGGCGACCTTGCGCGAGCATGGGGCGGTCAGCGAGGAGACCGCACGGGCGATGGCGCAGGGGGTGTGCCGCCGCACGGGCGCCGACATCGGGATCGCCGTGACGGGTCTCGCGGGTCCGGGAGCGGACGGTGCTCGCGGCGCAGTGGGTACCGTTCATTTCGCCACGAGCGACGGCGAGACTACGAGCCATCGAACCCTGCAGCTCCCTGGCAGCCGCGCGCGCGTCATCAAGGGCGCCTCCTATGGGGCGTTGCGGATGGTGTGGGACGCGCTTCTCGAGCGCGGCGTCGCACGTGTGGAAGAGGCCGAAACAAAGTTCACAGACCGAATCTAGTTCATCACGAAGGAGAACCATCATGTCAAAAAATCCAACGAACAATCTGAAGCAGCGAGAGGCCGCCATCGATCTGGCCCTGTCCACCATCGAAAAACAATTTGGGAAGGGATCGATCATGCGCCTCGGCGTCGACGGCAAGATTCCGGGCCAAGATGTCCCGGTCGTCCCCACGGGCTGCCTCGGACTGGACATCGCCCTGGGAATCGGCGGATTGCCACGAGGACGGATTATCGAGATCTACGGGCCCGAGAGTTCGGGCAAAACAACGCTCACCCTGCACGCGATCGCCGAGGCTCAAAAGCAGGGTGGAGTGTGCGCGTTTATCGACGCGGAGCACGCGTTGGATGTGAGCTACGCCCGCAAGCTTGGCGTCCGCACCGACGATTTGCTGATCTCCCAGCCGGACTACGGGGAGCAGGCGCTGGAGATCTGCGACATGCTCGTCCGCTCGGGGGCTATCGACGTGGTCGTGGTGGACTCTGTCGCCGCGTTGACGCCCAAGGCGGAGCTTGAGGGCGACATGGGGGATCACCACGTCGGACTCCAGGCGCGCTTGATGAGTCAAGCCCTCCGGAAACTGACAGGCTCGATCTCGCGGAGCAATTGCATGGTGATCTTCATTAACCAGCTTCGGATGAAGATCGGCGTGATGTTCGGGAGCCCCGAAACAACCACCGGCGGGAACGCGCTGAAGTTCTATTCTTCGGTACGCCTCGACATCCGACGCATCGGCGCCATCAAGACCACCGACAAGGTGGTCGGGAACCGAACCCGCGTGAAGGTGGTCAAAAATAAGATGGCGCCTCCATTCCGCGAGATTGAGTTCGACATCACCTACGGCGAGGGGATCTCGCGCGAGGGGATGCTCATCGATCTTGGCGTGGCTGCAAAGGTCGTCGACAAGGCGGGTGCTTGGTTGAGCTATCGGGGCGATCGCATCGGCCAAGGCCGCGAGAACGCCAAAGTCTTCCTCAAGGCGAATCCTGAGATCTGCCGCTCGATCGAGGCTGAGGTGCTCAAGGCCAACGACATCCCGCGCGAAGTGACGGGAGCGTCCGCTGATGACGCACCGGAAGCGGTGAAGGCCGCCGCGCCAGCAGAGGCGGAGACGGGCAGTAAAGCGAAGAAGAGCGGGACGAGTAACGGCGCATCTCGTCGTGGCAGGGCGCGAGCCTAGCGACGCCCCGCTGGGTGTGGCGCCACCCTTCTCGTGGCGCCACGCCAGTTCTCACTCGTAGTCGTGTTCGAAGTCTTGAGGGAGCTCGTAGATGTGGAACCCGGTCTCGGAGCGAGGGTCGGTCCCGCGGATCCCCGCGTAAAGCCACGCTCCGTCCGCGGAGATGCCCGCGATGGCGGGCGACTTAAACTTGAGTGTCCAGGTGCGTTGCTCTCCCGCCTCGAGGATATTGGACGTTGAGGTCACGCTGACGGGCTCGATGCTCGCACCGACGAGCGCACCGACCACGGCGCACGGGGTGGTGGAATCGCCCTCGTTCGAGACGTCGAAGTACAGGGCGCCGCTCCAGCCGTCGGACTCTGAGAGCCACCCGTTGGTCAGGGTGACTGTGCAGCCATCGACGGTGCGTGTCTCTCCCCTGCGCCACGAACGGCCGTCAGCGCCGACCACATCTTTGGGTTGAACACACGAACAAACCAGCAGCAAGCAAGCCATCGAGAGCGGTGCGAATCGCATGTGGGAAGTATGGCAGAGGCCCGGAGGTCGTGGATACCGGGAGGGGGAGGCCGCGCGTTACCCGTCTCAGTCGAACGCTGCGTCGAGCGCCTCTGCGACGGTGCGGCACACGACAAGTCGAAGGCCCTTGGGGATTCGCGGTCGCTTCCGGGCTTGAGGCACCAGGAGCGTCGAATAACCGAGGCGGTGACTCTCGGCGATTCTCGCCTCCACCCGCGGTACTGCGCGGAGCTCGCCCGTCAGGCCCACCTCGCCGAGGGCGACCATATTTTGCGCGAGAGGCACGCGCTTGTGGCTGCTGGCCACGGCCAGCAGCACCGCGAGATCTGCGGCGGGTTCCGTGAGCTTGAGGCCGCCTGCGATATTCACGAAGACATCTTGGTCCACGGCGAACAGGCCCGCGTGTCGGTCAAGCACCGCGAGCAGCATGGCGAGTCTCGCAGGATCTGCTCCGACGCAGGTGCGCCGAGGTGATCCGCCAGGGCTCGGCCCGAGGAGGGCCTGCACCTCCAACAGTAGGGGGCGACTCCCCTCCAGTGTGCTCGTCACGCAGGCGCCGGTGGCGGCCACGTCCCGCTGGGTTAAGAACGCCTCCGAGGGGTTCTCGATGGGTGCGAGACCTCCACCCGTCATCTCGAACACGCCCAGCTCGTGGGTGGAGCCGAATCGATTCTTGGTGGCGCGCAGCATCCGGAGCGCGCGCGCCTCATCGCCGTCGAATGACAGGACCGCGTCCACCATGTGTTCAAGCAGGCGCGGTCCTGCCAGTTGCCCGTCCTTGGTGACGTGGCCGACCATGATCACTGGCACGCCGGTACTTTTGGCGGTGGAAATGAGCTGCGCGGTGACGGCGCGGATCTGCCCGACATTGCCGGGCAATCCCTCGGTGACGTCCGAGTAGATCGTCTGCACTGAGTCGACGATCAGCACGTCGGGTTTGTGGCTCTTGGTGGCCTCGATGATCGACTCCACGCGCGTCTCCGCGACGAGCAAGAGGCGCTCATGTTTGGCGCCGAGGCGAGTGGCTCTGTCGGCGATCTGGCTGACCGATTCCTCACCGCTGGCGTACAACACGGTCGCGTCACCGGCGGCGAGCCCGGCGCAGGCCTGCAGCAAGAGTGTGCTCTTGCCGATTCCAGGAGGGCCTCCCACGAGGACAACGGACCCGTGGACCAGGCCCCCGCCAAGGACGCGGTCGAGCTCTTGAATCGACGTCTTGCGGCGCGGCTTGGTCTTCGTCTCATCTTCGGCGTGGGTGGATCGAAAGACCTTCCCCACCTCGCCGTCCTGGCTCAACACCACCCGGTCTGGAGTCGTAGGGGAGTCTACGCGCTCCACGATGGTGTTCCACGCGCCGCAGCTTGTGCAACGACCGAACCAGCCTCCGGTGGTGTTGCCACAGTCGGTGCATGTCCAGATCGATTTTGATTTTTTGGCCATCACTTAGAGCATTCGCCGCTCGCAGCGGATCATTGCGCGTGACGAGCCGCCCTAGAACTTAATCCCGATTTGGGCTTGAACCGTTTGGACCGCTCGCGCGTCGCCGTCGCCTTGCACATCATATTGCGAAGGGGGGCGGTTGAACGCCCCAAATGGAAACAGCACGCCATATTGAAGCTGGACGAAGATGGGCTCTCGCGTGTCGTGGTAGCGGACCGCGGCGTCGATCTCGAAGCCATAGTTGAGGTTGTTCCCGGGAGTGGCCGCGCGCTGATGGGCGAGCGCATATTGGAGATCTGCTCGCGCGCTGAAGTTCTTCTGGAAAAAGTAGTAGGCCAGCCACGCCTTGAAATAGGCGGCGTTGGCGGCGGTTCCTAGCATCTCGCGGAACAGCAGCAGGTCCTGCATGTACGCCGGGTTGAATCGGAAGCTGTTGTTAGAGCCGCTGCCGAGGGTGAACTGCTCTTGAACAAAGGGAATCTCCGGGTTGCCGCCGGCGCTGCCAGAGTTGTCTCCCGACGCGAAGCCTTGGTCGAGTCCAAGGTGGAACTTGTCGTCGAACAAGCCGTACTTAAATTCGAGGGCGTAGCCGCCGTTGGCGATGGTGTTGCGCTCGGATGCCACGGCGAGGTCGTAGTTGACGCTGCTCGGGTCATCGGAGAGGTCTCGCCCGTAAAAGTAGCCAAAGTTGCCCGCGGCCTCTAGCTCGATCCTCATGGTGCGCCAGTTCACGCGCAGCCACAGGTCGGGGGAGGCAACGAACGCGCGGCGGTGCACCAGGGAGTTCGCGTAGCGGGCGAGCCCGGTGTTTCCGTCCTCGTCTACCAGCCCGTTGCTGATGGGGCTCCCGAGGCTCCCGAGTCCATCGTAGTACTCGGGCGGCACCGGCTGACCTGGGGCCAACCCATCGCCGACACCCGGCGCGCCCATCGCTCCATCCAACGTCTGGAAGCGGAACCATGTGGCGAGGCCGTAGTTCACCACCGGGATGTCGAGGGACAGCTTTCGGCGGAGCATATTTGGGTTGTCTCGCCGCAGCGCGGAGAGGCTGAATTGGTAGACGTTGTCGAACTTCTCCGCGCTAAAGTCTTGACCGACCACGCCACCGGAGGACCACGCGGGTCCCAACAACTGGGCGGTGGTCGGTCCGCTGGCCGCCCAATCGTAGGAGACGCTCAGGACGTGAGAGGTGCGAGGGTCTCGGCCGACCTCGTAAGAGAGCTTGACCGTGTCGATGGAGTCACCGAAGTCTTGATCGAGCTGACGGACGATGTCGGCGCCCTCAAGTCGGTCGTAGCCGTTGCCATCGTTGTAGAGTAACCCCATACCCCAGTGGTTAAACATGCGACCAAACTTGACGTCGAGTCCCCAGCCAAACCGAATGTGGCCGTAGGCCTCTTTGACCGTGAGGCTGTCCGAGAATGAGTTGATCCCGGCGCTCGGTGGGGTTTGGGTGCGGGTATAGAGGTCGATGGGTGCCCACGGGTTGGACCAGGCGACGCTGTCTGGGGTGCTGCCGAGAACCATGTTGTCCAGGGCGTCGATGGTGGCGTGGACCTTGACCGTATCGGTCACGTGGAGGGTGGGCTGAATGCGCAGGCGCATGTTCGCGCTGCCAAACCCGTTACGTCGTGCGCAGCGTTTTTGAATGTTCTGGGCGCTGACGCCGATGGCGTTGAGCTGGGTCAGGCACGAGGCTTGGTTGCCGGTGAGCGAACCGTTACCGTCGGGCTCTGCGGTCTCCCCTGGAGGTGGGAAAAACTTGTTGTTGAGGTTGTTGGCGGCGGGATTATTGGGATACAGCCCCATGTCGAGCCGGTGGAAGTAGTCGGCGCGCATCCGCATGTAGCCGTGGGCCTCAAAGAACTGCAAGCGCCGAATTCGTGCGGGCCGCGCGGGCACCTCTTGGACGGGCGCGAGGGCTGCGTCGTCTTTGGGGGCGGCCTCCGCGGGTCCGTCCTTCTCGTCCTTGCCCGCTTGGGTCGGGCCCCCGGGTCCAGCGGTCGGGCCGGCACCAATCGGAGGCTGAGCCGCGCTGGCGATCCCCGGTGTCGCGAGCAACAGCATGCAAAGGGAGGTGACGCCGTAGAGCGCGTGGGAGCGAGGCCGCGGTTGCCTTGAGACATTCATGGGGGCGGTGGACGCTAACAACGGCATCTTATGGCGTCAAATAGCCCGCAGGGGGCCCTGTTCGGGGAAACAGGGCCACATCTGCAGCGCGGAGAGATCGTGCCGGGTCGATCGAGGACCGTTCGCAAGGGACCGCAGCCGGGCGCTGGTTGTTCGCGCTGCGTGGTCGTTGAGTGTCCTCGTCCTGCGACTCGGTGTAGGCTGCGAGGGATGTCGAGCGCGTGGCACCCTGGACAGTGCATGGTGGTCGGGTTTGAAGGGACAACCATCCCCGAGGATCTGGCCACCCAAATCCGCTCCGGCCACGTGGGCGGTGTCATCTTGTTCACGCGCAATATCGAGACGCCGACGCAGCTGCGGGCGTTGGTCGGCGGGCTCCACGGGCTCGCTCCTGCCGACGCGCCGTTGTTGCTCGGGATCGATCAAGAGGGCGGGCGCGTGCAGCGGATGCGTGCGCCGTGGACCGAGTGGCCGCCCATGCGGACCTTTGGAGACGCCGGCGACCTCGACCTGGTCACCCAGATGGGTCGTGCGATGGCGCGCGAGCTGGTGCGTGAGGGGTTCAACCTCAATTTTGCGCCCTGCGTGGACGTGGATTCGAACCCCGAGAACCCGGTCATTGGCGACCGAAGCTTCGGCTCGGACAGCGCGACGGTCGGCGCGTGCGCTGCGGCGATGATCGAGGGAATCCAGTCGGGAGGGGTCGCCGCCTGCGCGAAGCATCTGCCGGGTCACGGGGACACCGATATGGACAGTCACCTCGACCTGCCGCGGATCTCGCACGGACTGGAGCGTCTGCGGCGGGTGGAACTCCCACCGTTTGCGGCGGCGGCGAAGGCGGGCGTCGCCTCCATGATGACCGCGCATGTGCTGTTCTCGGCCATCGATGACAAGCGCCCCGCGACGATGAGCCCCGACGTGTTGCAGCTGGTGCGGCAGGAGGTGGGGTTCTCCGGCCTCTTGTTTACGGATGATTTGGAGATGGGCGCCGTGGCGAAACACTTTTCGGTTCAAGAGCGGACCGAGGAGCCCTTGCGGGCCGGCGTGGACATCCTGCTCGCATGCAAGCAAGGAGATCTTCGCGCGGAGATGATCCGACGCTTGGAGCGGCTGCCCGACGCGTTGGTAGAATCGGCGGTCACGCGGGTGCGAGCGTTCAAGGGGACGTGGGGTCGTGAGGAGGGGGCGATCATCATGGACCCCCACGCGCTCGATGGGCCACCGTGGGAGTCGCACGAGGCGTTGGCTACTCGCGCGCGAGAGCAGGCAGCGTCAACGGCGTCGCGACGTCCAGAGACGTAGGGCTGCCTCTACGGCCATGAGCGCGAGCGCGAGGAGGGCGAACGTTCTCCACAATGGCACTCGATGCTCATACTCGGTGGCTGGGCGGCGCTCCTCGGTCGGCTGCGCCTCTATGTCGAGAGGCGCCGTGGACGTCTCTGATTCAGTGGGATTGGTCCGGATGGCGAATCGTTGGAGCGGATCTTGGTCGCGTGACTCGCCGCGGACGATGTAGAGCCCTGGGGCGTGGGTGTCGTTTGACACGAACCCCTCGGCCGAGCGCGTGACGGAGAGGACGCGACCGTCGATGGACTCGACCCTCGGCGTGGCTGCGGCGCGGTTGCCTGCGCGCCAGGGCTCTCCGGCGAAGAGGGGGAGCGCCTGAGCGCGGCTCAGCTGGGCCTCGCACATCCAGCGGATGAGGCGCTCCACCAGCGGTACAAATCCCGGGTCGAGGGCGAGGCTGCTCCAATCACGATCCACCGTGGTCGTTAGAAAGGCGACACGGCCAGCGCCGATCTGTCGAGTCACGAGCACCGGAGCGCCTCGCTCATAGGTCAGCGCGACGTGGGCTTCCCCACGCAGGTCGGGTTCGAGCAGCATGACCCGCTCCGCTCTCACGCCCCCCAAGGACGGCATGGGAAGGGTGCTTCCGGGCGCCGTGAAAAGCGGGTGCGCGAGGTTGGGTGGCTCGA
>JBDQGY010000135.1:0-11911 GCA_040265175.1 Nannocystaceae bacterium
CCGACATGGACGCCGCGCTCACGCTGTTCTCAACCTGGCCGAGTCGCGACGCCGCAGAGGCCATCTTGCGAGCGTTCGCCCCGGGTCCCATCACCGTCGTCATCCCTCGTCCGGCGCACCTCCCCGCAAAGGTGAGCGCGGGGCTCTCCACCGTCGGGCTGCGAATCCCCTCCCATGGAGTGGCGCAGGCGCTGTTGCGGGCTGTGGGTCTTCCCATCGCCGCGCCGTCGGCCAACGCCTCTGGCCGCCCCAGCCCCACAACCCGCGATGGCGTGCTGGCCAGCCTCAACGGGAAGATTCCCCTGATCCTTGACGGGCCAAGGGGAGAGCTGGGTTTGGAATCCACTGTCGTCGACTGCACAGGCGCCGTGCCGACCTTGCTGCGCGCGGGGGCCGTCTCAGTCGAGTCGCTGCGGGGGGTGGCGCCAACCCTTGAACTCCTCGCTGACGGAGAGGCCCAGGCTCGAAGTCCAGGGACTCGCCACCGCCACTACGCACCCACGTGTCGCGTGCATCTAGCGACGCCCGACACGCGGAGTCTCCCTCAGGGCGCGACCTACGAGACCTCCGCGTATATCGGACTCACGCCCCCTTCCGCGGCGGAATCATATCAGCTTCACCGAGTGTGCAACTCCGTAGAGCACTACGCCCACGAGCTGTTCGAGTTTATGAGACTCGCGGACGACGCGGAGGTCGAGCTGCTCGTCTGCGAGCGAGTCCCCGTCGCGGGGATCGGGCGAGCGCTCATGGATCGACTTCATCGCGCCGCCGACGTAGGCTCCTCCCCCTCCCCGTAGACCCCAAGCTCCCCGTCACATCCACGCGCACTAGCGGACGCGCCCCACCCCTCACGTGTCGTCGAGCGGCACGCGCAGCAGCACGTAGTGGTGATTCTCATAGGCGACCTCTACGCGATCCCTCAGATCGCTTGGGAGATAACTCGGGAGGCGTCGCGCGTGCGAATCAATCGTGATGAACCACAGCGCCTCGGTATCTGCCCGGCGCTTCTCGATAAACTCGTGGAGTTTCTTTCTCTTTGGACTCATCGACACCCAAATTCGAGATTTCGAAAATAGGGTCTCACCGCGGTAGTAAAACCACCATGAGAGGATTCGATCGGTCGGCGCGCGCTGACCAAAGTAGGTCTGAAAGGCGGTCCGCTGTGACCAACTCTCCGACGTCGCCGGCAAATAGTCGTCGACGACGTAACACGTCGCCAAGTAGGCAGACAACAGCGTCGCCTTCGCCGTGAGTCGGAAACGACCGACCGCGTAGGCGATCAAGCCCACCGCCAAGGGCACCGCACACCACGCCAGCCTCGTCGGCGTCGGGGCGCCCTCTCGCCACATCCCGGTGTACAGATACGTCGTGAGGTGAGCGATCCATGCGGGCTCTGCGATACTCGCCGCGAGCACCAAAACCGCGAGCCCTGCACATCCCGCGGCCAATACTACGCGCACCACGCGACGCGGAGCCCCCTCGCCGTCGCCTGGCGTCGGGGCGTCTCCCTCACGCAAGCAGCGATCAAGCCATACCCCGACCAAACCAGCCACCGGCGGAAGCAGCGGGATGAGGTAGTGATAGTACTTGGTAACGCTGTAGCTCAGTACACCCAGGGTCACCACCGCCCACACGCACAGCAAGCGAACGCAGTCCACCTCACGGGCCACCGCCGCAGGGGCTGCATCGTCGCTCGCTGGCTCGCCCTCGCTGCGCACCCGGCCGGCCTCAGATCGCAACACTCGGATCGCACGCAGCACCGCCAAGGGTAAGATCGCGGACCACGGGAACGCCGCAACCCCCAGCGTTCGCAGATAAAATCCAACGTCACCGACCGCTTGGTCTTGCTCCCCCGTGACGAACCTCGATAGGTTATTTTGGATGATCAGCTCGTGGAACCATCGCTCTCCGCGGTAGATCCACATCGAGTGGTGCCAAGGTAGACAGGTGAGCACAAAGATCACAACGCCGACAGGAAGGCCAACGCGATGGAGCCGCCGAATACGTCCGCTCACAAGCATGTCGGTCAAAATCAGCAGGCCGATGAGACCGGGTCCCAAAAAACCTTTGCCCATCAAGGACAAGCCACCGCCGATATAGACGACCCCCATCCACACGTCGCGATGAGTGCGCCAGCGAAGACTCGCCACCACCACCACGACCACCAGCCCCCAATACAGCCACAGCGTGCTGGAGATTTCCATGAGCGTCTCAGTGCTCGGGAGGAATGGGCCCTTCGCGAAGCGAGAAACCCGCGCCACCGTGTCTGCGGAGTTGACGTGCAGATGCAAAACCGTGAGTGGGACGATCGCCGCGAACGTGAACACCAGCGCGAACCATCGCCACGCTGGATCTTGAGCGCAGTGCGTTCGACCGAATCTCCGCCCGCTGCGCAGCGCTCGATCCCCATGCAGCATGGCCATCGCCCATGAACCCATCGCCATCACCACCGGCGCCACAAAGTAGATATCCGTGATCGCCTGCCGTGACGCCACGGCGTACTGCGGCATCGTCGCGAGGGCCAGCCCGGCGAGGAAGCCCGCGCGGCGCGACACGCAGCGGCTGATCACGTACGACAAGAATAACGCGGCCCCTAGCCCAAAGAGCATGCTCGGCGTTCGAAGCGCCAGCTCCGGCCAAAGCCCTCCCGCCATCTCAGCAGGATCGGGAGATGTCCCCACACCAAAGGTCCGCAATGAGACCGCCATGCACCAAAAAGGGAGCGCGTGCTTCGAATAGAAGACATTTTCAGCGCGCCCGCTTGGGCCGTAGCCGCCCCGCCACCACAAGTCGAGAGGATCCCCCCGAACCAAGATGTTGCGCGCCACCTCCCCGTAGTGGGTCTCCCAAGGGTCCCAAAGGCCACAGGCACTCACCGACGCCAGGTAAATCGCGATGATGACCAGCCACGCCACGACAGGCCACGAAACTTTCCCAAATCTCGGCATTCGAAGCTTGATCGTCTCGCCCAACCCGTGAAAGATACCGGAACGTGCACGGCTCTCAAAACTCATCCACCAACTCTTCGCTCGGCCGCAGCGATGTCCTCGACGCGGCGCAGCGTCTGGCGGGTCAAATTGTCCGTACACCTACCATTCGCGCGAATCTCCTCGAGGGTGAGGCTGGGTGCGAGCTCTATCTCAAGGCCGAGAATTTGCAGCACATTGGCGCGTTTAAGGCTCGTGGAGCCCTCCACGCGGTCGGTCGACTCTCAAAAGATGCGCGGGCCCGCGGCGTGATCACCTACAGCTCTGGCAACCACGCCCAGGCTGTCGCCATGGCCGCGAGGCGCTTTGGCATGTCCGCCACCATCGCCATGCCCGAGGACGCGCCGGCCGTCAAGGTCGCGGGTGTACGGCGCGAGGGCGCGACCGTCGTCATCGCCGGGACGACCTCGGATGATCGAAAAAAGAAGGCCCACGAGATCGCAGCGGAGACCGGCGCCACGATCATTCAACCCTTCGACGACGACGACATCATCACAGGTCAAGGCACCGCAACCCTGGAACTGCTGGAGGACACGCGCGCCCTTGGGGTCCAGCTTGACGCGCTGCTGATCCCAACCGGCGGCGGAGGAGTGCTCGCGGGCGCCTGCCTCGCGGCGGCCGATGAGGACTTCCCGATCTATACCGTCGAGCCTCACGGTTGCGACGCCATGACTCGCTCGCTCCAACACGGCGCTCGGGTCGCGGTGCAACCCGGCCCCACCCTGGGAGATGGCCTCAAACCCGTGATGGTGGGCGAGCGCAACTTCGCCATCGCCAAGCGCCGCGCCGATTCTGGAATTTTGGTGGACGACGACGACATGGGGCACGCCCTCGTCGGTCTTTTGCTTCGCCATAAGGTCCTCGTAGAACCCTCCGGCGCCGCAGGCCTCGCGGTTGCCCTCCGCCGCAGGCTCCCCGGCGCGCCGCGGCGGGTCGGTGTCATGCTCACCGGCGGCAACGTGGATTCCTCCGTGCTCTCCTCTCTCCTCGCAGCACACGCGGGGCGATGGAGCGCCTCAAAATGATGCCTCTCGCCCGTCTGCGAAGCCACATCCTCCCTACCCTCGTCATCGCGACGAGCGTCTCCATTGGATGCGGTCAAAGTAGGACGCGGAACGACGCTACCCAATCCGGGTCAGCTGCTCGCGGCGAGGCCGCGGCGCCGACGAGCCTGCCCGTGTCATCTTCTTCCAAAAAGTCAGACGTTCAACCGCGAGCAACCTCCGCGTGGGGAGCCCGGGACGCGACCCAACACCGCGTCGTCTTCGCCGACCGCAGCAGCCAGGGATATCTCCTCTTGCTTCCCCCACAAGCGAAAACGTCGCCCCCGACCGTTCCCACCCGCGCCAGCCTCCGAGGCTGGGTCGACGAAACGTTCGCCGGCAGGGACGACGTGGATGAGGTCCGCCTCCTCCGTACGCTCATCGACACCGACGCCGAGGCGCCCTCGGCGATCGTTCCCCTCTCCGCGCAGCAAGTGGACCCTTCCGACGCCGCGGCCATGAGGCGTCGTGTGAAGGTCTCAGACCTCATCGGCCTCCACACGGCGCTGTTGGAGACCGACAAGGTGGCCTCTACATCCGTATTGCAAGACCCCATCTTGTCTCGTGCCTTGTCTGAGGAGGACCGGGCCAGCCTCAGTTCTCGACGCTACTCGGTGTTGCTTCGCGCCGACTACCGCGCTCGCGAGGCGTTCCGCGGGCTGCGTCTGCTCCAGACCCTCGTCCGGATCGCAGCTGAGAAACTCGACGCGTTGATTCTCGACCCCGACACGCTCGAGGTCCGCGACGTCACGTCATTTTCCGAAGCCCGACTCCGATCAGCGACCGCCTCTGTCGCGTCACAGGTGACGGTAGTGCCGTTTCAAGATGGCGATGGCGAGACCCGCTCTGTACGGATGACCACGCGAGGCATGCGGCGATTCGGCGCTGTTGATCTTGAACTCACGGGGCTCCCGTTAGATCCCTACGTGCTGCAACGCGCGACCGATCTCCTCTACGGGATCGCCTTCGTCCTCGTCAAAACCGCCGAGGTCGACATGAAGGGGTTCGCCCTGGAGGTCGACGATATCTTGACCGTACACTGGCGAGACATTCAGCAAGCGTACGAGGGCACACCCCGTGAGCTTCGGCGATGCGACGGGTGCCCAGAGAACTTGGAGTTGCATCTCGTGGAGCGCCCTCGCCTTTCATCGGACCCTCAAGACCATGTCGTCGCGCAGGTCGTCGCCCCCCGCATGACGAGCGACCCCGCGAGCTATGATCACCCCGCGTGGGTCCAACGCGCGCTCGCCCGTATGTTTGGCGGGTGAACCCATACGCCCGACGTGACGCGCGTGACCGCTATCCGCCGCTCAGCGCCGACGAGTTGCCGCCAGTGCCACTCCGAGCAGCGTCAATCCGCAACCGATGGCGGCCGCGGCCCCTACCCTCTCGTTGAGGATCATCACTCCGAGCAGCGTAGACACTACAGGCTCCGACACGGCCGCGATCGCCACCCCCGTCGGCGGGAGGTATTTTAGAGTCCACGTCAGGGTCGTATGGCCGATGAGCTGGGGCACGAGCGCGGCCATCAAAATCCAAAACCCCGCCTGCGCGCTGGGAATCTCCAGAGGTATCCCCAACACGACGGACCAAAGCAGCAACGCCGCCGCCCCTACGGTGAGCGCGACTCCAGAGAACGCGATGGCGTCGAGCGTCTCCCCCTGAGCGCGGACAAGCAGCATGTAGCCGGCCATCGCAGCAGCCCCCGCGAGCGCGAGCCCGTCCCCGAGGATCCGGTCGCCGGTCGCGTCCCCGGCTCCGTGCTCCACTCCAAGCACCACCAGCCCAGCCAGCACCACGCCGAGGCTTATCCAGACCCGACCCGACGGGCGGTCCTTTCCGGTTTTGAGCGCGATGAGGCCAAGAATCAACGGCGTCGCCGTGACGAGGGATACGGACGCCGCAACCGAGGTGAGCGTTAACGAGGTCACCCACGTTCCAAAGTGCAGTGCGTACCACAGCCCTCCGATGGCGGCAGCACGCACCTGGGGGCGAGGCAGCCGTCCGTTCCGAATCGAGCGAATCGTTGGAATCGCGAACACCAACGCGGCGATCGTCAGGCGCGTTCCCGCCATCACCACGGGATGCGTCGGCGCCGCCAGACGGAAGAAGATCGCCGCGCAAGACACAGCAAACACCGCGACGATGAGCGCGAACCCTATGCGACCGGGGTGCGGGCGACGGCTGCCTTCCACGTTCATTATGGGGTCGCGCTCTGCTCTGGGACGGTCGAAAAGCGGAGAGTACTCGGATGGGCGCGCTCTCTGAGCACCTCATGGGTCGCCGCCTCAAAGTCGTCTTGCGTCGCCTCGAAGATATTATCTACCCATCGCTGCGGGTTGCGATCGACCAGCGGAAACCAGGTGCTCTGAACCTGCACCATAATTCGATGACCCGGCTCAAAGCGATGCAGCACGTCTTGCAGCTCTACCGTCACTCGTGTCGGCTCTCCTGGCTTGAAGGGCTCTGGGTTCGCGGGCGAGTTCCTAAAACGACCGCGCAAGACCTCGCTGCGCACCATCATCTGGTAGCCGCTCATATGCTGACCTTCGCTGAGGAACTCGTGATCCTTCGCGTCATCTGGGAAGACGTCGATCAACTTGACGATCCAATCGGCGTCCTCATGATCCGTCGTCACCCAAAGCTCCGCTTGGATGGGGCCGGCGAGGGTCATCCCCTCCTCCAGCGGCGCGGACTGATAGGTCAACACGTCGGGGCGCCGCGACGCGAACCGTTGATCGTCGGTCATGTACTCACGGGTCATCCCGGTCGCCACATCCTCCGTGAACGGCACCGGCAGGTCCGGGTCACTGACGAATCGATCCCTCGCCTTCCCGCGCGTCGGCGCGGCGGCTGTCAAGGTCCCATCGCCGCCAAAAAACAGCGCCCCTGGCGTCGCTGTGGCCGGCGGCCACGCATCAAAAGAGCGCCACTCGTTGCTGCCGGTCTCGAACACCAACGCCTCGGGCAAATCGAGTTCACCCTCGCCTCGCAAAAAGTGACCGAAGAAACGGCGCTCAACCTCTTCTTGATAGAAACGCGACGTCTTCGCCCCAAACGCGACATCTCCGAGATGATCGCCGTCGGTCCTCGACCAACCGCCATGCCGCCATGGTCCCATCACAAGCATATTGAAGACGTCAGGGTTTTTCTTCTCCACCGACTCATAAATTTTCAGGGGCCCGTAGAGGTCCTCGGCGTCAAACCATCCTCCCACTGTCATCACGGCAGGCGCCACGTCAGACAAGTGCGGCAAGATGTCGCGGTCGCGCCAAAACTTGTCGTAGTTGGGATGCGCGACCAACGAATTCCAAAACGCGTTGTCTTGGCCTAGATACCTCGTGCGTGCGTTCTCAAGCGGTCCAAGATCCAGGAAGAACTGGAAGCCGTCCTTGGTCTTGTGATCAAAACGCGGGCCCCACTTCTTGGTGGGTCCGGTACGAGGACGGCCGAACACGGCGAGAAAGTTGAAGGCATGAGGGAGGAAGAAGGCGCCGTGATGATGAAAGTCGTCGTACCACCAGTCGGCGATGGGAGCTTGCGGTGAAACCGCCACCAACGCCGGATGGTGAGAGATCATCCCCGCCGCGGCGTAGAACCCTGGATAAGAGATCCCCCACTGACCCACGCGCCCGTTGTGCCCCTCCACGTTTTGGACCAACCACTCCACCGTGTCGTAGGTGTCCGTGCTCTCGTTTGTCTTGAGCGGACTCTCATGCGGGGTCATGTTCACAAACGCCCCGCCAGACATGAAGCGCCCGCGCACATCTTGGTAGACGAATATATAGCCCTCGTTCATCATGACGTCGCTCGGACCGAGCCGCTCGGGAAACGCGTCCTCGCCGTAAGGCCCTACAGAGTACGGGGTCCGGATCATGAGCATCGGCAGCGGCCCCTCCCTCGTCTTCGGCGTGTATATGGTCGTGAAGAGCGTGACTCCATCACGCATCGGGATCTCCACCTCTCGCTTGTCAAATACGGCGGCGACCTGTGAGGAAGGCGCGCTTCCATCGCCGGCATCTCCGGTGGCAGCGGTGGCAGCGGTGGAAGCCGCTCGAGGCTCCTGGCTCACCGGTGTCGTCGATGCGCCCGCGTGGCAACTTGAGAGCGTGAGAAAAACCCCGATCGAAAGGCATCGAAAGCGCGTAGAGCGAGACATTTTCGGAAGCTACCACAAGGGATTCTTGACGTCGTGTACGTCCGCTAGCTACCAACGAGCGGGAATCGCCAGACTCGCGACGAGCCGCGATCTTGCTGCTATCGTCCTCTTGTGCACCCACCTAATCCGCCGCTCATCTGGATCGACATGGAGATGTCAGGGCTCGATCCAGAAACCTGTCACGTCCTTGAGATCGCTACCATCGTCACAGACGGCGCCCTCAACGTCCTGGAGGAGGGCCCCGAATTGATCGTGCACCAAGCCGACGAGGTCCTTGATCGCATGGACGAGTGGAATACGAGCCATCACGGAGCGAGCGGGCTCACCGCGGCGGTGAAGGCCTCTACGATCTCGGTGGCAGACGCCGAGCGACAGACGCTCGATTTCCTCGCGAGACATTGCCAGCCAGGGACGTCCCCCTTGTGCGGCAACAGCATCGGGCAAGATCGCCGCTTCATCGTGCGTTATATGCCCGCGTTGGCCGACTTCCTCCACTATCGCAGCGTCGATGTGACCTCGTTTAAGGTCGTCGCGGGCCATTGGTATCCGAACCTAGCGCCCTACCCAAAGGGAGAGCAACACCGCGCCCTTGATGACATTCGTGAATCCATCGCCGAGCTCGCCTACTACAAATCGAAGATCTTCCGAGACGCCGACGACAGCTAGTCGTCGTCGTCTTGGTGACGAGAGGCCGCGCGCCCTCCGAGCGCCAGGCTGCCCGATCCGGCCCCTCCTGGCGCCAGCTTCTCCGCACCAAATCTCGAGCGGACCGCGGTCATTGTCTCTTGCACCACGCGACGTCTCGCCCGATCGGAGGACCCGTCGCCCGCCTCTCGAAGCGCGTCCTCGGAGAACAGTCCGAGCTGTTGCTCGTCCAAAGTCTCTCTGAAATCTGAGACGCCGACCCCGGTGAGGCGGATGGCCAGCGGCTCCCAACCCAAGCCGTCAAACAATCCCCTCGCGGCGTCGTAGATCGTACTCGCCTCCGCGGTGCGGTGCTCCAAGGTCGTCTGCCGCGTCACCGTTCGAAAATTAGTGTCGCGAATCTTGATGAACACCTGGCGCGCGCGACGACCTGATTTCGTGAGCCGATCCGCGACCGCGGTCGCTTGGGACAAGAGCCGGCCGTGAACTTGCGCCGCCGACGTGAGGTCCTTGGCGTACGTATCTTCATGGGACACCTGCACCGCGGCGCGACCCGGCGTCACCTCCCGCGAGTCAGCGCCCCTCGCGAGTCTCGCGAGTTGCTGACCCGATTCACCGAGCAGGCGCTCAAGCCGCTCGGGCTCCACCCTCCGGAGGCCCCGCACAGTGTGCACGTTGATCTCTCTCAGCTTCGCGTGGGTCTTGGGGCCCACCCCCCACAGCTTGTTGACAGGGAGCGGGTCAAGGAACGTTTGCTCATCCCCTCGTTGCACCACAGTCAGGCCATCTGGTTTTTGATGCGCGCTGGCGAGCTTCGCGATAAATTTCACCGCCGATACGCCGATGGAACACGTGAGGCCCACCTGCGCATAGACCGACGCTCGAATTCGCCTCGCGATGGTTTCCCCGTCTCCAAACAGTGACCGGGAGTCCGTCACATCCAAGAACGCCTCGTCGATGGAGAGCGGTTCAATGAGCGGCGTAAACGATCTAAAGATTTCGAAGACGGACGCGGAGACCTCACGGTAGCGAGCCATCCGCGGAGCCACCACCGTCGCGTTGGGGCATCGACGAAGCGCCACCGCCATCGGCTGGGCGGAGTGGCAGCCAAAGGCCCGCGCCTCATAGCTCGCCGCCGCGACGACACCCCGCGCACCGGCGCCACCCACGAGGAGCGGCACCCCGCGGTACTCCGGCCGATCCAACGCCTCTACAGACGCGTAGAAAGCGTCCATGTCCACATGGAGAATGACCTTGTCCATCGCTTCGCGAACCTCCACCGGAGCATATCTCGTGGAGCGCGGGTCTGATAGGCTGTGGGCATGAAGGCGCGGATGCTCGGGCGAAGCCGCGGCGCTCCGCCACGCGGTGTCCTCGCCTCTTTGATGTGCCTCGGGCTCGCTGCGGCCTGTTCCCCTCGCGGTTCAACCGTGCTCTTTGTAGGTGTGGCGTCATCCTTTCAGTCGACGCTGCGAGAGCCGGCGCGGGCCTTCGAAGAGCGCCACCCCGGCGTCCGTGTCGAGGTCATCGGTGACAGCTCGAGCCGGCTGGCGCGACAGCTTGAGGATGGCGCTCCCTATGACATCTTTATCTCCGCCCGCGCTGATCTTGTCCGCGCCCTCCATCGGGCGGAACATGTGAACCAGCCCGCTACGCTCGCGGTGACGGGGCTCGCTCTCGCCTATGAGCGCGTCGCGGCCTCAAGCGAGGCGCCGACCGTCCATGGACTGATCACGGACGCCACCGCGATCGGTGTGGCCGATCCCTCTGTCCCCCTCGGCGCACGCACGCGGGAATGGCTGGCCGTATCCGGCAACGCGGCGGCGCTCGCGTCACGCGTCCACTCGTTGGAAGCCAACGCCCTGGCCGTCGAGCGCCGGCTCACCGCGGGAGAAATCGACCTCGCCATCGTCTTCACTCAACAGTGTGCGTCGCTCCCCCGACGCTTCCGCTGCCTCCCTATCGACATCGAGCCCGTGCGCTACATGGGTGCGGTCAACGCGGAGAGCGCGAGCCCACGATTGGCGGCCGCGTTCTTGAGCGACCTTCGCGACGCGCTCCCCGATCACGCCGAGGAGGTCAGACCATGACGGATGGTCTTCTCCGCGTACGCCCGCCGCCGCGACGAGGTCGGTGGCTCTCTCTCCTGGCTAGCTTCCCCGGCCTGGCATTCATCGCGCTCCCTATCGGCGCGCTGCTCTGGCTGGGCTTCTCCGAGGATTCTTTACGCGCGATGTGGCTTCCTGCGTCGCTTCAGGCGATGCGAGTCTCGCTGACCGTCGCGACCTCCGCGACGCTCGTGTGTATGAGCTTGGGGCTCCCCATCGCGTGGTGGCTGTCACGCGACCCGCGGGTGGGGGCGCGCCTCGTTCGCGGGCTCGCCATGACGCCATTGGTGATGCCCCCGGTCGTCGCGGGGACTGGGCTGCTCCTCACCCTCGGTCGCAAGGGTCTGCTGGGTGCGAAACTCGACGCCCTCGGCCTCTCGATCTCCTTCACCTCTCTCGCCGCGGTCCTCGCGGCCGCGTTCGTCTCCATGCCCTTGATCATTCTCTCGGGTGAGGCGGCCTTCCGAAGCTTGTCGTCTGCACATGATGAGGTGGCGCGTACGCTCGGTGCCGGTCGCTTTGCCCGCCTGCGCCACATCGTCATCCCTCAGCTTCGACGACCGCTCTTCGCCGCGACGGCGCTGTGCTTCGGACGCGCGCTCGGAGAATTCGGCGCCACGATCACCTTCGCCGGCAGCTTCCCTGGCCGCACCCGCACGGTGCCCCTCGCCGTCTATCAGCTCCTTCAAGAGGATCAAAACAGCGCCGTCGCGCTGTCCGTGTCGTTGATCGCCATCTCCTTTCTCATCATGATCCTCAGCGGACGGGTGGTCCGATCGCCATGAACATCCACGTCGACATCGACCTCTTCGTCGGGGGCGACATCCCCTTGCGCGTCGCGTTTACGGCGAGACCAGGCGAGGTTCTCCTCGTGACGGGGACCAACGGCAGCGGCAAGACGACCTTGCTTCGGGCGCTTTTGGGCCTGGTGTGTCCGGTCCGCGGCGAGGTGCGCTGCGACGACGACAC
>JBDQGY010000136.1:0-11880 GCA_040265175.1 Nannocystaceae bacterium
CGGCAAGACCGCCGGCCGCGGCAGCAAGGGTCAAAAGAAGCGCAGCACGGTCCGCGTGGGCTTCGAGGGCGGACAAAATCCGATCCATCGACGCGTGCCCAAGCGTGGCTTTGTAAATATCCACCGTGTGGAGGTCCACGGCGTCAACGTCGCGCGGCTTTCGGAGGCATTCGACGCTGGGAGCGAGGTCACCGTAGAGGAGATCTTGGCTCGCGGCCTCGTGCCGAAGAAAGCAAAGGTTATCAAGGTGCTCGGCGACGGGAACCTCGACAAAAAGCTCTCGATCAAGGTCCATCGCGTCAGCGAGAAGGCCCGGGAGAAGATCGAGGCAGCCGGGGGCTCCATCGAACTGCTCGATTCGAAGGCTGCGGGCGGCGACGCGTAGGCGACTGTCCACGGTCGATCGAAGGGAAGGCCGCGCATCGCGCGGCCTTTGCGCATTCTCAAGTTAGGGCCGGTTGGCCCGCGTGCCCCTCGGGGGTAAATACATGGTCCCGCCGATGTCAGATCGGCGACAAGCTACGACAACCTGGCCAAGTCTACGTTCGACATGGGCATCATCATCAACATCTTCAAACTCCCCGAGCTCCGGCGGCGCGTGCTGTTCACAGTCGCGATGCTCGCGGTCTATCGTTTCGGAATTTTTGTCGCCATCCCCGGCGTAGACCGTGCGGCGATGGGCAAGGTGGTCGCGGGAGGTGCCGGTGGTCTGCTCGGCTACCTGAACCTCTTCACCGGTGGCGCGTTCGCGCAGGCCTCGGTGTTCGCGCTCGGCATCATGCCGTACATCAGCGCGAGCATCATCATGCAGTTGATGCAGGTGGTGATTCCGCGCCTCGAAGAACTCCGCAAGGAGGGAGAGAGTGGGACCCGAAAGATCAACCAGTACTCTCGGTACCTCACGGTTGGTTTGTCGGTGATCCAAGGCTACTTCATCGCCAACTGGGTGGAGGGGCTCAACACCGCGGGGCAAACCGTGGTGCTCAACCCCGGCCTCTGGTTCAAGGTCATCGCGATCTTGGCGTTTACGGCGGGCACCTGCTTCTTGATGTGGCTCGGTGAGCAGATCACGGAGCGAGGGATCGGCAACGGCATCTCCCTCATCATCTTCGCAGGCATCGTCGCGGAGCTGATTCCCGCGCTGTTCCAGCTGTTCCAAAAGTCGGTAGATGACCCGGAGAACTTCGGGCCGATGATGCTTGGCATCCTGCTGACCGTGGTCTTGGCCGTGATCGCCTTTGTGGTGATCATGGAGCGTGGCCAGCGTCGAATCCCGGTGCTCTACGCGAAGCGCGTGGCCGGCAAGCAGATGTTTGGCGGAGCGCAACAAAACTACCTGCCGCTGAAGATTAACAGCGCGGGCGTGATTCCCCCTATCTTCGCCTCCTCGCTGATTATGTTCCCGAGCCAGATCGCGAGCATGACGGGCAACGTCTACCTTCAGCGCCTGTCGGTGGCGCTGCAGTACGGTGGATGGCTGTACCTGAGCCTGTACGTGGTGTTGGTGATCTTCTTCTGCTTCTTTTATACGAAGCTGCAGTACAACCCGGTCGACCTCGCCGACAACCTGAAGAAGCAAAATGCGTCGATCCCTGGGATTCGACCGGGTAAGCGCACGGCCGACTATATCGAGTTTATCTTGAACCGGCTGACCTTCGCCGGTGCGTGGTACATCGCCGCGGTCTGTGTGCTCCCGACGTTTTTGCAGATCAAGTACAACGTGCCGTTTTATTACGGCGGCACCTCGTTGCTCATCGTGGTGGGTGTGGCCCTCGATCTCGCCCAACAAATTGAGAGCCACCTCGTGACCCGGAGCTACGAAGGCTTCGCGGGCCCGAGCCAGGGCCGCCGGCGTCGCTCCTAAGGCGCACGCCGCGATCGCGCGACGCGCTAGGTCGGCGTGGTCTGCCGCGAGCGAGGTCGTTCCGGTAACGGGAGGGAGCGCGAGCGCCGATCCTCGGTGGCAGCGGGCCAGGATCGTTGTGTTGCGTAGCGCTCCGGGGTGCAGGCGATGGCGGTGAGCAGGCTCGCGAATTCTTGCGGCACTGGGGCGACTACGCGCACGCGCTCGTCAGTGTACGGGTGGGGGAACTCGATGCTCCACGCGTGCAGCGCGAGCCGACGGAACTGGTGCGCGCTCCTGTAGTGCCGGTTGATGCGGCCGTCCCCGTATCGGACGTCCCCGACGATGGGGTGAGACAGATGTTTGAGGTGTCTGCGGATCTGGTGCAGTCGGCCGGTGAGCGGCATGGCCTCAAACAGAGAGCATCGCTCGTTGGCGGGTTGCTCGAGGCAGCGAATCCATGTGCTCGCCGGCACCCTCGGTCCATTCTCCGTCCCCGGGATTGGATGTTCGAGCAGCAGGTCGTCTTCTTGGAGACGTCCGCGGCACACGCCGAGGTAGCGCTTGAGCGCGTGCCCCGCTTCGAACGCGTCGCACACGCGCCGGACGGTGTCCCGCGACTTTGTGAAGACCAGCACGCCGCTGGTGCTCCGATCGAGCCGGTGCGCCAAAAATAGGTGTTGGCCGACGAGGTCTCGCGTCGATTGCAGCGCGACAGGTCCCTCTCGCGTCCAGCCGCGGTGGGAGGACATCCCGGAGGGCTTGTGCACAACGACGAGGGCGTCGTCTTCGAGCAAGATCCGCAGCGTGTCCGGTTCCACTGACCGGGACTGTAGCGCACAGGGAGCCGGCTCCATCGGTGGACTACCGGCACGGCGGGAGTCCGGAGGCGCGGGCCTTCGCGTCGCCTGGAACCGGAGGGCGCCGGTCCCAGGCCTTCCGATGCGCGTTGTGTGGCCATCACTCGGCCTCGCCGGCGGGGGGAGTCCGTCATAAAATGGAGCCGACATTCGGCCGTGGGATCGGCGGAGAACCATCGGTGTCGGGCCGTCATCACGGTGCAGCACCAGGTTCGCGTGATTCGCGCAAAAACCTGTGCGTTTGGGTTGAATTCTCCCTCGTAGGCTGCGAAGTTCCGCCGGCTGTCGCGTGTTCTCAGCGGAGACAAACGGCACATTTGGGCGCTCCCAACCCCTAGGGGGGAAGAACGCATGCAACAACCGCATCCCACAATCGAGGCGACAGTCGTCGCTGAGTTGCCCCAGCAGCTGTTTCGTCTCGAATCCGAAGACGGCCCCATTATCGCGGGTCGTTCTGAGGAGGCCACCCGGCAAGGGATGCTTATTCGGACGGGGCAGCGAGTGCGGGTCCAAAGAGCCCGCCTCGATCCGGGTCGGGGCGTCATCATCTCGGTGGCAGAGCCCGGCTAAGCAAGGAAGAAAATGAAAGTCAGATCAAGCGTTAAACGCATCTGTGAGAAGTGCAAGGTGATCAAGCGGTCGGGAGTCGTCCGTGTCATCTGCGAAAATCCTAAACACAAGCAGAGGCAAGGGTAGTCATGGCACGTATTGCAGGTGTCGACCTCCCGAAAGCCAAGCGCATCGACGTCGCGCTCACGTACATCTATGGCGTGGGAGATCATACGTCGGGCGAAATCCTTCGACGCTCCGGCGTCGGTGGCTCGATTCGTACCCAAGAGCTGACCGACGAGCAGGTGAGCGCCATTCGCAAGACCATCGAGACCGACTTCAAGGTCGAGGGTGATCTTCGCCGCGAGGTGCAAATGAGCATCAAACGGTTGATGGATCTCGGTTGCTACCGTGGCCTCCGCCACCGTCGTGGCCTCCCCGTTCGTGGTCAACGAACTCACACAAACGCGCGTACGCGCAAAGGGCCCAAGCGCGGGCAGGTCGCGCTCAAGAAGAAGGCGTAACCACCCATGGCAAACCCAAGAGGCGGGCGTCGCAAGGCTCGCAAAAACATCGGCACGGGAGTGGTTCACATCCGCTCCACGTTCAACAACACGACGGTGACCATCACCGACGTCAACGGCAACACCGTCGCATGGTCCTCCGCAGGAGTTCGTGGTTTCAAAGGGTCGCGTAAGAGCACCCCGTTCGCCGCACAGCTCGCTGCAGATGACGCCGCGCGCAAGGCCCAAGATCACGGCATGAAGACCGTCGCCATCAAGGTTTCCGGACCGGGCGCCGGCCGAGAGTCCGCGCTGCGAGGCATCCAGTCCGCAGGCCTTCGCGTGACCTCCATCCGTGATGTCACCCCCATCCCACACAACGGCTGCCGCCCGCCGAAACGAAGGAGAGTCTAGGACCATGGCACGCTACATCGGACCCGTTTGTAGGCTCTGCCGTCGCGAAGACGCAAAGCTCTTTTTGAAAGGCGATCGTTGCTACACCGACAAGTGTGGATACGAGCGTCGTCAATATCCCCCCGGCCAGCACGGACAAGCACGCCGTCGCCGCCCGAGTGACTACGGCCAGCAGCTTCGTGAGAAGCAGAAGGTCAAGCGCATGTATGGGCTCATCGAGAAGCAATTCCGTGGGTACTACTACAAGGCCGCGCGCATGAAGGGCGTGACAGGTGAGAACCTGCTTCAGCTCCTCGAGCGTCGCCTCGACAACACCGCGCTGCGCTCGGGCTTCGCCTCGAGTCATGCAGAGGCGCGGCAGCTGGTGCGTCACGGTCACTTCCTTGTCAACGGCAAGAAGGTCAACATCCCCAGCTACCAAGTGCGGCCGGGCGATGTGATCGAGGTTCGTGAAAAATCGCGGAAGGTGCAGAAAATCACCGACGCGCTCGGCAACCTGGATCGTTCCCCGCTTCCCGCGTGGATCGAAATCGACCGTGACAAGTGCACGGGCAAAATCACCGCACTCCCAACCCGCGCCGACTCTTCGGCAGATATCGACGAGCAGCTCATCGTAGAGCTCTACTCGAAGTAAGGAGCCACAGATATGCAGCAGGATTTCAGCACACGGTCCCGGAACTGGCGCGATCTCATTCGCCCCAAAATGTTGGAGCAAGAGAACGTCACCGAGAACTACGGCAAGTTCACGTGCGAGCCGCTTGAGCGCGGGTACGGGATCACCCTGGGGAATAGCCTCCGCAGGGTGCTCTTGAGCTCTCTTCAAGGCGCGGCGATCACGAGCGTCCGCATCTCTAATGCGGTCCATGAGTTCGCTAGCATCGACGGCGTCGTCGAGGATGTCACCGACATCATCTTGAACATCAAGGGTCTTCGACTCGCGATGAAGGATGAGACCCCTCGCGTCCTTGTCCTCGACGTCAACAAGTCCAAGGTGGGCGACGACGGCAAGGTGCTCGGAAAGCACCTCGAGACCCCTGAGGGGGTGGAGGTGCTCGACGCCGAACACCACATCGCAACGCTGAGCCCCTCGGGCGACGCGATGCTTCGTATCGAGATGACCTGCATGATGGGTCGCGGATACGCCACCGCAGACGAGAACAAGACCGAAGGGATGCCCATTGGTGTGATCCCGATCGATTCGCTGTTCTCGCCGATCCGTAAAGTGAACTACCGCGTCACCAACGCGCGCGTCGGACACCGCACGGACTACGACCGCCTCATTCTTGAGGTGTGGACAGACGGCTCTGAGAAGCCCGACGACGCGCTCGCGTTGGCGGCGAAGATCCTCAAAGAGCAGCTGGCCATCTTCATCAAGTACGAGGACATGGAGGAGCAGGTTGTTCCACAACAGACAGAGCGCGATCGAATCAACGATGTGCTTTGGCGCTCGGTGGACGAGCTCGAACTCTCTGTTCGGTCGGCCAACTGCCTTCAAAACGCAAACATTCACTACATCGGGGACCTCGTTCAGCGCTCCGAATCCGAAATGCTTAAGACCAAGAACTTTGGTCGAAAGTCGCTCAAGGAGATCAAAGAGATCCTTGGGCAGATGGGGCTCAGCCTCGGCATGAAGGTCGACGGCTGGCAAGGTCCTAATGGCCAAAGAGAGGACGGCTAACCCATGCGTCACCAAAAGTCAGGTCGAAAATTCGGCCGCAGCGCGTCTCACCGAAAGGCCATGTTTCGAACCATGGTCACGAACCTGCTCGAGCATGAGCGTATTCAGACCACCGAAGCGAAGGCCAAAGAGCTCCGCGGCGTCGTCGAGCGCACCATCTCCATCAGCCTCCGCCTCGGTGATTTGCTGGAGAAGCCCAAGGCAGATCGTAGCCGCGAGGAGCACATGCGAGTGGTCCACGCGATGCGTGAAGCTTCGAAGATGATCCGGACTCGAGAGATGGTTCACAAGCTCTTCGAAGAGATCGCACCGGCGCTCAAGGGGCGTCCCGGGGGATACACTCGGGTGATCAAGCTCGGACAACGTGAGGGCGATGGCGCCTCGATGGCGTTGATCGAATTGGTCAGTCGCAAGGACGGAGCATCTGCGGCGGAAGCCTAGGATCATCGTTCGGAGCCCATCGACGGGCTTCTAGGGGAGAGGCGCTCACGATTTCGTGGCGCCTCTTTTCGTTGGTTCATACGAGCGGGCTCCCGTAGACGGGTGGTGCGAGTTGTCGTTTTGTTGACACTTCGATCCATGCCCGTAAGGTCACAGGGGCTGAGATGTTGGATGAAATGAGGCAGCGTGAGGGGGGGCGATGGTGCTGCTAGGCGCAGTTTGGGCCTCGGCGCGGATGGTGTTGGTGGCAGCGGGACTGTTGGGCGTTGGGCTCTACGTGTCGAAAAAGACATCCAGAAGAAGTGCGCAACCCCGTCGAACGATTCGATTGGGTGACGCGCACCACCTCCATGTCGTCGAGTTGGACGGCCACCGATTCCTCGTGGGCACGGGTCCGGGAGCGGCGCCATCTCTCGTGCGAGAGCTTGACTCACCCAAGATGATGGAGGGTCCAAGAGAGACGGTGTCGAGGCCGCACCCTCAGGGGACGCGCCCATGAGCGACGGCGGTGGCTTCGTGTCGCTGTTTTGGCTCTTTTTAATTCTCGGTCCTGTTTTGTTTGCGGTCACCACCTGCTTCGCGAAGGTCACCCTGGTCCTCTCTGCGCTCCGGTTGGGGCTCTCTCCGCGGGGGCTCATCCCGTGGTCTGTCATCGCGAGCTTGTCGTTGCTCGTCTCTCTGGTCATCATGACGCCCACCATGGAGGCGATGTGGTCGCCTCTTCAGGTGGTGTGGGTAGCGCTGGGCGAGGGTGACGGAGCGGGCGGTACCACGGGACTGTGGGAGCTCGTGCGCCCGGTGGCCGCCGGCGTCGCGGCACCGTTGGTGGAGTTTATGGTGCGTCACACCGATCCTGAGGTGGTGACCGCCCTGCGAGGTGTGGGAGAGGGTGCTGTCCAGGGCCCTGGCGTCATCGCGCTCGCATTTTTGATCAGTGAGATCACCTCCGGCTTGGCGCTGGGTGTGATTGTGCTCGTGCCTTTCGTGGCGGTGGATCTCGTGGTCAGCCAGGTGCTCGGCTATGTCGGTGGTGGCGAGCAGCTGAGCGTCCATGTGGCGTTGCCGGCGAAAGTCGCGGTCTTCCTGGCCGCGGGAGGCTGGACCCAACTCATCACTTCGCTTTGGGGGGGATACCGGTGACCCTTGGAGGCCCGGAACCCCTCGACTTCTTTGTCCAAGGACTCCGCGTGGCGGCGCTGCTTGTGGTACCCATCGCGGCCCTCGCGACGGGACTCTCTGCGTCGGCGTCCTACGCCTGCGGTCGGCTACACATTCAAGACCCAGGGCTCCTTCGTTTTGTTCGAATGATCGGCATCATGCTCGCGGTGGTGCTGGGGGGAGAGCTGATCTGGGCAGAGATCGAGACGCTGACATCGGAGGGCTTGCGGGCAGGGGCGTCGGTCGCGGGGGCACGGTGAGCGTGGCGCTCGCGTGGGCGTCGGCGTCGGCGTCGGCGAGGATAACGGGACTGTTGATGGTGCACCCACTTTGGCGCGCGAGCTTCCCTCGCGGTGTTGGGCTCGTGGTCGCGGCTGCGTTCGCAACCTCTCTGGTCGGCGCCGCCACACCGCTTGAGGAGTTCTTTGCCGACAGCGCAGGAATCCTCGCGATACCGACGAAGACGCCAGGCCCGTTCGCGGTGTCGCTTGCGACTACGCTAGGGGTAGAGTTCGCGCTCGGTGTGATCCTTGGAACCTGGGTCTCGCTCCCCTTCCTCGGCGTCGTCGGGGGCGTTCGATGGGCCGGCGGCGCCGCGGGTTATCGAGGCGCTGCGCAGCGTCCGTGGGTCCGACTGCATCTGTTGTTGACCGGATGGCTGTTCTTCGCGGCCGCGCCCGCGACCTACGGGCTTGAGGGGCTGCTCGGTCTGTCTGGCTTGCATGCGGCAGGCGGGCTGCAAGCGCACGAAATCCTCGCGCTCCTTGGCGACAGCGCCGCGCTGCTCGATGCGCTGACGATGCACGCGGAAGCGAGTCTGCTCTTCGCTGTGACGGTGTGCGCCCCGGCGATCGTCGCGGGAGCGGTGGTGAACGCCATCGCGGATCTAGGGTCGGTCGGGCAGCCTCGCCTTCGTGCAGACATCGAACCCGCGAGACGTAGCGTCGTGATGGTTGTGATGGTCGTGGCGTGGACCGCGTCATGGGGCCTCGCGTCCGAGGATCGCGCGAGGACGCTGGCGCCGCGGGTCGACCGCTTAGATGGCCCCTAGCGATCGCAGCGGGTCGACGGGGCTCACGCTTGAGCGACCGCCGCGCGCGTGCGATCCTTGAGTGGTGGACGGTGCAGCTGCTCGGTGTCGCTGGCGACGGATGATGATGTCGTTCACGTTCGTCACCTTGAGCTGTGGTCCGAGTGAAGAGTTCGCACCCCTGACACGGCTGTACCAGCCTTCAGGGCTGGCGGTGGCACCGGGCGGTCGCTATCTCGCGGTCGCGAACGGGAACCTCGATGACCGTTGGAGTGCGTCCTCGGTCGTCTTCATCGACCTTGAGGGCCTGGGCCGAGGGCTCGCCGCGCCGCTCCCAGCGGAGGCGGAGCGTTCGACGGTGCTCCCCTGCACCGCGGGCGCGCTCCCCTCGGAGCCCGCGCAGTGTTCGGCGTCGCTCATGATCCCCGCCGACGCCTCCTTCGCGGTCACCAGCGGTGCCGCGTCGGTTGCGTGGCAGCAGACCTCGGGACCGGAGACGGCCTCCCGGATCTTCGTGGTCAGCCGGGGCGGCGAGGGGCAGGTGGTGTGGGGCGATGTTCGGGGATTGTCGTCAGACCTGCCGTCGGTGCAGTGTGGGCAGGGAGCGGGCACGCGCTGCGCCGAAGCTCACACCGTCGCCGGTGTAAGCGAGAACCCAGCGAGCATCAACGTCTCTCCCGGTGGGGTTCCCATCGCGGTGATTCCTCATCTTGAGGGAGGTCGGCTCACCTTGTTGGACTTGCAGGCGCCCGGCGGTCCGGCGGTCGTGGACGTGGAGTCCGGATTTTTTCAACCCGATCCTACGAGCGGTACGGAATTGGCGGGCGGCTTTGAGGTGGTGTTGCGCCCGTGCACGTTGCCCGACAACGCGCCCACCAGCACCCTCGATTGTGAACGGCCGATGCTCTATGCCTCCGAGCGGTACTTTTGGGGCTTGAGGAGTTTTGGGGTCGCGCTCGGGTTGGACCTCCTCGTACCTGGCAGCCGCATCGAGCTCGAATCTAGCGCGAGCGTACAGACACCGACCCGACCGATCGGCGGGGGGCTGGCGTTTGAGGACCCCGCGGTTGGTCATCGCCTTTTGTACGTGCAGACTACCCCGCCGACCTTGCTGCGAATCGATACATCCCTCGATGAGACGGGCCAACCCATCGACAACATCATGGCCAGCTTGCCCTTGTGTGCGAACCCGAATCACGTCGAAGTATTTACCCCGGAGACGGGAGAGCGATTGGCCTTGGTCAGCTGCTACGACGCGGACCGTGTCGCGATCATCTCGCTCGATACATGGAGCCAGATAGCAGCGATCCCAACCGGCGGAGGCCCTGACGAGATCGCGGTGGATCGAGCGCGGCGTCTCGCTTATGTTGCAAATGCAAAAGATTCATCGTTGTCCGTGGTGTCGCTGGACACCGGCTCGGCCGCCTATCTGAGCGAGGTGGCACGCGTGGGGTCATAACAGGCCATACAGGGCGCTTTGAGTGGACTCGGGCGCGCCGCCATACTGGGGGGTGTCCTGCATGGGGCCGTGTTGGGAACGACACCCCTCGGGCCTCAAGACTGGCCGAGCATGGCCGAATCGTGAAGAGATGCGAACACCTGAATCACCTCCAGTTCATCGGATGTGGTCCGCCGTCTTGTTGGCGGGATCTCTGATGGTAGGGGGCTGCGACGCTGTTCCGAGCGACAGCTATCACACCCGCGTCAAGTACACCGCCGAGGACGAGAGTTTCTCCATGGAGTTCATCTCACCGCCGTGGGAATTAACGACAGAGACATCCACATCGGTGCGACTGGAGATAGCGGCGGAGATTTTTGGGGCATCCATCGAGGACGCGCCGCCAACCCATGTGTTGATCGCGGGTGCCGTGGATGGTGCTGCAGGATTTGACACCATCATCGAAGAGCTAGGGTTTGGAGATCTGGGGCCCGATATCCCCGACATCCCCGACATCCCCGACATCCCAGGAGAGGAAGAGACGGGCATCCCCAGCTACCTCCTCGATGTTGATTTGTCGAATCACCGCGATGTCGCCTTCGCCGAGCTCCGTTATTTGACGGAGGAGCTCGGGGGCCTGGTGGTCAACGGACTCACCGCCTTCGTCACCGACGCGGGAGAGGGCGGCGTCGTGTTTCAGGTGGGCATCGAGCCCGGGGTATTTGTTCGCAGTTTCTACTTCGACCGCGGCCAAGACGCGGCGCTTCGGGTCGGTGTGGCCTCACTGTTTCAGCTTCAGACCATCGACATGGACCTGATGCTCAAGCGGGTCCAAAGCGATCGGAGCATGGAGGAGCAATCTCAGTGAGCGTGGTCGCGAGCGCCATGAGCCTGCTCTTGTGGTTGGGCCCCCCCGTGCTGCCGCCGAAGCAGGGAGCGCGGGAGCCCGCCCCGGAGCCGCCCGCGCGGGCTGCCGGAGCGCCGGAGCGCGCGCCTGTCGACACCGAGGTGGACCTCCCACGCGAGTTCCAAGACCCTGCGACGCTGGCTGAGACCCCCAACGCGGAGTCCGACACGGCGGTTGTTGTGATCGCGCCGGACGAGCCTCCCGCGATTGGCCTCGTCGGTGACCCTCGGCCCGACCGAGCCGCCGCGCTGCAAGGAGCGACGGGTCCAGGAGTTCTGGAGTACGAGACCCTCACTGCGGTCCGGACGGCGGAGCCTGCACAGCCGAGCGGCAAGTTGACGTTTCAGCGAGGGACGCCACCCCCGGTGAAGAGCGCGATGCTGGTCATTGGATATCGGCAGTTTGCCATGCGAGACGGGCTCGGTCGTGACCAGACATGGCACCTCGTCGGCCTTGAAATCGCCCCCGTGCGCCGGTACGTCCGGTTTGCATTGCACACGGAAGTAGGCGTGGAGGGGGGAGAAGCCGCCACGGGAGGCGACCGAGCCGATCTCATGGTGCTGCAGAAGGTTGGGCTTGGGGTACAATATCCGTACTGGGTGACGCCCTTCGTCGAGGCCCAGGTGGGCGTTGGCGCCGCTAGGATCGAGCTGTTCGAGCGCAATGACCTCGCGGCCATTTACACGGTAGGGCTCGACGCAGGCGTCCAATGGGCGCTGCTCAAGCACCTGTATTTTGTGGGCAGTGTTGGGTGGATCCGCCCCTACTTCGCGGCGACGGGACGAACCGTTTACTCGGATCAGGTTACCTTTCGCGTCGGCATCGGTTTTTAGCGGGGGGACCCCGTTCGTTTTTTCGCGCTCAGCCTATGAGGTTGTAGGTTGAGATGTGGTGTTGGCGCGGCGAGACGGTCGAGGTTCAAAAGATGGTGACCGTCGAGGAATTCCTTCGAGTCACGAGGGCCGGTGGACCGCCTGGGAGTCCGTCGGACTACGCATGCTGGCGTTGGCGTTGGCTCTGGGTTGGGGCATGACGGGTCTGGTGGACGCGGGTGGTCGC
>JBDQGY010000137.1:0-11841 GCA_040265175.1 Nannocystaceae bacterium
CGCCAAGTCCGTCACATGTGATGTGATCGGCAGGCGCCTCGCAGGGGCCGATGTCGCCGTCGCCATCGCCCTCGCCGTCGCCGTCGCCGACGCCGTCGCCGTCGCCGTCGCCGTCGCCATCACCATCGCCATCACCATCGCCGTCGCCATCACCATCGCCGTCGCCGTCGCCGTCGCCGTCACCGTCACCGTCACCGTCACCGTTCTCATCGCCAGCATCACCGCTCATGGTGCCACCTTCGCCATCTTCGCCGATGGTCCCGTCGGTGCCGTCCGCAGAGATCCCTCCTCCGGTCCCGTCGCTCATGGTATCGCCGTCGCCATCGAGCCCGTCTCCGTCCTTTGCACATCCGCTCGCCACGGCGAGCAACGGAAGCAAGGTGAAGCAGGCAAGGACGTGAAGCGGAACGTTTTTTCTATACATGGCGGTAACTCAGCAAGGACAAGCGCGGGCCGTCTTCAACACGTTTGGAACGGCGTCGCCTATGTCATTCGAGACTACAATAAAGGTGGGACGAACAACTCGCCCCCGAAAAGACTACCGGACGTATCAACTCTAACGTACTTGATCAGACTGCGTCGAGTGCGGCGATGCGTGGACGCTCCGTCATCGTTCGATGTGTTTTGAGTGATGGAACTCGGCCGGCCTGCTTGGATGGAATCCATCTCCACGCGTGTCTGTCCACGATGCATTAAAAAAACGTGAACAGGAATACGGAATACCCCCCTGCTAAAAAACCGTGTTCCTGTCGCCTCTGCGGTGTGAAGTTCGTTACGCATCGAAACGAGAAGACCACCAACGGCGCGTAGCAGGCGTAAAACGAAATAGAACCGCGAAGCATCGACCAACCGTCCTCGTTTTTGGCATGCTCCGCGCGATGCTCACGTACATCGATGGAACCTTTGTGGAGGACGAACACGCGACGGTCAACGTCAGATCCCGCGCGCTGAACTACGGACTTGGCTGCTTCGGTGGCATCCGAGGGTATCGCTCCGATGACGGGAAGCAGGTGTTTGTGTTTCGGCTCGACGCGCACATCGAGCGACTCGAGGAGTCGGCGAAAATCCTTTATATGCAACTTCCCGGGACGCAGGCGGAGGTGTGCGACATCGTGCTCGACTTGTTGCGACGCAACGACGTGCATGAGGATATCTACGTGCGACCGCTGGTCATCAACAACTCGAACCTTCTCGCGCCGGTGCTGCGCGAGGAGGACAGCAGCTTCATTTGCTACTGCATGCCTCTCAAGCGGTACATTGATAAGGACGCTATCGACGTGTGCGTCTCTTCTTGGAGGCGTGTGCGCGACAACGCGATTCCATCTCGAACGAAGCCCACCGGCGGGTATCTCAACAGCGCGCTCGCCCGTCGCGAGGCGATGGACAACGGATTCGATGAGGCGATTTTCTTAACGGAGGACGGCGTCGTCTCGGAGGGCAGCGCAGAACATGTGTTCTTGGTGCGCCGAGGGGTGTTGTACTCCCCGCCGAGCACCAAGGACAACTTGGACGGGATTACGCGACGTTCGTTGATCGAGATGGTCACCGAAGATCTCGGCTTGTCATTCGTGGAGCGCGATATTGGCAGGACCGAACTCTATGTCGCAGACGAGCTCTTCTTGTGCGGAACCGGAGCGCAGGTGACCCCCGTGCGCAGCGTCGATCGCAGGGTGCTTGGCGACGGGTCGGTAGGCCCGATCACTGCGAAGATTCAATCGCACTTTGATGATGTGGTCCACGGCCGAGTGGCGCATCGAAATGATTGGCTTACGCCCGTTTGGGGCTAAGATACGTAATGGTGACGGCGTAGGAACCCCTTGTGACCGATTCAACACCTGGAGCACTGCATCCACTCATCCGACTCCGCTACCTGATTCTGGTGGTGTTCGCGGCGGTCGTGGTGTGGCTCGTGCCCGGCGCGGCGGAGGTTCGCAACGACGACGACGTCCTGGCCTTCTTGCCGCCAGAGAGCGCCGATGTCATCGCTTTTCACGAGGTGTCCGCCGAGTTCGGCATGTTGGAGGTCGGGCTTGTTGGGCTCGCCGAGGCCTCCGGCGCGGATCTGCTTCGGCCAGAGGCAGTGGAACGAATTCGGTCCTTGGGACGCCGCGTCGGTGAACTGCCGGGGGTCCGCTTGGTACTGACGTTCGCGGACCTTCCCCACCCAGAGGTGGTGGATGATGGAGTGGTCGTGTCCGCGCTCGTCCCTGAAGGTCTTGACGACGCCAAAAAGATACGGGCGCGGGTGCTGGCGAGCTCGGACGCTGTCGGCAACTTGATCGCGCAGAGCGGCCGCGCCGCCGCGATTCTGGTTTTTTTGGAGCCCAAGACGGCGGCCGGAGCGGACGGGTTCGCCCAGCGGGTGCAGGTGCTAAATGAAGTTCGTCATACGGTGGAGGAGGGCTGGGAAGGGGAACTCCACTTCGCGGGCGCTCCCTTCGTAGAGATGGAGGCCTCGGTCTCCAGCCGTCAGGACATCGAGACCCTCTCTCCCATCGTCATCGGCGTGCTGGTCGTGGTCTCTGCGTTCTTCCTGCGCTCCTTGACCGCTGCGGTCATCAACCTGGTGGTCACGGGTCTCGGGGTGGCGATCGTGATGGGGGCACACGGGACATTTGATGAGCCGCTGACCATCGTGAGTTCGTCGATCCCCGTTATGATGATCGCTCTGGGTGGAGCGTTCGGGATGCACATGCTGGCGGGGTACCAGCGGCGTTCCGGTGACCCTGCGACGAGGGCGAGTGAGGCGGTTCGCGAGTTGTGGCTGCCCGTGACGCTGAGCGGTGCGACGACCTCTGTGGCCTTCTTCGCGCTGCTTGTGATGCCGCAGGTGCCGATGCAAAGGTTTGGCTTCGCCGCGGGCGTAGGCGTGCTGGTGCTCTTTGTTCTCGCGCTGCTCGTGATCCCCGCCATGCTCGCTTGCCTCCCAAAATCGGCGATCCCGACCCGTCCTGAGATGGGCATCCCGATGCCACCGATTCCACCGGCCTGGACGCTGGCGCTGCTCGCCCTCGTGGGTGTCGCGGCCGCGTCGACCCTCAAGGCCGATCCTGACACCGCGGCGAACTTCGCGGAGGACAGCGCGCCGCGACGCGCCGACCGATTCTTTCAAGAGCACTTTGGGGGTTCCACCTACTTGCAGATCGCTGTGAGTGGCGACCTTCGCGAGAAAGAGGTGATGCGCACCATCCGCGATCTCACAAGCGAGATCGAGCAGCTTGACGGAGTGGTGGACATTCGAAGCGTCATGCAGCCGGTGGCGGTGCTCAACGCGGCGCTCGGAGGTCGCCGCGGTGTACCCGAGACCTCACCCCGCGCAGGTCGGGTGCTCACGTATTTGATCGGCCACCCGGCGATGGCGCAGCTGATGACTGAGGAAGTCGACGGCGCGCTGATTCACGTGAAGCTCGCGCCGATGGACGGCGAGGCGCAGGTGGAACTCGCACGCGCAGTGCAGGCGCTCACAGCGACCTACGCCGAACCTCGGAGCGTTACTACGTCCACGTCGCCGGAGGTGGTGGCGCGTCGGAGCGCCGACGTCAGCAAGCGCTTAACCGCGTCGCTCGGTCGCCCCGTGAAGCTGCCCAGCGGTGACGACGACGGCGCGGTGGTCGCGACGCCGGAGCTCTTGCGCGAAGTCGTGAAGCTTCGCGATGAAGCCCTCGATCCTGACGCGGGCGCGGTGGCGGTGGCGGTGCCCGAGTCCGCGCGTCTCTCGCTCACGGCCGAGTCGCTGCTCACGCCGAGAGGCGAGGCCTTGGAGGCGCTCATGCGAACGCGCCTCCCCACGGTCGCCGCTGCAGATCCGGAGGGGATCGAGTTCGCGGCAGAGCATCTCGGCGCGTGGATTGACGAGGCGATCAAGTCCAATGGTTCACGGGCTCGCTGCCAAGGCTTGGCGTTGTCGGACTCGGAGTGTGATCGCGCGGCGCCAGTGCTCTCGGAGCTCGACGATGAGTCGTGGGCCGTCCCCGAGGAGATGGTGGGGGCGGGCGGCACGCCGCTGGCATTCTCCGCCCGGGTCACGGGACAGCCGCTGATCGGCGCAGCGTTCGCGTCCAGTGTCACGACCTCGTTGTGGAAATCGACGCTCGTCTCGATCATCGCGTTGGCGATGGTTCTCGCGCTCAGCCGGACCATATTTGCGCTGTTGCCGGCGCTTTGGACGTTGACGTTCGTCGGAGGTACCCTCGCGATCTTGGGGTACCCGATCAGCGTCGGCACGAGCATGATCTCTTGCATCGCGCTTGGCGCGGGTGTGGACTTCGCGATTCATCTTGGGTTGCGGGCGCGGGCGGTGGGCGGCGCCGAACCGGGACGCGAAGCAGTTCGCGATCTCGGAGGGGTTGTCTTGGTAAGCTCGATTCAGCTCGCGCTCGCATTTTGCGTGCTGCGAGCGTCCAACATGCCGCCGCTTCAACAATTCGGGATAGGCTTGGGTCTAGGGCTCGTCGGAGCAGCGCTCGGCGCGCTGTGGTTCACGCCGTGGCTCCTTCGCGGTCGGCGCTAAAGGACCCTAGAATTCTGAGGGTGGCCCGGGGCGAACCTGGAAGTGTGATCTACATCACCGCATGGGCAGGCTCGGTCAGGAGCGACACCAGCGCTTCGATTTCATGAAATAATGCAGCGTCGGCGGCGTCGAAGAGCAAGGGTTCTAGAGCCCCGCGTTCACCGCGACCTTCGAAGTCCTCCGCGAGATACTCCCATGAAGAAGCCACTTCTGTTCTCCATCGCCTTGCTCTCTGCTCCTATGTTGACTGTTGGACTGGTGCCAGCGCCGGCGGCAGCGGACGCCAAGGGAGACGCTATTTTGGCGCGCATCGACAAAGACGCGGAGCGCTTCGCAGATCAAGCCTACGTGGCGACCATGAAGATTCACCGGGGTGGCGCGGTGAAGAAGACGCTGGTTTTCGAGATGACCATGAAGGGCCTCGAAAAACAGTACATCGTGTTCAAGAGCCCGGGTGATGTGGCGGGTATGAAGGTGCTGATGAACGGTGCGGACGAGCTGTGGATGTACAACACCGAGTTCAAAAAAGTGCGCCGCATTGCCGCTCACGCGCAGAATCAGGGATTTTTTGGGAGTAACTTCACCGCGGAAGACATGGTGCTCGCCAAACTCTCACCGGCCTTCACCGCGGCGGTATCGGGTAAGGAAGGGAGCGAAACGACGATGACGCTCACGCCCAAGAGCGGCGCGAAGACGAGTTTCTCGAAGCTCGAGGTGGTGATCGATTCGAAGGTGAAGGCGATCACGCTGATTCGCTACTTCGACGGCTCGGGCAACCTGACTCGCGTCCAGAAGCGCGAAGGGTGGAAGAAGGTATCGGGGCTGCCGTTGCCCACGCGAATTACGATGGAAGACGCGAAGAGCGGAAACAAGACGGTGATCGAGTTGTCCAAAGTGCAGGTGAACCAGGGCATCACAGATGACCTTTTTTCGCGCCGCACCTTGTTACGGGGGTAGACTTGCGAGGTGGTGCTCACGACCTCCGCCTCTCTCATCCTTGCCTTCAGTTCGGCCACCGTCGCGCCCGCGAGCGACGACGCACCGAGCCCGTCCACATCCACGACAGCCAGTCCCTCAACTGGGAGTCCTGACGCTCAAGCCGACGGCCCCTCCGCACGCAGTGACGTCATCGCGCCGGTTGAGCTTTCGGCGCCGGCTCCCGTAACTACCGAGCTCGACTTTGACCCCTTCGCTGGGATGGACGAGGAGCCTGTAGAGCTAGAGGCGATTCCGGATGATGCTGCGCCCCCCGAGGGTGAGGTCGATCTCTCGGACGTATTTGGCGACTCCGATGAGGTCGAGCTAGATGAGCTCTCAGCGACCGAAGCGGCCGTCGAGCAGTCGGCCTCGAAATGGGATGCGTTCGATGCGTCCGTTCGAGTCGTGTCGAGCACCTATATGGACATCGACCGGTACATCGACGGAGAGCGATGGACGGGAGATAAGGCCGCGTACGGTGGGTTCAACCGACACGAGACGCGGATCGAGATGTTGTTCAGCTACACGCCCAACGAGCACATTCAGATCGTGGGCGATCTTGAGCCCGTATTTTTGTACTTCCCGGAGCAACGGGATCTGAATGAACTGACGGATCGTCGTCTCATGAGTCGTTTTCACGTGGAGAGTGACGCGGCGTACGTGGCGATGCACGACCTCTTACCCGGTCTAGACATCAAACTTGGACGACAGATTGTCGTGTGGGGGACGGCGGACAAGTTCAATCCCACCAACAATATCAACGCCGATGATCTTGAGGACCGACCGCTCTTCACCGAGCCGATCGCGAATCAGATGGCGGTGATTGACTACACGCTCCCGTCGTCAGACAAGTTTTGGGCGCAGCTTGTGTACGTTCCGTTCTTCACTCCAGCGCTCTTACCTCCGTCGGCGGCGACCGCGTTGCTGGATCCGAAGACGATGCCTCCCTACGTTGACGATGAGGACCTCGACGCTATCGAGTTTCTTCAGGGCTACATCGACACCAACCCAAAGTACAATCCTGACATCTATGCCGAACTAGAGCTCCCTGAGAACCGGTTCAAGAACTCTCAGGTCGCGTTCAAGCTAGGCTCCAAACTCGGTCCCGTGGACATCTCGGCGTCCTACTACCGGGGCTTCCATGACATCCCACTCCCCGTGAATGTCGAGTCGACGAGCGTCGCGCCATTCGCTGACGACCTGACGGAACTGCCGCCGGAGGAGCGCTACTGGTATCGGTCGGACGTGACCCTCATCTACCCGAAGATGCAGGTGGTCGGGCTCGACTTTGCTACCCAGCTTTCTTTCCTTGGGAACGCTGGCCTCTGGGGCGAGGCGGGCCTGTTTATTCCAGGGGATGATTACCGTCTCCGGACCGAGCTTCCCACCGCCATCGATGTGACCTTCGACGGGGTGGCAGACCCCATCAGGGAGATCGACGGCCCTGTCGTTGGTGCGAAGAACGGGAAGGCGACCCCCTATGTGAAGGCGACAGTTGGGATGGACTACACCATCGGGAAGCACGTGTATCTCCAGGGTCAATACCTACGTGGCTTCATCGACGAGTTTGGTGCTGGCAATATCGGAAACTATCTGGTTGCGGGAAACGAGCTCGTGTTCTTTGGGCGACATCTTGTCGTACGAACCTTCGCGGTGATCGACTTTCCGAAAGATAAAGAAGACACCGCGTCGACCGTGATCGCTCCGAGTCTGATCATGGTCCCGCCCTGGGGCTTTGTCACCCTCGAGCTCGGAGGCTTCGCGTTCGTGGGCAAAGACCGCACGAAGTTTGGGCAGTCTGCGACCGGATCGTCCATCGCCTACTTCAAGGTCGCAGGGCAATTTTAACCGCGAGGCGCGGACGTCTTAGGTCCGTGCGTCACCGCTGAGCATCTCAAACGTTCGCCATGAACTCGTGTACTCGCTTCTCGACAGGCGCAGGAGCCAGCGCCAGGAAGGGGCGCATGGCGCCATTCAGGGACCGAATTGAAGACTGTCCCGCACCTCGCAAGGAGGATGAGAACGCCTCCCATACATCTGCGCGCTCCCTCGCGAGGTTCACCTGGCGAATCACAGCGACGTAGATCCAAGGGCTCTTCCTCTTCGCCAATTTGGGGAGGGCCGCGACTAGACCTTCTACAAATTTTGGCACCGGGAGCTCCTCGATTTTTTCCATAATGGCCGTACGAAGCTTATGTGGATCGGGTGCTTCGTCGAGGAGGGTGAAGAGTCGCTGTACCTCGCGATGGCCTTTGAGTTGCGAAATTTGTCGCTTCAATGAGGCCGCGAGCTCACGCTCAACTTGACTCGAGGCATTGAGTGATTCCCTCAACCGTACCTCCAACGAACTGAGCGTTGATGAGGCGGCCGTCGAGGAGTTTTTGAACACAGCCTTGGCGCGCGATGCGATCCGGACCCCGCCAGCTCTAAGCTTCGATGTCGCCGCGTTGCTCGACTTCTTCATGTTCGTCTTTTTGGCGACCTTCTTTTTGGCGACCTTCTTTTTGGCGACCTTCTTTTTGGCGACCTTCTTTTTGGCGACCTTCTTAGGCGCCTTCTTTTTGGCGACCTTCTTAGGAGCCTTCTTTTTGGCGACTTTCTTTTTGGCGACCTTTTTAGGAGCCTTCTTTTTGGAAGAGGGGTTGCCGCCTCGGGCTTTCGTCGTCTTCGAAGAAGATGCTCGCGTCTTTTTCTGCTTGGCCACGGTCCAGATCTACCTGGAGAGGCAATAGTTGTGCAAGTCGACGCAGACACTGCAATACTGGAGGGGTGGCCGTACGAACCATTGCCGATTCAGTCGAGCTCGCAGACGGGCCGCCGGAGAACCTCGCGGCGCTTGAAGAGGGTTTGCGAGCGCTGAGGCGTGCACATCCTGGTGCGATTTTTCGCCGGTACCTTGGGTCGATCCCTCGCGTAGACCCTTCAGTCTTCATCGCGGAGGGGGCCTCAGTCATTGGTGATGTCCTCCTCGGAACAGACGTGAGTGTCTGGTACTCGACGGTTGTGAGAGGTGACGTGAATCGGATTGAAGTCCGTCCGCGAAGCAACCTGCAAGACGGGGTCGTGGTACACCTCGGCGACCGCGACCCCGTCCTGATCGAAGAGGACGTCGTCGTCGGACACCGGGCAGTGATTCATGGCTGCACCATCGGGGCTGGCTGCCTCATCGGAATCCAGTCGACGATTCTCGATGGTGCGATCATCGGGGAGGGCAGCGTGATCGGATCTGGGGCCCTGGTGACCGCGGGTACGGTGATCCCCAGTCGGAGTCTGGTGCTGGGGGTTCCAGGGAAGGTCGTCAAAAAGTTAAGCGCGGAGGACGAGGTGTTTCATCGCAAGCTAGCGGGAAAATATATGCGGCTCGCGCATAACTATCGAGTCGGATAGCGAGTCGGATAGCGAGGCGGTGGGCGCCGCTCAGGAATTTTGCGGCCGTACGCAGCGAGCAGTGAAGGCTTTACGGGTCCCCGGGATGGTGGTGGAGGGGCTTGAGTCTAACGCCATGATCCAAAATTGTGCCGCATCTTGAGTGTAGGAGGTCGAGGTCCAGTGGTAGCCGCGCGCGCCCTCGAGGTCGCGCAGGTTTTTGATCCGTGAAAACTCGCTCTTGGATGGCAACCTCCAGCCCTTGGCCGCGCCGAGGGTGAGGCCCGCGCATGCCTCCATCGCCGCCTGCTGCAGATGCGTTCCGCAAGGGAAGGTGTCCCCACATCGCTGCACGTAGAGGTCAGTGTTGGGGTCGAAGGTGGCGCCTTCGATCGTTGGTGCGGGCGGCGCTGGTTCGGTCGCGTGGTTTGCTGCCGTCGGAGCGTCACGGGATGGGGCGGTCTTCGCAGCGTTCATCGGCTCGGAGGACTCGGTCGTCTTTGGTGAGGTGCCGGTGTTCGGCGGAGGAGGCCCCTCGCACCCCAACGGCGACCCGGAAAGGAGCATGGCCGTCCCGAATCGCCACCATGAAGGCCCGCATCGTCGTATTTGCATGCCTTTAGTGTCGTGACAAAAGCGTCGATAATCAACGGTGCATGCGTGGATTTATCAGCCTCTGGTCTCCTCCTCATGGGCAGATATCGCTTCTCGTCTCGTCGCTCGCTGCCACCGCTCTAGGGTGCGCCGGCGCTCCAAACGGCGCCACCACCTCACCAGCGTCGGCGGATACTGACCTTGGAACCGCGACCAGCGTGCGTCCAGGAATTAACGAGAGCTATCTCGACGCGACCGAGAAGGACATGGAGGACTGGGAGGAGCGGCTCGAAGGAGAGAGCCGCGAGGTGGTGCAGTCGCGCGAGGCGTTGTTATCCTTGCTCGGGCTCGATGGTGGCGAAGTTGTCGCAGATGTAGGCGCGGGCACGGGGTTGTTCGCGGGGCAGCTTTCGGATCTCGTGGGAGATACGGGCCGGGTGTACGCGGTCGATATTGCGCCGCAGTTCCTCGCGCATGTGAGAGGAAAGATGGCGGAGTCGGGCAGAAGCAACCTAATCTTTCATCTCGCGGGGGCGAAGGACATCGGGCTCGCTCCAGACGCCCGGCTCGATGTGGCGTTCATGTGCAACGTCTACCACCACATCGAGTACCCAGGCGCCTATATGCCGACCCTCGGGGCGGCGATGAAGCCCGATGGAGTCTTGTGGGTCATCGATTTTAAGCGCATCGAGGGGGTGACAGACCCCGGCATCCTGCGTCACGTCCGCGCCAACCAGGAACAAGTGACCGCGGAGATCACTGCGGCGGGTTTTGTGCTTGAAGAGTCTGTGGATCTCCTGGAAGAGAACTACGTCCTCAAATTTCGGTGGCCGGCGGCCTCGTCGGTTCGATGACGACGGAGATGGGGTCGTGGTCCGACGCTCGAAGCGAGGCGGCGCGGGGCAGTTCAATCACCGCGGCGTGGCGCGCCGTGAGCTCGCGACCGGCAAACCAGTCCGCGCGCATGGGGACCCGCCCGTCCCACGGGGCGGTGAGGCGGCACATTCGGTCATAGACCGGCGCGGGCATATAGCGACGCGCCCGCGCCCGCGTCCCTGGGTCCTTCGCGTCAAAGAAGAGCGTCCCGCTCCGTCGATCGTTGAATCCCGCGATCTTGAAGTTAAGGCTGGACAGCGTGTCAAATACGGGGCGTTCGAAGCGAAGCTCCGGCACCATATAATGCTGAATCGTGCCCGCGACCCCGATGGAGGTGGCCTTGGTGACGAGGTTGGCGGCGAGGCTCGCCGGACTTGAGAAGTCGTAGGTCAGCGTGTTGAAGTCTCCTCCAAGGAGACAGGGGCGGGCCCCGAATACTTGAACACCCCGGTCGATTCGCTGGAGCTGCGCAGCTCGATGACGTGACGGCGCGAAGGGATCAAGGTGAACTGAGACCACGAGGCACGGGGTGTCGTCCACATCAACCTCCACGATGAGCGCGCGTTTGCGGCCGAGGCGAATCTCCATGGAGCGCAGCTTGTCGACGTACTCCGGGAGCGAAACCGCCGCGAAACGTCGGATGGGAACCCGGCTGAGGACCGCGCATCCGTGAAGTGAGGTCGTGTTTGGGACGCCGTGTCCCTCCTCTCCTGGATCGCCCTCGCCGAGGACCAGGTGTTGATTCGCAAACACAAAATCGCAGTCTAGATACTCTGCGAGCTCGCGCGCCACATCTCGGTTCTTCGAACGGCCCATCCCGAGGTCGACCTCGTTGAGCAACAGGAGATCGAAATCGGCGACGCGGTCATCCTCACGGAGGAGCGCGCACACCGAGTCAAAGTGAATCCCCCGTTCGATATTCCACGAGACTACCTTGAGCGGACGGCCGCGCCCGAGGGAGGTGGCGCGTCCAAACTGCCACGCGTAGCCGTTGAGCAGGTCCCGAAGCTCGCCGCTGATTGTCTTGAAGCGTCGCGCCTTCGCGAGCTTGTTGTGACTCCGAAAGCGCCGAATCCACCCGAGCGCCGGGCTCAACTCATGATGGAGACTACGTGAGGCCGCGACCGACGAGCGCTCCAAGATATCGGCCGCGCCCAACTCCGTTTGGAGCCAGCGGGGGTCCTCAACCATCCGGCGACGCCCACGCATCATGGCGCGACGTTAGCGAGGGTGGCGCGCAGGATCAAGTGGGCGTCCACCGGTGAACAAACCGAGCGACTTGCCAGTGGCGCGTGAAGCCGGCAACCTTAGGCGGTGCGGATGCCAAACCCACGGTTGCTCTTTCGACGCCGCCTCGCACTGCCCCAGTTTCGAAGGCCCGCGTCGAAGCCGGGAGATCCTCGAATCTTCGGCTTTAATGCGGAGAGAGACCTGATCATCTCCGAGGTCGTCGGTCGCGTACTCGGAGAGATCGGGGGGTCGTCTGAGGCGCTGATGCTGGCGCTCAACGAGACCGC
>JBDQGY010000138.1:0-11832 GCA_040265175.1 Nannocystaceae bacterium
CCCTCACTGAGGCGGGTGCCCCACCGCGTCCCTACTTCGCTGCGGGATCTCGGCGCGTGGACACGCTCTTGGACGTGTACACCCCCGAAACCCCCGCCTGCGGGCTCAGGCGCGCCGCCGAGTCCGTCGGGCCGCCCTCTCCCGCCACGTCGGCCATACTCATCGCGGAGGAGCTATACATGTCTCCCATAAAGCGGATCTGTGCGGGAATCAGGTGTCGGAGCTGCCAGGTCGTCGTTCGGGCCCGTCGCTGCGCGAGGTCGAGCCGCAGACGCAACGGGACGATGGCAAACCCGGCGAGCATTACGACCGCGCAGCTGGCGATTGTGACAAACAGCTGCATCTCCCCTTCGGTCTTCACCCGGAGCGGCAGATTCACCATATACGCCCCCTTGTGGGTGAGCACACCGGAGGGCACCACCCCCCACGCGGGTAGCAATGACAAAGCCACCACCGCGCCGCCGCCCGTCGCGATCACCCGCCATCCCCAGCGCGCAGGGGTGTTGAGCGCGAAGGCCATCGTGATCACGGCGAGCATGGAGGGCACGACCACGAAGACCCCGAAGAAATTCACGAGAGACGCCGTTGTCAGCACCGCGAGGACGAAGACCACATAGGAGTGCTGCGGTCCTGGCTTTTCCATCTTCGAGATCGCGTAGCTCACCACCCCCGTCGCCGTGGTGCATATGATGAACGGCAAGAGGTGCGACCACTCGTCAAATTCAGCCATCTTCGCCAACCACAGCGTGAACACATTGAGACCGAGGAAGACCAACGCCCCCAAGCGACCGGCGCTCTTCACCTGGTTGGCCTCCACGTCACGGAGTTCCTCTGCGACCTCCGCTGGCACCTTTCGGACCGGCTGCGCGAGCAGCTCAACGAACTCTAGAAGCGCCCCCGAATGATCAGGCTGCAGGGCGAGCGCCCGACCCAGCAGTTCGAGCTTCCTCGCGCGCATCTGCTCCGCCGACTGCTCGGGTCGCTCTCTCTCCACCACCTTCGCGAGCTCATACAGGTCGTCTGCCTGACGTCGGCGCGACTCCACGTCTCGATAGCCGTCGAGGTGACGCTGAATCTGGTTGTGCATCTCGCGCGGACTGCACGTCCGAAGCTCTGAAATTGGATTGAGCGTGGTCGCGATGAGTTCAGAAATGTGCGGTGAGATGGCGAGCTCTGGGAAGAGCTTATTTACGCGGACTATCCCCGTGTTCATCGTGGAATGTACGCGCTCTTTGGCCGTTCGCCCTCGGTGAAGTCTACGTCCCGTGACGATCTCGTAGAGCAGCACCCCCAACGCGTACACGTCGGCCGCAGGGCCGACCTTCGCCACCTGCGCGCCACGCACCTGCTCCGGCGACATATAGCCGGGGGTGCCCAGCATCACCCCGTCCTTCGTAGGCTCGGGTGCGTCGATGAACCCGCCCGTGTCAACAGAGACCTCGTCCTCACTGGAGTCTCCAACGCTCTCGTCAGCCTCATATTTCGCCAGCCCCCAGTCGAGAAGATAGACCTCACCAAACTCCCCCAGCATGACGTTCGCCGGCTTGATATCCCGATGCAGCACGCCGCGCTGGTGAATAAAATCAACCGCGAGGCACAGCCGCGAGAAGTCCTCAAGCAAGCGACGCACCGAGAACGCGGCCACAGTGGCAGGATCACCACTTCGTCGGCCCCGCAGCACCTCAGACAGCGTCTTTCCTCGCACGCGCTTCATCGAGAAATAGGGTCGCCCGTCGACAGTCGACCCGACGTCGTAGATGGGCACCACCGTCGGATGTTCCAGTTGACCTTGCAACATCGCCTCTTGGACGAAGCGCTTGGCCGAGCGACCTCCCGGCGCCTTGCGCGGAGACAGCACCTTGATGGCGACCTCCCGACCGATGCGGGTGTCGACGTGGATCCTCACCTCGCCCATGCCTCCCTTCCCGAGCAGGTCTCCTTGCTCGTAGCGGTTGGTGCCGAGGCTCCCCGGCGTAAACGCGGGACGTGAGGACCCGGCGACCACCGTGGAGGGGACACCGCTGCTCTCAGCGGCTCGACCGCTCTCGGACGGCTGCTGGCGCGGACTCGCAGCCACCGCGTCCGACTCGCCTCCGTGCTCCTCCGCAGAAGACCCACGCGTATCGTCGGGGTTCGTATCCATCAGCGGCCCATATCGTCCCTCTCAAGACTATCGCACACGCGCCGCTCTCCGTTGAGTTCCGGTCCGGTACGGTCTGTCCGAGGCACGCGCCGCCCTCGTGACGTCGCCTCAGCCGGCTACTTCGACGTCGTCGCTCCGACGGAAACGGGACGCGTCGCGTCCGCGCACCACTCACTCCATGAACCTGGGTACAACCGCGGCGTGGCCACACCAGCATGGGTCATCGCCAAGATCAGATGACACGCGGTGACACCCGATCCACAATACGCGACGGGCGCGACCAGCGCCGCCCCCTCGGCCCGGTCGGACAAAATGGAGGAAAACTCGTCGCGGAGCGCGTCGCGAGGCCGAAAGGTCCCGTCTTCTCGCAGGCTGTCAGCGCACGGCGACGACACGGCCCCCGGGATATGACCCGCGACAGGATCCAGCGGCTCCACCTCTCCAAGGAAGCGCGGCGTCGCCCGTGCATCGAGCAACATGGGCGCTCCTTTGGCGCCAAGCCACGCCTGCAGCTCCGACGCGGAAACCACCTCCTGCTCCCGAAACGAGGGGACATACTCGCTCGGGGAAATTTGCGCCGGCGCCTGGTCAACGGGAAGCCCCGCGCTCGTCCACGCCGGCCATCCACCCTCGAGCACGGCCACCCGATCGATCCCTGCGTAGCGCAGCATCCACCAAAGACGCGCCGCGATGCGACCTCCCATATCGTCGTAGACCACCGCCTGCGTCCGCGCACCGAGCCCCCAACGCCGAATTAACGAGGTCATCGTGTCATGATCGGGGAGCGGGTGTCGCCCGGTCTGGCCGGGAAGCACTGGGCCCGACAGGTCGTCATCCAAATGCGCATAGACCGCTCCAGGGACGTGCGCTCGCTCGTACGCCGCTCGCCCGGCGTCAGAGTCACGCAGATCAAAACGACAGTCCACGAACTGCCAGTCGGCCCGACCGAGCCCGTGCCGCGCCTCATCCACAGTAATCAAGGTCTCAAACATCATCCCCAGCATACCGCAATCGAAGCATGCTCCCGCGGGAGCGTGCCCCGCATCGTTCCGTTCGGGTGCTACGCTCCTGGCGATGGTCTACATCAACAAAGTCTACACCCGCTTTGGAGACAAAGGAGACACCATGCTCGCCAACGGGGCCACGGTCTCCAAGTCCTCTGCGAGGGTACAAAGCTACGGCGACGTGGATGAGTTGAATGCCTGCCTGGGGATGCTGCGGTTGGAGATCTCCCGCAGCGGCGCCGCGAGCCCGGGCACGAACGCCTGGTGCGCGGAGCTCGACGCGACGCTGCAGCGAATTCAACAAGAGCTGTTCAACCTGGGCGCCGAACTCGCCACGCCGGACGCCCAAGCCTCGCCCACCGCCATCGTCGTGGAGGATCGACACATCGAGGCCCTCGAGGCCGACATCGACGCCCGCAACGCTCGACTCGCGCCGCTCACCAGTTTCATCCTGCCGGGAGGAGGGGCGGTCGCGACCGTAGGGCACCTCGCCCGCACGGTGTGCCGCCGCGCCGAGCGCCACGTGGTGACGTTAATGACGACGGAATCGGTACGGCCGGAGACCCAGGTGTATCTGAATCGCCTCAGCGATCTACTCTTCGTGCTCTCGCGCGACGCGAGCCACGAGTTCGGCGCCCCCGAGGTGCTGTGGAACCCCAAAACTACCTGAGCCTCCCGTGAAAAAGTTTCGTTACGAATACCCCCCCATGGAGGCCCACTTCGTGGAAGCGCCAAGCCCAGAGGCGGTGCTCGCCTTCCTCAAGCGGACCTACCCGCACAACTTTGACGCCGTCGCCCCGACCATGGTTGAGATTCCACGCTGGCCGGACTTTTGGAAGACGCTCGATGTGGATGGCCGCGCCGTCCCGCCCCGCGCCCCCAAGTGAATGGGCATGACGGGATCGCGGGTCAGCGAGCGCTGAGCGCCGCTTTCACGCCGTTGGCGAGGAGCGACACCCCCTCGCCCCACGCGCGACCGTCTCCCGCATCCCGCCGGCTCCGCCATCGAGGATGGTTCTCCGCGTACAAGAACGCCTCCGGGTGCGGCATCAGCCCAAACAGCCGACCGCTGGGATCGCACAGCGCCCCCGCGCCTCCCTCGGAGCCGTTGGGATTTTGCGGCCAGGACGTCGTCGCTTCGCCCGCCTCATCCACGTAGCAAAGGGGAATCTGATGCGCTCTCTGAAGTTGAGTGCGCACTTCCTTCGATCCGTAGACGAGCTGTCCCTCGCCGTGGCGGCTCGGCAAATCGATAAGCTCGACGCCCCGCGTCCACACACACGGGCTCTTGGCGTCAGCGCGCATGGTCACCCACCCGTCGTAATAGCCGAGTCGCTCATTCGGCACGAGCGACGCTTGCTGAGGAGCGAGCGCGCCCTCGGTTCTGTCGAGGCCCGGCAATATGCCGAGCTTCACCATGGTCTGAAAACCATTGCACATGCCCACGGCCAAGCCCCCGCGATCTACGAAACGTGCGAGCCCCTCGCCGAGGCGGTACCGCAGACGATTCGCATACACACGTCCAGAGGCGACGTGATCGCCGAACGAGAACCCCCCGATGAACGCGAGGACGTCCCAGCGCGAGAAGGTCTCTGCGGAGGGCTCAACGATGAGGTCTCCGACGTGCCGCCTCTCGACCGTGCACCCGAGGCGTTCAAATCCGGCCGCGGTCTCGTCCTCGCAGTTGAGCCCGTAGCCGGTCATGACGAGCACTCGCACCTTCGCCGCCTCCTCGGGTCGAAGCCCCATCGCCTCACAAAGTTTGGGATCAAAGTCCATGGAGACCCTCCTTAAAGCTCGCTCGCAGCGCGTCGGCGCCGACGCCAAATCCATCCGTGTCATGCAGGAACCGCAGGTGGCCCCCCTCCTCTGATCCCTCCACGCTCCCGAGGCATTCACCTCCGTGCGCGTCCACGAGGGCCGCCGCCTCCGCTGCGTCTGATTCTGACACCGTAAAGACGATGCGCCCCGTGGATTCGGAGAACCACGCGAGCGGCGGTTCGAGACCTCCTGGCACGCGCTCAACACAAATTCCGAACGGTGACGCCATGGTCATGTGTCCGAGGGCCACGGCCAGGCCTCCCCGGCCTACCACGTGCGCGCTCTTGACGACCCCGCGATCGCGGAGCGCCGCGAAGGCTCGATAGGACGCCGCGCAGGCTCGCGCGTCCGTCCGCGGCACCGTGTCAGACCAGCGGTCGAGCATGCGGCACATCTCGCTCCCTCCGAACTCCGCCCGGGTATGACCGAGCACAAACACCAAGTCCCCCTCGGCCCGAGGCTCCAGGCTCAGCGCCGCCCCCACATCTTCCATCTGCCCCATCACCGAGACGAGCAAGGTCGGCGGAATTGAAATGCGAACACCGTCGAGGTAGGCGTCATTTTTCATGGAGTCTTTTCCGCTGATCAGCGGCACCCCGTGCGCCACGCAGGACTCGTACAGAGCCTCACAGCACCGCACGAGCTGGGCCAGCTTGTGCGCGCCGTCTGGGTTTTTGTCGCTCTCGATGGGGTCGGGCCAGCAAAAGTTATCGAGCGCGCTCACGCGATCGATCCGCGCCCCCGCACAGAGCACCCTCCGAAGCGCCTCGTCCACACACGCGTGGCCCATGGCGTGGGCGTCGATGTCCGAATAAAATGGGTGAATCCCCTCACCGAGAACCACCCCTTCGCTCCTCCCATGACGGGCCCGCATCACCGAGGCTGTGGAGGGGACGTCACTTCGATGCCCACACCAAGGCTTGATGACGCTCAGCCCCTTGACCTCATGATCGTAGGCGCGGGCGCGGTCCTCTTGGCTCGCGATGCTCGGTCTCGCCATCAGCCGACCCATGGTCGCCGCGATCCCCTGCTCGCTCACCAGTGCAGCGAGGGTCGCTTGGTCGGTCGACTCGCGCGCGGGCGGGCTCCATCGCGCCTGCAACGTCGGCAAGGGCACCCCCTCGTGCAAGAACTCAAGCTCCAAATCGCAGACCATCGCATCGCCGTAGCAGACCTCAAAACGCCCGGTGTCCGTGAACTCCCCTAACACGCTGGCCTCCACCTCGCGCCGCTCCGCGAGGGCCATGAAGGTGTCAAGATGCTCGAGTGGGACCGCGACGGTCATGCGCTCTTGAGCCTCGGAGATCAGAATCTCCCACGGAGCGAGCCCTGGATATTTGACCGGCGCCTTCGCGAGATCGATGCGGGCGCCGTTTGTGAACTCCGCCATCTCCCCGACGGAGCTCGACAGGCCCCCTGCGCCGTTGTCCGTCATCCCCGAATACAGCCCGCGATCGCGCGCCTCGGCGAGCATGTCAAACATCATCCGTTGTGTGATGGGATCGCCAATTTGCACCGCCTGTACCGGAGAGTCCTCGTCGAGTTCGACGCTTGAGAACGTGGCCCCGTGGATGCCATCTTTGCCGATGCGCCCCCCGAGCATGACGATGGCGTCTCCTACGGAGACCGGCTTCTCGTGGGTAGGCACGCCCGCGCAGACCGCCGGCATCACAGAGACCGTGCCGCAGTAGACGAGCGGCTTGCCGGCGTAGCGGTCATCGAAGAGCTCGAATCCCCGGCTGTAGGGCACGCCAGAGTGGTTGCCCCCGTCGATTACGCCGGCGTGCACACCGTCGCGAATTCTCCTCGGGTGCATCAGGCCCTTCGGCAGCGCCCCCTCGTGTCGCGGGTCTCCCAAGCAATATCCCCACACGTTCGTCAGCAGGTCTGCCCCACGCCCAGTGCCGAAGCTGTCGCGATTCACCCCCACGATCCCGGTCATGGCGCCGCCGTAGGGATCCAGCGCGGACGGCGAGTTGTGGGTCTCCACCTTGTAGGCGAGGTGATCTTCCTCCGTAAAACGCACCACGCCAGCGTTGTCGTGAAAGACCGACACGAGAAACGAGGCGCCCTCGTCGTCGATCCCTGCCTCGGCTCGATCCCTCTCTACGGCCTCTGTCGCGCCGCGCACGTAGGTCTTGAACAGCCCCTCATCAAGCCGGGTGCGCGTGCCCTCCGGATCCTGGTAGCTGATCGAGGAGGCGAAGATTTTGTGTTTGCAGTGTTCGCTCCAGGTTTGAGCGAGACACTCCAATTCTGCGTCGTTGGGGTCTCGGTCCAACGTTGAAAAATGAGATTGGATGGCGCGCATCTCTTCGAGCGACAAGGCGAGCATCCCATCTTTGGAGAGCCTCATCAGCGCCTCATCCTCCGCGTCGCGTAGCGCCACTCGTTCGACCGCCGGCGTCGACGGAGATCCCGCGCTAGGCACGTCAAGGTCGAGCGCACGAGGGAACGCGGAGATGGAGGCGCGCTCGATCAGCGGGTTGTGCAGCAGCTTGTCGGCGGCGTGCTGCACCTGCGCCTCCGTCAACCCGTCAAACAGATAGAGCGTAGAGCTGTACACCCGTCCGGCGATGACGCGTCCGAGGGTGTCGGCGATGGCCACGCGCACGGTCGCTGCGACCGTGTCGGTCACGCCCGGCCGAAAGCCGACGGCCAATGCGACGCCGGCGTCAAAGTTGGGATCAGGAAGCATGCCCACGCTCCCTACCTCTGCCACCGGATCCACGAGGGCCTCGAGCACCTCTTGGATCTCCCCAGCCGATAGCTCCACGCCGTCTTCCCCCCTCACATCGAGGTGAAACACGCGGCGCGTTCGCAACTGCGTCGGCGCGACCTGCAGCCACGCGTCCAGGCGAGCGCACGTCCGAGTCGCGAGCGCGTCGGTGAGATCGGGCCGGGTTTCAATTTCGAGCCGATGGATCGCCACGGGGGGTGTCTCCCGCGCCCGCGCGGACCTGTCAAGCGCCCGAGTTCCCCCCGCCCAAAGAGCGCCATGAAGCGCGGGTCGCCGCTCCCTCGGGTCGCGCCCCGCGGGAGCTTGATTCCCACAAGATCGCCCGTGCACGCGGGGGGCATCCGCGGACGCTGGTACCTCTTCATTCCCACTTCCTCGGCCCCCGGCGCCCGTTTGCCACGCTTGACAGTGCCGAGAAGAGCCCCCATTCTACCCATGCTGCGGAGGTGTTGGGCCATGCGGTGGTGGAAGCCGCGCCCGACCTGCGCCCCAGGGTCTCCCTGGAAAGGCCGCATTTCCCGCAACGCTTTGAGATCTCTCCGGACTACGGCCCTTGAGCGCCGCCCGAACGCACAAACCTAGCGACCATGGAAGACCGCGCCACACCCCCCGGAGCACCCGCAGAAGGCAGCACGGACGCGATCCGCGAGGCCTTGCTGAACCTCGTCCAAGACGTGGTGCACAGCCTACCGAGCGACGCGACCTTGGGGCAACTCGTGGAGCAGCTTGAGACGCGGGACGAGCTTCGTCCCGTCCTCGAGGTCCTCACCGTGCAACATATTCTGGAGTGGGGCAAAAGCCGCCCGCGCCCCGCGGCCCCGCCCGCGACGTCCTCTGCGGACGAAGACGGCGTGTACCTCGATGAGGACGGCAACTACACCACCGACCTGATCGACGGTGCTGCGGCGGTGGTTCGACGCAAGGCCGACGTGGAGGAGGGCAATCTCTCGGTGCTCAGTTTCCTAGCGAAGGCGGGAGCCCACACCGAGCTGTCCATCACACGCGGCACCCGTCTCGACGGAGATCAGGTCCGACTCGTCGTGCGACACCTCCGCAAAAAGGGTCTCATCCACTCCGAGGGGAGCGGCGCGAAGCGACGCAATCGAATCACCCGCGCCGGCACCAACTTCCTTACCAAGCACGGTCGCTGAACGCGTCCCTACGCGTCCTCCCCCCCGTACCAGGGAGGAGAGACGCGCGACGCGCCAGGGCCCCTCCTCTTGAGAGCAGCCCTGCGCAGTCTGCCTTCAGGCCACGTGGATCAGCCGGCGGGGACGATCGTCTCTTCGATCGCTCCCGTGAGGCACCCGATGGCCGGCGAAAAGTCATCGTCGCAGATGGACTCGATGCAGCACTTGACCGCGTCGTCCTCGTCGAGCGACTCGCACACCTCGCGAACGCGCACTGGAGGGATGGCTTGCCCCGTCGCAGTGTTCGTGCATCCTGGGCCAATACCAAAGTTGAACGTTTTGTCCTCTGGGGTATCAAGGTCACCCGCCAGAATATCGGCGGGCTGCCAGTCCCGGTAGACAAGGTCGAGCACGCCGCCCGCTGTCGGCTCAAAGGGCGCCTCCGGGTTGTGCTCCGTGACCTCAGGGACGCCAAGAATACCGAGCATGATCACGTCACGGTTGAGCGCGTTTTTGAGGTAGTTGACATACCGGTCGTACACCGAGTGCAGCACGCCGTTGTCCACGGCGGTGCAGTCCGCGTAGATACCGTTCATATCCGGCGTTCCGCAGTCGACCCCGGCGTACCAGCACGTCGCGGAGGTCGCCCGCTTTTTCTCCATGGAGGTAGGATCGATCGGCCAGTAGTTATCGAACATCTGGTCGTAGAAGTAGACTTGGCCGTCCGGGCGTGTAGAACAGTCGGCCTCGTCCGTCACGACCGCGATGGCCAGCAGGGAGTTGTCGCGTAAGAAAGGCTCCGGTCCAGAGTTCCACTCCTGGTTCGGGTTGAGCGCTTGAATCATCGCCTCCAGCGGCGCCTCGTACCCACAGCCGCTGATCCCTTGCGGGCCAATGCACTCCAGCGCCGCCGAAACAGCAGCCACGCCAGAGAGCGGATTGTTGCTGAGATCGGTCGCGTCAATGTTGGTGCTCTCACCGTTCCACTTAATAAATTGGTCACCGTTCTCAAGCGTTACGCTCTTCTCGCAGACCGAGAGGCAGGAGCCGAAGGCGTCGGTGGTGTTGTTGGAGAAATCCGAGAGTCGATCCACACACGGGGACGCGATCGGGGCTCCCTTCGCTGGTATGTATCCATCGGGGTGAAAGTCGGTGCACAAGGAGTGGTCCATATCGGTGGTCGTCACCATGATCTGGATATCTCCCTGCACCGGATTCCCCATGGCGTCCTCGAGGTTATTGAGCTGGTCCACCAGTCCCGCGAAGTTCTGCGCGAGGTTCACCTGCTCCTCGGCCATGGTTCCCGAGTTGTCGATGACGAAGAGCAGATCTACGGCGCCTGTGCCGATTCCACCGCCGCCGTCGTCGTCTCCACCCACGGCCACATCAAGGCAGCCACCCGGAGGACACGGATCGCCATCTCCCCCGTCCATGTCGCCGTCGCCGTCCCCGTCGCCGTCTCCGTCCCCGTCCCCGCCAGTACCGGCGCTCGCGGTTATGCCGCCGGAGTTCGTCATCTCTGCCGCGGTGTCCTCACCGTCTCCCGACCCACCTCCACAAGCGCTGAGCCCCAGGAGTGTGAAAAAAGTCCCCGCCGACAAGCCAATTATTCGTCGTAGCTGCATCCGTTTGCTCTCTTGTTCGTAACGTTCACGCCGAAGCGCGGTGCACTATACCGCACCCAAGGTACACCACCCCCGAACCACATGCGGGATCCGCAACTACATCGAACTGGACGCGGGCGTCTCGTGGAAGCTTGAAGGGAGTACACATCGTCTCCAACCGATACTCGTCATCCGTGGGACATCGTTGCGGATGAGGATCTGCGCGAAGTTCGCGCTGTTGGCGCAGCACCCGTGGCCCACGGCCCGAACCGGGGTCCCCCTCGCACGGCCGCCGGCGTTGGTGCACTCGCCGCCCCTACAGTGACTCCCCCCACGCGATGAGCTGGTCCTCCACATCGAAGATGGCGTAGTCGTCGTCTCCATTGCTGTTGGTCAACAGTACGAAGCCGACGCCGTCCGAGGTGCGATAGAAGGCGTCGGTGAACACCCCCTGCTCTCCCCCGGAGTGACCAAGCCACATCCCCGGCCCAATGTTCTCCTCGTACCAGCCAAGTCCCTGGGTCCCGTCCAAACTCGGGTACGTTGGCGTCTGCATCAACGCGAGCGTCTCGCTCTCTAGCACCGGGCCCCCCCCCGCCGCCTGCGACGCGAGGAAGCGGGCGACGTCGCACGCGGAGGAGCGCAGCGCCCCGTTGGGATAGTCCGCGAAGGTGTAATGATCCAGCGGTGTGTAGGTGCCGTTCTCGTAGCGATACGGCATGGCGAGGGTGTCGAGATCGAAGTCTGCGAGCCTCCACGCCGTGTTCGCCATGTCCAACGGTTCAAAAATCGTCGCGTGGGTCAGATCCGCGAAGTCTTGCCCGCCGAGGATCTGGGCGAGCAACCCCACGAAGGCGTAGCCGACGTTGGAGTAGCTGTAGCTAGTCCCCGGCTCGGCGTTGCTGAAGTTATTGGCACCGTAGTACGCGCCGTCCGGGTCCAAATAGCCCGACACCGCGTCGTACAAGGAGATGGACGGGTCCATATTTCCATACTGGTACCAGTTGTTGAGCTGGCCCGAATCCACGATGGACGAGGCGTGCGCCAACAGCATGCGATAGGAGAACGGCGTAGCGAAGCTCGGGTGCGACGCGGGAAAATCCACCGCATCCTCCACCGCGTCATCAAGGGCGAAGGCCTCCGCCTCCCACAGCTGCATCAGCGCCGTGGCCGTGAACAGCTTGGAGATCGACGCCAGCATAAACGGCGTCTGCGCTGTCACCTCAAGCCCCACCTCAATATTGCCCATGCCGTAGCCGCGACACCAGGTCACCTCGCCACCTTTGATCGTGCAGGCGGCCATCCCCGCGTGGTGATTGGTGGCCAACAAGGACTCGAATGCGGCATCGAGGTCTGCGTTGTCTGGGCCCACCGACGGCGGGCAGGCCGC
>JBDQGY010000139.1:0-11758 GCA_040265175.1 Nannocystaceae bacterium
AGCGACAGGCGCTGCTCAAAGCCCTCCACTTCAAAGCGGCTGTATCGCAGTTCGATCACCCGCGACTCATCCACCGCAAGGGCCGCGGGCTCGTTGTCGGGGGGCGGGGGCTCAGGGACCTCCATGCACCCGGGGATCAGCAGGCAGGCGAGGGGGAGGGTCAAGATCGAGGCCCTGTCAGACCAGCGAGGCGCGATGCCAGGACGCGACCGGGAGTCCCTCGTCGATCGCTCCCCCGCCTGGGCATCCCAATGCACGGGTCGATGGTGGCACGGACGCGGCGAGGATGCCAAGGGCGCGACGCTGGTAGTCGCGACGGCGAAGTTGGACGGCCCCTCAGGGCGCCTGTCGGCGCTCATGGGCTGGGCGCCGAGGGGCTGGGGAGCGTGGCTTGCAGGTGGACGCCAAAAGCGGCCAGCAAGAAGCGATACTCACCGTTCGCGAGGTCGGCGACCGAGTCCTCCACGCGTCGAGGCACCATATAGTTCACCGTGGTGTCGAAAATCAGGGCGAGCTGACGCGGAAGCTGCTGGCGGTAGCCCACCGATGCGATCACGTGATGACCATCCGGGGTGATGACGTCCACACGGGACGTGGGGGCCGCGGGCGAGGCGTATCCCACGCTCCCCAGAAGTTGGCCGCCCCGTCCCACAGCGCCGCGCACCTGCAGCTTCGCGTCGAGCGCGTCGTTGAAGTCCCGTACGATCACGGCGGACTGTTGGGCGCCCAGCCCCAGTGCGGGCTGCTCGAAGTCTTCGGAGTTGAGGGTGATGTCGAACGCTTTGAGGTCACTCCACCGACTCCAGGTGAGCACTCCGTCCAGGCGCACCTTGGGGTGGACAGGGCCGCCGATTCCAACGGTGAGCCGCTTGGGGAGTCGAAAGGTGACGCGAGAGGTGCCCTTGACCCGGGCGGGAAAGTCGAGCCCTTGCGCCTCCAGATCGGTCGTGAAGAAGGGGTCGTCCATGTCGAGCACAAAGCGCCCCTTGGCCCGGACCCGCGTGCCGTGTTGGTAGCTCAAGGCGAGGTCGAGGTCTTTGCCTGGATGCACCACGACGCCGGCGTTGAAGGTCACGGAGTGACCGACGGTGCGCTGGAGCCAGATGGGCCGAGAAAGCGTCTCAAGCTCACGGACCTCCGTAGGCGCGTTAGGTCCGAGACTGTTCGGTTGGCTGATGGGCGCCGCAGCGAGCGCGTCGCCCAGCGTCTCCAGGGCCGCGAAGTCCTGAAGACGATGCATCTCGAGCAGGGTCCCCACGTAGCCGATACTCGCCCCAAGCGACACCTTGTCGTGAGCGCGGACGGCCACGCTGAACATGGCTTGGGACACGAGGAGGGTCGCGTCGATGACCTGCCAGCGCTGGGCGCCGTCGTCGGGGAACTCGAGGACCGCGGCATAGGGCGCGTATAGGCCGCCGCCGAGCCAAAGACGATCCTTGATGACGGGACCGGCGGCGAAGAGGTATCCGGAGGGCGCGATCGGAGTGGTGGACACCGAGGCCGCGGTGGATGTTTTGGTTGGGTCGTAGGCCGACGGTGAGATCGGCGCTTGGAGCTCGAGTCCATCGGCATATTGGTACGCGCCTTGTCGCGAGCGAGTGTATTGGACGCGTCCCACGATCAACTGGGCAGCGCCGAGCAGCTGTGGCTGCGCCAGCCCGGAGAGCATCGCGGGATTAAAATGCACCGCTGCCGCGTCGGCGGTTGTGGGCCCGGAGACGCTCGTGCCAACTGTGGGGACGTCGAAGCCGCTCGCCGCGGCTGGTGTCGAAGCCGCGAACACTGCGCTGAAGGCGAGCACCGCCTCGGCCCATGGACCACGGCGCGGGAGACGGTGGGGGGAGGAGACAGCCATGGTGAACGTCTGCTCGCTAGCGTTTGCAGGCCCGCAGCGCGCCAAGCGAGTTCGCCGCCATGGCGCAGTCGAGGGCGGTACGAGGACTTGAGGCGCAGCGCTCAATCAGTTCCGCGCGACGAGCCTCTCCGCGCTGTCGGACAGGATCTGCCATGCCCGCGGCCTTCACGTCGCTGGCGGTGGCCTCCGCCTCGACTGCGTTGGCGGTGGACGCTGCGAGGTCGATGATGTGATCTGCAAAGGCCTCGCACTCTGGGCCCGTCGGTTTCGCGGAGCAGGCCATCATGGTGCTCGCCGTGAGGGGGAGGACGAGGAGACACATGCGGGCGGACGGCGACATGGCCGGAGCATAATGGTCGCGTTCACAAAATGGAATTTGTTTTATTAGCTTTGGCATTCTTCCACTGTAGTCCGATGTGTCATTGGCGACCTGGCATAAAGTTAGTAAAGTTAGTTATAAGTCGTGATAATGGCATCTCACGCAGGTTTTTCGCACTATATATAACCAAAAAGACTTCAGTTAGATTACAAAAGAACCGATATACAAAGTGTCGCAAGGGAAACAACCATGACCAGCCGCACCACCACCACACTGTTCGCCGCCATCGCATCCATCCTCTTCGCCGCCCCCGTGTTCGCGGCGGTTCCCGAGTTCAACCCGGAGGCACCCTTGGACCTTGACCGCTATGAGGGCTCGGAGCGTCCCGATCAAGAGGTGGTGATGGAGCGCTTCAACGGCACCTTCGAGGCCATCGACGAGTGCGTGGAGAGCGAGCGCAAGCGGGCACATGTGGAGCAGGTGGACGGAAACGCCTTCGTGGACGTGTTGCTGAATCCCGAGGGCAACCGTCCGCTCGGCGTGAACGCCAAAACCGACGCGTCCAAGACCCGCAGCAAGCTTCAAGGATGTCTGCGAGAGGCTGTCGCCTCGGCCAACTTTCCCGGCTACGACGGCCCCCCGGTTGTGGTGAACTTTGAGTTCGAGATCGACCCCGGCTACGAAGACTAGATTCCCTTCGCGGCGGGCGGCGTGGTGGCTGTCCTCGCGAACCCCGGCGCCACATGGTGTCGGGGTTTTTTTATGCGAGGGGGAAGGCCCGCGCCATCAGCCAGACACCGATGAAATAGGCGGGCGCACCCCAAAGATGGTTCAGCTCACTTTGCTGGATAAATCGGTCACGGGCGACGGCGAGGTCACTGAGATAAAACAAAGCGGCACCCGCGAGGAGCGCCCACGCGTCGGTCGTGGTGGTGAGGCCGATCGCGAGCGCGAGCATCACGGTGATCACGGTCATGTAGGCTAGCACCGGCGCGCGCATCGAGGCGTCCACGTGAGGCATCAGCCAACGATGGACGAGGACCGCCGGTGGGACGAGCATGGCCAGGGACACGGCGCACACCGTCCACGCAGGCCCTCGCATCGCGAATCCCACGGCGAACAGCAGGTGACCGAGCAAAAACGATCCGAGACCTGTCAAAAAAGCGGGCTTGGCCCGGGACAAGAGCGCCGCGTCGCCGATGAAACAGCCCACGAGTCCGGCGAATATCCACGCGCCGTTCGGCGCGCTGTGAAGCCCGCGCTCGAACCCTTCCCACAGGAAGACAGACGACGCGGAGAGTTTGAATACGGCCCGCCCGCCCGCGTGTCCTTTGAACTCTGCGAGGAGGAGGCCGGCGACCGCGGCCATCAACACGCCGAGCGCCGGCGTCAAGCTTCGCCCTCTTGATTCACCGGTGGATGGAGGCCGCACTCTTTTTTCTCGGCGGACTCCCACCACCATCGCCCATCACGCTCATGCATGCCGGGGTGAATAGGGCGGGTGCACGGGGCGCAGCCGATGCTGAGCATACCGCGGCTGTGCAGGGGGTTGTGCGGCACATCCAGAGCCGTAATGGCCTCCCACACAGCCGAGCGGGTGATGTGTGCGAGGGGATTGAACTTCACGAGCGGATCGCCATCGCTTCCGATGAACTCCGCGTCTTCTTGGACGGTGGGTACGGCGCTTCGCGTGCCATGGTTTTGGTCGCGTCGCACACCCGTAATCCACGCGCGCAGTGTCCCGAGCTGTCGGCGGAGTGGCGCGACTTTGCGAATGCCGCAACACTCGGCGTGTCCGTCCTCGAAAAAGGAGAACAGACCCTTGCTTCGTACAAAAGGTTCGAGCTCGCGATGATCCGGGAAGACGTACTCGATGCGCAGCCCGTAGTGACGCTCCACTGCTGCCATATACTCGAGCGTCTCGGGGTGCAGGCGCCCAGTGTCCAGGCTGAAGACCCGGAAAGGGAGTCCCGTTTGAGCGGCGTATTCGATGAGGAGGACGTCCTCTGCGCCGCTGAAGCTGATAGCTACGTCATGGCCAAATGTGCTCAGGGCGGTCTTAATCACCGCGCGCGGAGAGCCGTCACGGAGCGATCGCTGCAACTGTTCGATGGAAGGAGACCCCATGGTTAGAGGGGTCGTAGCACAGGTTCGAGCATGGAGCGCGGCGCTCACCGGTCCGAAGCTTCAAAGTGGGTGCGGAGCGCCTGATTGACCGCATCGGGCGCCTCAAGCTGGACGAAGTGACCCGCTTGGTCCGCAGGAATCGGGACGACGTCGAAGTCTCGGACGAAGGGGCGATACAACCGCGCGTCCGCGAGGTGGGGGCCGAGGACGGGATCCCCAAGCCCCCAGATCAGCCGAGTGGGCACGTGTACGGGGGCGAGGCGCAGCGTGGGCCACCGGAGCGCGGCGCGGTAGGCCCTGATGGCGCGTGGTCCACCCGCCGCGAATTGCTCGATATACGGCGCGAGCAATTCGTCGTCGAAGACCTCGGGTCGGACGGCGCTGTCGCGAAAGAACCGGACCGCGGTCGCGTGCGGGTCGAGACTCATGAGGTGCTCGGGCAGTCGTGGTACCTGGAACAGAAATATGTACCAGGAGCGTCGGAGTTGCTGCAGCGAGCCGAACTGTCGGAACATAATCGGCATGGGCGGACAATTGCAGACGGCCAGGCTCCGCAACTTGTGGGGAAACCGCGCGGCGACCTCCCAGGCGATCGCGCCGCCCCAGTCGTGACCGACGAGATGGACTGGGCCGTCACCGAGTACGGTCATGAGTTGGGTGACGTCTTCACAAAGGGTGGAGAAACGGTAGGCGCGGAGGTTGGTGGGCTGGTCGCTGCCACCGTAGCCGCGGAGATCTGGTGCGACGACTCGATACTTGTCGGAGAGCGCCTTAAATTGAAATTTCCAGCTTACGGCGAGCTCCGGAAATCCGTGAAGGAAGAGCACGGTGGGGCCGTCACCGCGGCTGTACCACCGCAGCTTGATCCCAGACGGGAGGAAGGACTCATGTTGTTTCGTGCCCGCAGGAAACTGAGACAGATGGTCCACGCGGCGAGCATAGCAGGTGCGAACGGTCCTCGGGCGCAGGACGGCGGCCGTCCTTGTCTCGCGAGCCTCGCCGTCGCTTCGTCGCTATGCCATGCTTGGCGCATGGAATGGACGGACCCATCCACCGGGATTCACGCCAGCACCCCCGAACTCCCACACGACGAGGGGGAGGTTGAACGCCGTCTCTCGGCGGCGACCGTGGCCCTGGCGCAGTGGCGAGAGGAACCGCTGGAATCCCGGGCGGCGCTGTTGCATCAACTCGCCACTGGACTCCAATCGCACCGGGCATCTCTCGCGAAGACCATGGCACGAGAGATGGGAAAGCCAGTGACTCAAGGGGTGCTCGAGGTGGACAAGTGCGCCTGGGCATGTCGTTTCTATGCGGAGGAGGGCCCCGCGATGTTGGCCACAGCGACCCTGCCGCACCCGGACGTCGAGGCCAGCCTCCGTTACGATCCGCTCGGCTGCGTGCTCGGGGTGATGCCGTGGAACTTCCCCCTGTGGCAGGTGTTCCGGTTTGCCGCGCCGACGTTGATGGCGGGAAACGTCGTCATGGTCAAGCATGCGCCGTGCGTGCCGGGGTGCGCGCGCGCCATCGAGGCATTGTTCGAAGAGGTGGACGCGCCCCGTGGCCTGTACACCAACCTCTTCATCCCGGAGCAGACAGTGCACGGGCTCATCGCCGATTCTCGCGTGGCTGCGGTATCGCTCACGGGCAGCACCCGAGCCGGTCGCGCTGTCGCGAGCACCGCCGGCGCCAACCTAAAAAAATGTGTGCTCGAGCTGGGAGGATCGGACCCCACCGTGGTCCTCTCGGGGGCCGACCTGTCGAAGGCGGGGGAGACCATCGTGACCAGCCGCATGGCGAACGCAGGGCAGTCCTGCATCGCGGCAAAACGAGTCATCGTGCAGAAGTCGATGCATGACGATTTGGTCGACGCGCTGGTCAAAGAGATGACGACGTGGGCGCTCGAAGACCCGCAGGCCGTCACCACCAGGATCGGCCCCATGGCTCGGATTGACCTCCGAGACGAGGTGGCCCGGCAAGTCGCCTCCTCGCTCTCTCAAGGTGCGCGCTGCGTCCTCGGTGGTCGCGTGCCGGATCGCCCGGGTGCATGGTATCCGCCGACCCTCTTGACCAACGTAGGTCCCGGGATGACGGCATTTGACGAGGAGGTGTTTGGACCCGTGGTGAGCGTCACGAGTGTCGAAGACTATGGCGAGGCCCTCGCGCTCGCGAACCGAACGAGCTTCGGTCTCGGAGCGTGCCTGCTCGGCGGCAGCGAAGAGGAGCGGGTCGACTTCACGCGGAACATTCAGGCGGGCGCGTGCTTCCTCGGGGATTTTGTGCGTTCCGATCCACGGTTACCCTTCGGCGGAGTGAAGGACTCAGGCTACGGGCGAGAACTGGGGCGCGCGGGGATCCGTGAATTCGTGAATCACAAAACCGTCTGCGTATTCTCAAGGTGAGGCGCTCGGGTCAGGCCCGCGCGACCAAGACGCGTCGGCGCCGCGACGCTCCCGGGAGGAGACACACCAGCAGCAGCGCCCACAGGTCGTCTCCGCCGCCGTCAGTCGGACCAGCCGCGCAGGCGCATCCCTCGTCGGCGAAGTCGTCGAGGGCACCCTCCGTGTCGGTGCCCCCCTCGCCCCCGTCATCGTCCGGCGGGGCTACACCGGCGTAGATCATCACGGGCTCTGAGAATCCTCGATTTTGCCATGGGTCCTCCGCCACCCCTCGGATTTCGTAGACGCCTTGGGCAAATTTGGCTCCGGCGAAGCTCCACGGTGCCTCGGTGTCCCAAAACTCCTCAAACACTTCGCCGTCGATTTCCAGGGCGACGCGTGTGACGCCCCAGCCGTCGCCGTCATCGGCGACGAGCTCAAAGGGTACAAAGGTCCCGGGGTCGACGACCAAGGGCGTCTCGGGAGACACGATGGACACCGTCGGTGGGTCTGTCTCGACGGGGGTGCCGCGCGCGGGACCACAACTGTTCGAGTCGCCGGAGATGGGCGCCGCGCCCGTGCATCCGTCATCGTAAGATCCATAGGGGGTCGCGCCGGCCATATGAAAGTCTCCGCAGGTCGGCCCGGGGTCCCAGTTGCCCTCGGTGTCATGACAGGGAGTAACGTCGAGCCCCGAGGTTGCTTCAATCCACGGGATGGCGCCGGAGATTAACGAGTGGTCCCCCTTGCTCCCGCAGGTCGTGCTGAGGGTGGAGGCGATCCCGAACGCGTGCCAGCTGCCGTCCTCGAATTGCAGCATCGCCGGTCCGCCTGAGTCACCCGGGCAGATGGAGGCGTCACCGGCTCCGGTCCCGACGCTAGAGGCGTTGTTCTCGAGACTGATCGCAGACAGCGGGGTTAAGGCCCAGCGCTTCGTCCCTGCGCCGCCGTTGTTGGAGCCACCAAAGCCGATGAGCGCGATCTCGACGCCGGGCTTGAGCAGGTCCATCTCGCATCCGTGCATGGCGGGAGTGATCGGGATATTCACCGGTTGGCTGAGGCGACAAAAAGCCCAGTCGTGTTCGACATCAGTGACGCCCGCGTAGTCCGGGTTGGTCGTGCAGGTGCCGAGCACCGAGAATCCATCGCCCCCAGAGGTCGTGGAGAATCGCAAACTCTTCTGACCTCCGCCGCAGTGGGCCGCGTAGACGACCAGCTCGGGGTGGATGAGGGTTCCTGTACAAAGGCCGCCGCCAGTGACGGCGACCACCGTGGGCCACGCGCAGGTTTCGACCGGCACGCCGTTGTAGACCTCAGGCACGTTGTCCGCCGGTGCTGACGCCAAGCCAGGAGCGGGGGGAGAGGCGTTCGCGGACAGCGAGGCCAAGGAGGCGCCGGTGACTGAGGCAACCATGCTGAGGGAGAGGACCCACGCGGTGGGGGTGCTTCGAATCCAGTGACGAGCGATGGGCACGCCGCACGCTACGCCATCTCGGAACGGAAGGTAAGTCTGCGCGGCGGAAGCCGGCCCCGAAGCACAATATTTTTCATGCCAGCGTCACCGGCGATGGTGGCGCCGCTATTTTTTCCAGCGTTCACCGCGGCTTCCGATGGAGGAGGGGCGAGCGCGCTTGGAGTCAGCGGAGCCGGACACGGAGCCAGTTGCGATTTTCTTTGCCTGGCGTGACACTCAGTGGGTAGGAGGTCACCGATGGAGGAGAGTGTTGTTGAACAGGGCTACGAGGATGTTTTTGATGTCACATGCCCGCATTGTTTTGCGCGCGTTGAGGTGTTTATCGATCCCACAAGTCACGGGACGCTCGTGGAAGATTGCGCGGTTTGCTGTCGCCCGTGGGAGATCAATATCGGCCGAGACGCCGAAGGGCGTCCCCATCTGAATGTCACCCGCTCCTAGGCGGAGGGGAGGAGCGCCTTCAAGCGCGCCACCTCGTCTTCATTCTTGATGTCGACGATGGGCTCGTTGTCGTATTGTTCAAAGAAGATCGAGGAGGGCAGCTCTTCCACCCCGAGCGCACGCTTGATGCGTCGGTTGTCAGGGATGAAGCCCCGCGGCAGGAGGCGCTCAATGGTCTGCTGAATGGTGCCGTTGAGACCGCAGATGAAGATCGCGGTGTTCTCGGGGGTCAAGCTGCCCTCTGGCATCTGCATGCGGTGCTCTGTGTCCGCGAGGCGCTCGGCCTTGAAGAAGTCCTCCACCCGTCCGTTGGCGCCGGACCAGTTGGGACAATGTTGTGGTCGGCTGACGGAGGGCAGATACCTGAGCTCGCGCTCCTTGGCGAGCGCCTCCAACTCTGTCCGGTACCCGAGCTCGTGGTCGTAGCTCGATCCGTGCATGATGACGTGGCGGGACAGTGAACGGCTGGGGTTGCTGTGCGCGTCGTCAAAGACGATGCTCGTAAACGGGGCCAGCCCAGTGCCGGCGGCGACGTAGATCCAGGTGCGTGGGTCTTCAGTGCCGATGGTGTCGTCCACCGTAAACTTCCCTGCGGGGCGGTTTCGCATGTAGAGCCTGTCGCCCGGCTTCAACTTCCAGAGTAAGTGGGTCAGGGGGTTGTCAGACGCGGGGCTGGAGACGTAACGAATATAAAAATCGAGCGTCTCCCGTTGATGAGGGGCGGAGGCGATAGACATGGGGCGCCGTACGCTGCCAAGATCCGCGTTGTCTTCGTTGTTGAGGCCTAGCGTCATGTATTGACCCGGCACAAAGGCGCGCGCGTCCTCCGGGGCGATCGGCTCGTCGGGGACGACTCTGAACGTGGAGAGCACATCCGAGAAGTCTTCCCGTGATTCCAAGGTAGCGTTGTATTCGAGTAGTCCAGCCATCGTCGCGAGAGTACCAAAAATACTGGCGCGAAAAGCCGAAAAGGAGGTGGTAGCGTTCGCAGACGACCTGTAGCACACTCCCTCCCATGGTGAACGAGACCTCCCAAGCGCCGGTCGTCATCTACGACACGATGACGGGGACCAAACGCCCCGTTGAGTTGCTGGTGCCCGGTACGGCGGGCGTATATTGCTGTGGGCCGACGGTCTACGATATGAGCCACATCGGCCACGCCCGCGCCGCGGTGATGCCAGACTTGCTCGTACGGTATCTTCGCTACCGGGGGGTGAAGGTCCGATTTGTGAAGAACTTCACCGACGTCGACGACAAAATTATCATCCGCGCAGCGGAGCAGGGAGTCCCACCAAGTGAGATCTCAGAGCGATACTTGGAGGCTTACTGCGAGGACATGGCGCGGTTGAACGTGGTCGCGCCGGACGTCGCTCCCAAGGTGACCGAGCATATTCAAGAGATCGTGGATATGGTTGCGGCGCTGGAGGCGGCGGGCTACGCCTACGCGGTTGACGGCGACGTGTACTACCGCGTGGGTCGATTCGGTCCGTATGGGGCGCTGTCCAAGCGGAGCCTCGAGGACATGCAGGCGGGCGCTCGCGTGGAAGTGAACGAGCGCAAAGAGTCTCCCATGGATTTCGCCCTGTGGAAATCGGCGAAGGAGGGGGAGGTGTCGTGGGGGAGTCCGTGGGGCCAGGGACGCCCCGGTTGGCACATTGAGTGCTCCGCCATGTCGTGCAAACACCTCGGCGAGACCTTCGATATCCACACCGGCGGCCGCGATCTGATCTTTCCGCACCATGAAAATGAGATCGCTCAGTCCCAGGGAGTGCATGGCGAGGGTTCGTTTGCGAGGTACTGGGCCCACAACGGGTTCGTGAATTTCGAGGGCGAGAAGATGTCGAAAAGCCTAGGGAACTTCTTCACAATTCGCGATGTGATGCAGCTGTACGCGCCGGAGGTGATCCGGAGCTTCCTGCTTGGGGTTCACTATCGCAGCCCAATCAACTTTGACGTGGAGGTGCTGTGTCCAGCGTGCGGCGCCCCCATGCCGAGGGCGGCGCAGGAGCGAGGGACGTGTGATGACTGCAACGCGAAGGCCACGCCGGAGGAGCTTCGACAGCAGGTGCGCTTCCCCGGTCTGGAAGACGCGGACGATCGGCTCGCCTATATTTATGAGACGCTGCTTGCTGCGGGCACATTTTTGGCGACCGCGAAGTCGCAGGACTCGGCGCCCGACTCGGAGGTCGACCTGACGGTGGCGGGGATGGTGCAGCGGGTGGACGCAGCCATGCACGACGACCTCAACAGCGCGGCGGCGCTCGCCGAGATCAGTGAGCCGCTCGCCACCGCCAATCGACTCCTCGCCTCCGCCAAGGGGGTCTCGAAGTCAGCGCGGTGGAAAACATTGCAGGCCTTCGTGGAGAGGATGCGCGACGTCAGCGCGATGCTTGGACTGTTCGGTGATGATCCCGAGGCGTGGCTGCTCGCACGCCGAGACCTCAAGGCGGCGAGGGTGGGACTCGATGTCGCGCACGTGGAACGACTCATGGAGGAGCGCGTGGCCGCGCGCCTCGCCAAGAATTTCTCCCGTGCGGATGAGCTGCGGGCAGAATTGAGCGCGCTCGAGGTCAAGATTCGAGACACCGGAGACGGGGCCCAATGGAGCCTCTAGCGGGACTCACAACCGCTGCAATCGCTTTACCCCGTAGGTGTTTTGGCCGTGGTTGTGCAGGTGCACAACGACCGGTGTCCCCTGAGGATGGTCCGATGCGATGACGATGTCTTCACTGAAGTAGCCGGCGGCGCTCGGTACGGGCGGGCTCATCGACCATAACACCTCGTCCCCGATGGCGATGGCCCAGTGTGCTTGCGTGGGGCTCGGGGCCGTCAAGTCAAAGTGAAACACCTCTAGGTGAATGGTGTCGCCCGCGGTGAGGGGCGCCAGCGAAGGCTGCTCGAGTCCGATGTACTTGCAAAGGTCGGTGGAGAGCTCGAGGCTGCCTGCCTCGGCGATCCACGTGGCGTCGATGCACCCGACCGTCGCGGGTCGGTGGTCTGCGAAGGGATCGCTGGCCGCGTCGGCGATCTCGACCCACGCGTCGCGATTGTCGAGGACCACGAGGTCCACCGGCGTCTGGTCTTGCTCCGCGTCTGATGGGCATCCGGCGCTCGCTCCGGCGACGAATATCGTCACGGTCACTGTCGTCGCCGCCCACCATCCACGC
>JBDQGY010000140.1:0-11757 GCA_040265175.1 Nannocystaceae bacterium
CCTTCGCCGCGGCCTTGGCTTTCTCCGCGCTCGCGGCAGAGGCCCGCACGTTGAGCTGGAACGGCCGGTCGTCGAGCTTCGCGAGAGTTTGGCCCTGGGTGACGGTGTCGCCGACGTCCACGTTGAGCTCTTGCAGGGTGCCGCCGACGCCGAAGCTCAACGGAGCGCTCGCGACGGCGCGGACGGTGCCGCCCAAGGAGCGCTCCAGGGCGTTGGCGGACAACTCGACCTTGGCGTATTTGATGGCCCGCGGACCAGGAACTTTGACCGAGGTCGGATCGTCGCACCCAATGATGCCGGGCATGGCGAAGGCGAGGAGTGTCGCAAAAGAGAGGGAGGAGGGGAGACGTCTCATGGTGTGCTGGTCTGTGAATTCCCGGCTTGCGTAAGCTCAGGTGGTGAGTTTGCGGTACTTGATGCGTTTGGGAACGAGGGCATCGTCGCCGAGACGACGTTTTCGATCGGCCTCGTAGTCGGCGTAGTTGCCTTCAAACCAGGTGACCTTGGAATCGCCCTCGAAGGCGAGGATGTGTGTGGCAATTCGGTCGAGGAACCAGCGATCGTGGCTGATCACCACGGCGCATCCGGGGAATTGGACGAGGGCCTCTTCAAGGTGGCGGAGGGTGTCGACGTCGAGATCATTGGTGGGCTCGTCGAGCAGCAGCAGGTTGCCACCGCGGCGGAGGAGCTTCGCGAGGTGGACGCGGTTCCGTTGACCTCCGGAGAGGGTACCCACAGTCTGTTGTTGGGCGGCGCCATTAAAGTTGAACCTGCCGACGTACGCGCGCGAGTTCATCGAGTGGCTGCCCAGTTCAATGGTCTCCGCGCCCCCAGTGATCTCCTCCCACACGGATTTTTCGGGGTCGAGGGCGTCGCGGCTTTGATCGACATACGCGAGATCGACAGTCTCCCCCGTTCGCATGGCGCCGTCGTCGGGTTGATCTTGGGCGGTGATCATCTGGAACAGCGTGGTCTTGCCGGCGCCGTTGGGCCCGATCACTCCGACGATGCCGCCGCGCGGCAGCATGAAGGAGAGGTCCTCGATGAGCAGCTTGTCACCGAAGGCCTTGCGGAGCTTATTGGCCTCTACGACCACGTCCCCGAGCCGGCGCGTGAAGGGAATGTGGATATCGGTGGTGTCTTTGTCTCGCTGGCTGGATGCGGACAAGAGCTGGTCGTAAGCCCGGATGCGGGCCTTGTTCTTCGACTGCCGCGCCTTGGGCGTCATGCTGATCCACTCCAACTCCCGGGCCAACGTACGTTGCCGGTGCGACTCTTTTTTCTCCTCAAGCTCGAGCCGCTTTTTCTTTTGGTCGAGCCACGAGGAGTAGTTGCCTTCCCACGGGATCCCCCGCCCCTGGTCGAGTTCGAGGATCCACCCCGCTACGTTGTCGAGAAAATAGCGATCGTGGGTAATGGCGACAACGGTGCCGGGATAGTCGTGGAGGTGATGCTCAAGCCACGCGACGCTCTCCGCGTCGAGGTGGTTGGTCGGCTCGTCAAGCAGCAACAGGTCGGGTCGCTCGAGGAGCAGGCGGCACAGGGCGACGCGGCGTTTTTCTCCGCCCGACAAGTGGGTCACCTCAGAGTCGCTAGGGGGGCAGCGGAGCGCGTCCATGGCGGTCTCGAGCACCCGCTCTAGTTCCCATCCATTGCCCGCGTCGATTTGGTCTTGGAGCTTGGATTGACGCTCAAGGAGTTGATTCATGGCGTCGTCGTCTGTGACCTCGCCGAACGCCATATTCACCTCTTCGAACTCCTGGAGGATCGCGCGCATGGGGGCCACCGCTTGCTCGATATTCCCGAGGACGGTCTTGTTTGGATCGAGCTCGGGCTCTTGCGGGAGGTAGCCGATGCGGACGCTGTCGGCGGCGCGCGCCTCGCCTTGGTACTCGCGATCCTCACCCGCCATGATGCGCAAAAGCGTGCTTTTTCCCGCACCGTTGGAGCCGAGCACGCCGATTTTTGCGCCGGGAAGAAACTGAAGATGGATGGACTTCAAGACTTCCTTACCGCCCGGGAAGACCTTCGAGAGCCCCTGCATGCTGTAGATGTACTGGTACGAAGCCACCGACGGCACAGTACCGCCGTTCATGTCCTCTCCATAGGGGGACCGCAGTGACGGCGAGCAGGCGAGGGGCTCGAGCGCCGCTGCGCCGGTACCGCGACGCCGCAGCGCTCCGGCTGGGCGACCGGTGGACCCGCCTTTCACGTCGAGATCTTACCGGCGTCCGGGCCACCTGACCGGGCTGCCTCAAGGGCGATGGCAGCGTGCGTCCACGGCCGCGGCTCAAGGACCGCGACGGCGCCCTGCATGGGATGGCGTCGGTCCTGAACACGAGCGGCGGCGCGGCTGTCTTGATTCGGCGCGGCGAATCTCGCGCCGTCTGCTCCCGGGCCGGGGGCGTTTTTGGAGCAACGATTGGAATTTCCAGGGTTATTTGGGGGGCGAGGGCAGCCCGCACGGGACCCACACCGATATGCGCGATCTTCGCGTTCTCTGTTGGGAGCCCACGGGGCGCATGTTGTGTTCGACGCCGGAGTCAATCAGACTCCCAGATGATGCTTGTTCGCTCGACCGCCGCGCTCACTGCTTTTGCTGTCACCCTCGCCGCTGCTCCCGCCTACGCGGCGCCGCGAACCGACGCGAGCCCCGGGCCGCAGTCCGAGGAGGCGGCACCTCTCGCTCTTGAGACCCCACGGTTGCGGTTTTCAGACAAGGGCGCGGGTATGGACGGCAAGAAGATGATCAGCATCGGCATCCTGTTGTCGGCTGCGGGCGCAGCGAGTGCCATCGGCGCCTCCTTTTTTGTGATGTCTTGCCCCGACAGCTTGCCGCTTTCGCCCGTGAGTCGAGCGCCGATCAAGTGCTTTGACGGTCCGAGCACCGAGACTGATCCCAACAAGCCCGCGGGCGAGAACGAGGTCGATGTGGCCTCGGGCGCGGGCTATTACACCTTGCCAGTCATGGTGACGCTGGGCGCGCTCGGTGGAGTGCTGCTCGCATCGGGCGTTACGATGATCGTGTTGGGTGCCAAGAAGCGCAAGGCGATGGGGCTCTCCGCGGGGCCGTCGTTTCAGCGCGGTGGCGGCGGGCTGGTACTCACGGGTCGGTTCTAGCGGCGCTTGAGTCGTCCGCGTTACTTGCAGCCCCGGGCGCGTGCTTGCTCGTAGGAGAGGCGCTCTGCTGTGCCGTCCGTGAGATCGCGGGTGACGCTCTTGGAGTAACATGCGCGTTGACCCGGACCGGAGAAGTCGATCCACTGGGCCGCGTGCGGTCGGATGTCGATGTGGACAAAGCTGCTGTTGGGGTAATAGCCCACGCCCACACCGCCAAAGGAGAGCTGGATCGTATCTCGGAGGACACGGTTTGGAACTCCTTCAATGCGTAGGTCGATGGCGCGGCCTCGCGTGTGATTGCTTCGGTGGCCGCTTCGGTTGATGCTGGGATCCCGATAGCCGGAGACGACGGTAAAGTTCTTGCCTGGGAAGTGGCCAGCGAGGGCGACGAGGAGCGTGGTGAGTCGCCAGTGGATGGGGTGATCCACCCCGGTTCGCGCGCAGCGAAGAAAGCGGCGAAGCTCGGTGAGCGCCTCGGTTCGGAGCGCGCCGTCGGAGTCGAAGAGTCGAAGCTCAAGCTGTTCCCCAGAGTGGAGATTTTTCATTGGCACGACGGGAGCCCGGGTCGGGTCGACTTGGCGGACCTGCGAGACCCGGTGGCTGGAGGACGCCTGGACTTGCAGGGGCGCGCACATCGCGCATGCTGCGAGGAGCAAGTGCGTGGGCCTGACGTGGTGGAGCACTCTTCGAAACACGGTCAGGTTCTCATTGAAGCAAGCTGCGTGCCGATTTACGCCGAGCGCGATTCATGGGCAGAATATGGCCTCCATGAACCCCCCTGATGACAGCCGAGCGACGATTGGAACTTCCGCTGAGTCAGAGGACGCGGACGCTCGCTGTCGAGACATTGACGCTCATCGCCGAATTCTCGGTGCGTCGCTGAAGCGATATGGCGCCGATCGTTGGGGCAAGGACTTCTTGCGTGCGAACGATGACGGTCACCTCGAGTTTCTCGCGCCAGGCCGGGACCCCGTGGATCTTGAGCGTCTCGCCCAGCAGCTCGATCGCCGCGGCATCCAGACTCCCTTTGTCATCCGCTTCCCGGAGATGGTGGAGCAGCAGATGGAGTCACTTCACGCGGCGTTTGAAACCGCAGCCACTGAGAATGGATTTACGGGCGGACATATCGGGTTGTTCCCGCTGAAGGTGAATCAGCGACGCAGCGTGGTGGATGCGGTGCTCAGCGCGGGAGATCCACGACACTACGGATTAGAAGCGGGCTCCAAACCGGAGCTTTTGCTCGCGATGGCGCAGGCGGTGCGGCCGAACGTGCCTCTAGTGTGCAACGGGTTCAAGGATCGCGAATTCATGCGCATGGCGTTCCACGCGGCGGAACTCGGTCATGAAGTCGTCATTGTGTTGGAGTCGGTGCGAGAGGTGCGACGCTTTTTGGAGGTGCGGGCGGAGATGCCGTGGCTCGCGTGCCCAAGGCTCGGGATGCGGGCCAAGCTCTATTCCCGCGGATCGGGGAAGTGGCAGAGTTCAGGGGGCGAGACCGCGAAGTTTGGACTCTCCACCAATGAGATGCTCGAGGTGGAGCGCACGCTCGCCTCGCACGACCTCCGCGATCTCCTCGTGCTCATTCACTTCCACATCGGCTCGCAGATTACGCAGATTCGACGGATTAAAGACGCCGTGCGAGAGGGCGTACAGCTCTGGGCGTCGCTGCGCGCGCGCGTCTCGAGTTTGCGGTATCTCGATCTCGGGGGCGGCGTGGGCGTTGACTACGACGGCAGCCGGACCTCGTACCCCTCATCCGCCAACTATTCGCTTGACGAGTACGCGAGTCAGGTTGTGTACGAGCTGATGGAACTCGCGAAGGAGACCGAGCTTCCGCATCCCACGCTGCTTACAGAGAGTGGGCGGGTGCTGGTCGCGAACCACGCGGTCGTCGTCGCGGACATGCGCGAGGTCCAAGGGGAGCTCTTGCCGATTCCCGATCCCTCTGCGGAAGAGCATCGGCTTATCACGCAGCTGCGCGAGACGGCCAGCCACATCTCCGTCAAGAACCTCGAAGAGTATTTTCACGATGCCATCGACTTTCGTGATGAGGCGCTGCAGCTGTTCTCTCGGGGCTACCTGTCGCTTGAGGACCGGGCGAGCGCAGAGGCCCTGTTCGGCCAAATTCGCGAGCGCTGCAAGGGCCTTCTGCGCCAGTTTCGACATCCCCCCGAAGAGATCGTCGAGTACTTGGCGCGCGCGCAGTCAAAGTACATCGTTAACTTTTCGATCTTTCAGTCACTCCCGGATACGTGGAGCGTGGATCAAGTGTTCCCGGTGGCCCCGCTGTCACGCCATGGGGATCGGCCGAACGTCAACGCGCGGCTCGTAGACATCACCTGCGACAGCGATGGCTGCGTCTCCACCTTCGCGCACCCCGATGAGAACTTGCCGTGTCTGCCCCTCATCCGTCGCGAGCGCGGAGATGCGAAATACTACCTCGGATTCTTCATGGTGGGAGCGTATCAAGACTCCTTGGGGAACCGACACAACCTCTTCGGCCGGTGTCACGAGGTCGTGGTGCGAAACCGCAGCAGCGACCCCGTGGTGACCGGGAGCGAGATGTTTGAGCTTGAAGATGTGGTGGTTGAGGTGAAGCGCGGCGTGACCAACCTCGACATGCTCGAGTCCATGGACTGGGATGGAGAAGGGATGACGAGCCTTATTCGCGAGCGTCACCTGGACCACGAGACGACCCTGGGCGAGAACTGGGCGCTGGGCTTGTTGCAGGGGTATCCCTACCTCTCGTATCGCCGCTCGGGTCAATGACGCCCCGGGACGGGTCGCTCGGACCAGGGGTCCTCGTGGTGATGGCGGGTGTCGCAGGGGTTAGAATTCGAGGCGCGCACCGAGCGACGGAAGGATCGGGAGACCCCGTATGGGCGCCCGTTGCTGGTAGTTGTAGGCGTAGCTCCAAAACTCAACGTTCGCGCGGTTGTAGCTGTTTTGAAGATCAAGGTAGAGGTTGAGCTTCAAGTAGCGCCAATAAAATTGCTTGTCCACCCGCAGATCGAGCTGATGAAAGATAGGGAGGCGGTCGCTGTTCCGCGGGCCCTCAATTGGCGTATAGGCGCCGGTACTCCCGTCGAAGATGGCCGAGGTGATCGGGGTGGTGGGGTTCCCCGAGGTGAGGCGGAATCGCCCTCCGATGCGCCAGTTCCGAGGGAGCACAAAGGCGGCCAGGGCAGAGACCGCGTGGGTTTGGTCATAGTCATAGGGGACCCACCTGGGGTCGGTGGGCCAGGCGCGGACGCTCCGGGACAAGGTGTAGCTCACCCAGCCCACGAGGGACTTGGTGAGACGTTTTCGCAGCAGGACCTCCGCCCCATAGACGCGCCCGACACCATCACTTCGCAGTCGCACGGGTGAGGTGGTGCCATCCGTGTCGAGAGAGATTTCGTCCGTTGGGGCCGGGAGGTCCCACATGGAGTTGAAGAAGGCAGAGACCGTGAGTTCGAGCTCGTGGGGGAGTCGGGAAAAAAACTCGAGGCTGGTGTGGGCGGCCCGCAACGGCGAGAGATCGGGGTTTCCGAAGGCGGGGGTGAGATCTTGAAACACCGGGGTTTGGGAGAACAGCCCGGCGCCGACGCGCACGCTGAACTCGTCGGTGGCGTCCCAGATCATACGCACGCGAGGATCGGCGCGCACGCGATTCATCGGAAAACCCCAGCGTGTGATCCGAACCCCCGGGACGACGCGCACGCGCGTGCCTTCGCCGAGCGTGGCGGAGGCGTACACCGCGAGCGTGGACGAGAACGCGTTCAGATCCTCAACTTGTTGGTCCTCGAGCGACCCGGGGGTCGTGGGGCCTAGCAAGCTCTCACCCCCGGGGACCGCGGAGCCTTGGATCGGCGCGGAGACGGCGTTGACCCGGTACCAAAGGAGATAGCTCTCGCTGCCGATCTCCAGGCTCGTGCGTCGAGAGAGGGGACCTTTGAGCGACACGCGCCCGGTGATGGCCTTGCGATCAACGAGCAGGTCAAAGGCGCCACCGCTTTGTCCGCGGCCGAGCTCGTATCGCACGGACGGTGAGATGTCGAACACCCAGCCGTTGTGTTTGACGTTCCACGCCAGGTCCGCGCGGTGCACGAACGCCCGCGCGCCGCTGCGGTTGCGGTCGTCGATGTCGACGTCGTTGGGATCATAGGCGAGGAACTCGAATTGGTCGTCGCCACCCAAGAATCGGACGCTCAAGTCACCGGGTCCGAGCGGATGATCGAGGAACAGCGAGTAGTCCCAATAGCGAGGGGCGCGCGTCAACTGGAGCGCGTCCTCGGGGAGCACCAGGGGCAAGATCGCGTCGATGTAGCTGCGCCGGACGCTCGCGAGGAAGCTGCCCTTATGGAGGGGTCCCTCGAGCAGCACGGAGGCGTCGATGAGGTCGAAGTCGACGTAGCCATGGACGCCGTCGCGGCGTCCCTTGCGTGGCTGAACGGAGACGACACCGCCGATGGCGTTGCCCCAGCGGACGTCGAAATTGCTTGGCACAAAGGACACCGACTCAAGGACGTCGCTGTTGACCGCAGTGGAGAGGCCACCGAAGTGAAACGCGAGGGGGATCCCGTGCTGCGCGAGGTAGACGGCGGAGTCGAAGGGGGCGGCGCCACGGATGACGAGCAGGCCGGCGCCATAGGGCGGGCGCGCGACGCCCGGGAGTGCCTGAATGGAGCGGAGGGCGTCGCCTTGCGCTCCCGGGAGCGTCGCGACCTCCGCGATGCTCAAGGTCTTTCGGCCGATCTCTTCCCGATCGACGCCGTCCTCGACGACGGTGCGGTAGCGGGGTCCTCCATCTGGTTCAAGGAAGTACCGGACGCTGAGGGCCTCGTCGGCCTCACGGGTCTCGATCCACTCCACGCGTCGCATCCCGGAGGCGACGGCGACCACGCGAATCTTGCCTGTGGGAACCTCTTGAAAATGAAAGCGCCCCTCTGCGTCCGTGACCGCCTCAAAAGTTGACGTGACCTGCACGGCGGCCTCCTCCGGGCTCACCCGAAGGGTGCGGACTCGTCCGATCTCGTCCTCCGGGTCTGCGGGCGCGACGACGATGGTCACCCCTGACAGGGGGCGCCGAGACGCGGCCTCAAAGACTCGCCCTTGGAGTGGGGCCTCCCCTTGAATCGTCGGGGGATCGGTCCTCGGGGGCGTCGAGGTTGCTCGCGTGAGCGGGTCGGCGCTGGTCGGACTCTCGTCGACCCTCGCAACGCTCGACGGGGTCGCTCCCGCAGGCTCGGTGCTCGTCGCGGCGGGGGCCCCAGGAGGAGCCGACGCGGGGGCGTACACCGGGATATTGATTTCGATGGCGACCTCAACGGGCGTGCCCTGGTAGGTCCCAGGGATGAAGGTCGCCGCGCGCACCACCCCTGTCGCCAGGGCGTCGAGCTGTGGATGGAGCCCTCGGGTCACTGTCACCTCGACAGGCGAGCCGCGCACACCAATCACAACACGCAGGGCAATCTCGCCCTCGGGTGGTGCGTCGAGGGTCGCCAACTCCGCGGGATACTCCAGGGAGATCGTACCCTCCAGCGTCGGTGGGATGAGTCCCTCGGGGAGGGTGGGCGCCGCAGGCTGAGGTCCCGTGGAGGCGTGGCGCGCCGCGAGGCTGTCGCGCGGGATGATCACACTCGCCCACAAGGCCACAGACACAAAAACCGACCAGCGCGTGCGACGGCCTCGCGGCGAGTATTCCATGCAGGTTGTCATGAGATCTCGGGGCGGCGCTCCGATAGTCCTGGCTGCCGGAGCAGCTCGAGGAGCGCCTCGATCTCCCGCGCGTGGGTGCGGAAGCTGAGGATGCAGGCGCGCACGGTGAGACGAGGGCCTTCTGGGGTCGGCAACCGGGTAGTCGACAAGAACACCTGCCCCGATTCGTTGATGTGGTCCAGCAAGGCGGTGGTTCGCCGGTCGGTCTCTTCCTGCGTCTCGCCTTCACGTGGCGGTCGGCGAAAAGTGACGGTGCTGAGCTGGGGCGCTCCACACACCTCAAGATCGGCTCCCTCCTCTTGCAGCCGTCGCGCGCCCTTCCACAACATCTCGGCGAGCACCAGTTTTTCAGAGAGCGCGTCTCGAAATTGTTTCGCCCCATGGAGCATCAACGGGAGCCAGATGCGCAGGCCCCGAAAGTCGCGGCTGAGTTCGGGTCCGTACTCGGTTGGGCTCGGGATCCGCTGGTCATCTCCGTGCTTGAAGTCTTCAAGGTATTCCGCTGATTCGCGGTGGGCCTCTCTCAGGTGCCGTCCCTCTCGCACCAGCAAGCAGCCAGTGCCGTAGGGGAGAAACATCCCCTTGTGGGGATCGAAGACGATGGAGTCGGCGCGCTCGATCCCAGCGAGCCTGCGCTTGCCCTCATGGCTTAAGACGAAGGCGCCGCCATAAGCGCCGTCGACGTGCAGCCAGAGATCGTGATTGGAGCACACATCGGAGAGCTCATTCAGGGGGTCGATCGCGCCCGTGTTCGTAGTCCCCGCGGAAGCGAGGACTAGGAACGGGAGGCGCCCCTTGGCTCGATCCTCGCGGACCATCGCCGTGAGCGCGACGGGGTCCATCCTCATTTCTGCGTCGACGGGGACCGTGCGCACGCCGCTTCGTGGGATGCCAGCCAGGGTTACGCTCCGCTCGACGCTGTGATGAACTTGAGAGGAGGTGTAGACGGTCACGGTCCTCAGGTCCGTCGCTTCGCTCAGTTTCGCGGCTCGCGCTGTCACCACCGCGTTAAAATTGGCCATGGAACCACCGCTGGTGAGCAAGCCGCGGGCCGCTGTGCCGTAACCGAACTCCGCTGCCAGCCACGACAACACATCTGCCTCGAGTCGGCAGAACAATGGGGCCGCGGAGGCGAGCCCGGTGAATCGGTTGACGGTGTCGCTGAAAAGATCTGCGAAGGCGGAGGCGACGAGGCCGCCGCCGGGGACGTACGCGAGATAGCCCGCGCCCGAGGTGGGTAAGCTCGCCTCAATTCCCTGTCGGAGGACATCTTGAATCTTTGCGAGCCCTCCGTCGATCGGGTCGTCGGAGATCGGGAGTTGAAGCGCACGAGCGCGCTCAAACGACCTCGCCTCGCCGAGGCCGCCGGTGCGCTGGGCGTCGAGCATGGAGAGGTGCTCGTCGACAAGTTGCAAGATCGCGCGCGAGAGGTCTCCCCGCTCCGCGTGGGAGAGGTCAAGCTGTGGAGGCTGCATCACTACGGGCACGATACCAGCGATTCATCATTGAAATCGTTCGGTGTTGTGTGTTCCCATACACGCGCGTTCTTAGGATCGCAAAGATGATGACCACCTCTCCGTCACCTCGGATTCTACTCATCGACGATGACGAGTTGATTCGTGACGTCTTCACCATGATGTTGGCACGACGGTTCGAGGTCGACAGCGCCGCGACGGGCGAGGAGGCCCTCCAGCGAATCACGGAGGGGGGTCCGTACGCGGTGATCGTGTGTGATCTTCAGCTCCCGGACATGGATGGTCGCGCGATCTATGAGCTGCAAGGGGAGGCCGGACGGTCTGACATACAGGATAAAATGGTGTTTTGTACCGGCGGGAGCTCGGAGAGCCGGCTCTCCGAATTCCTCATCGAGTTAGGGGAGGAGCGGGTGATCCATAAGCCGTGTCGGGCGGATGAACTCTTCGCCGCGATCGAACGCAGATTCGCATCATTTGAGGATGATAACGCCGCGGGGTGAGGCGCTCGCGGGCTGCCGTCATTGTGCGCGAAGCCGCTGAAGGTAGCGGTCGCGCAATTCCGATTGTCGGGAGATCAGCGGGATCTTGGCGCCGCGAATGATCACCGCCTCTGGCCAGCTTGAGAGCTCCAAGGGATCGCCCGACCACACGACGAGGTTGGCGATCTTTCCTGCGTGCAAGGAGCCGTGGGATTCCTGCATCCCGTAGGCCTCTGCGATGACCTGGGTCACCGCGGCGATGGCGGCATCTCGCGGAAGCCCGTAGGACGCGGCGATCCCCGCCTCTTGCCGGGCGTTCCGGACGTTGTGTGTGTCGCCGAGGACGGCGATACCGACCTTCACGCCCGCCTCGTGGAGGAGCGCGGCGTTTTCGAGGCGGCTACCGAGGGACTCAAAACTCTGCGGCAGGTTCGAAGAGGGCTGCACCACGACGATGACGCCAGCTGCCGCGAGCACGTCTCGCACCTTCCAGGCTTCGGCGCCCCCGAGCAGGACGAGCTCAAGATCGAACTCCTTTGCGAGCGCGACGGCGGCGAGCAGGTCGCTCGCGCGGTTGGCGGTCAAGGTCAAGGGGATCTTGCCATCGAGAACTGGGAAGAGGGCCTCAAGGTCAGCCGCGTCGGCGGCGAGATCGCGAAGCTGCCGGCGCTCGTATGCGCTGCCGCGGCTACGGAGCACGCGCGCGTCTTGGAGGGTTTTTCGAAGCGAGGCGATCGTCGCCGCTCTTGAGCCTGCGACCGTTTGGCCGAGGCGGCCATCGACGGCGACGCTCGGGGCGAAGACGATGTCTTCGTGTGCGCCTTGGAGCAGATCGATCCACGCCACCTGACCGGAGAGCAGGCCCCCCGAGGGAGCCACAGCCGCAGAGGTGACCCCCTCGACGGCTTGAATTTGGAGCAGGCTGGAATCCGCATTGATAGCCGAGGAAGGTCGGTAACCGGCTCTTACGAGGGATTCGTCAC
>JBDQGY010000141.1:0-11702 GCA_040265175.1 Nannocystaceae bacterium
CCGTCGCAACAGCAGACAAGACGCTAGCGAAACGCCTCGTGGGCGGCTTTGAGGTCATCGAGGGTAGGGGCCCCGGGCGCGTCAGTTCCGAACAGGTTGTGGACTTCAGCGGGGTCGGAGTCGAGATTGAACAGCAGCGTCGTGTTGCTTTTGCGGCTGTGAATCAACTTCCATGGTCCAATGATGATGGCGGACTCCATCCTCTGTTCGTTCCAAAGGTACTCGGGGTTGTGGGTGACCGGCGCCGGGAGCGTGTCGCGAATGAGGCTCGGATAAGACAAGGGGAAGGACGCGACGTCCTCACCAAGCACATCGAGTACGGTGGGTACGATCCCGAGCGCGGACACGGGCCGTCGCTCGACGCCCCGGGTGATCCCCGGACCGCGCATAATTAATGGCACCTTGATCTCCGGCTCGCGGAGGGTGAAACCGTGACCGTAGTTTTGATGCTCACCGAGGGCCTCCCCGTGATCTGCGGTGACGATGATGAGCGCCTCGTCGCCGTATCGGGCTTCGATTTCTCGAAGCAGTCGGGCGAGGTTAAAATCGACCCACGAAAGTTCGTTGTCGTAGCGGTCGAGGAGGGTGTCGCCCTTGAATCGAGTGTGGGCCTCATGCACGCCGTGGGGGTCCATGAGGTGAACCCACGCGAACAATGGCGCCGGCTCCTCGTTTTCCCTAAGGAAGGTGAGGACCGAGTCCACCACCTGCTTCGCGGTGGTGCCGCGATGTTTTGGATGAAAGTCGTCGGGGCCAAAGTCGATGGCGTCGAACTTTAGATCCTCTGCGCGCATCCGTCCTGGGATGATGAGGGGTGGACGGAACGCGATGCTCTTGTAACCCAGCTTGTGCAATCGATCCGGGAGCCAAAACGTGTATCGGAGGGAGCCTGCCGGGGCAGAATTAGATGGGGCGAGCATCCGCTCGCAGCTCTGGCCCGCCAAAAGCGACGTCATCGCGAAAAAGGTGTGGTTGGCGGGGGCGTAGGCGCGCTCGAACCATCTGCCACTTTTGGCCAGGGAGGTGAGCGCCGGCATGGTCGGACGTTTGGCGCCGTAGAGCTCTAGGTGATCCGCTCGAACAGTGTCGATTGTGATCAAAAAGATTGGCGGACGTCGTGGCGCCGAGGTCTTGAGGGGAGGGGCTTGAGTCGGGGACGGTGTGCCCTCGTAGCAGTTCTCGTCGGTGGGCGTGTTGGGGTTCTCCACGTGGAGCCCGGAGCGCGTCGCGTCTCCGTCGTCGCAGTCGTTGCCGCCGATCCACTCTGCGAGGGCTCTATCTCCGTCTCGGTCAAAGGCGGCGGTGGCCGCTGCGTGGAGGGGGGGGAAGACCTTATTGTCGTGGAGCACCAGGCTGCGGGTAGCGTCGTCATGGAGGCCGAGGCATCCAACCACGCTCGTGATCACGACCGCTCCCCACAGGGCAGCGGCGCTTCGCCAGCGCGTGGACAACCGAGGGACCTCTCGTGGAATCCATGGGGCGATGACAGCGGCGGTGACCGCCCATAAAAGCCATGAGATCGGCGCGCCAAGGTAAATAAAAAACGGTCCGCTGCACATATGGGCGAGGATGACCATCCATGTGAGGGCGACGCATGCGAGGACCAGACGAGGACGGTTCGCTGCGTGTGGCTCGGCCCACCGCAGTAACCCATAGAACAACAGGACGAACGCGGGCACCGAGAGGAGCAGCCCCGCGCGCCAAAGTCGGAGCGCGGTGGCGTCGAAGTCTACGGGGTTGGCGCGCGATACCGAGAGGACCTCGCGGGACGCTACCAACAGCAGCGGGGTGACGAGACACGCGGCGACCAGTCCCGTCAGCAGCCGCGGGCCCATCGACGTGCGAGGGGGTCTCGCCGCATCCCTGCGTCGAATACGAAATATCAGGGTCCAAGCGAGTCCGAGCCACAGCCCGACCACAAATCCGACGCATCCGGCCATCAGCCATCGCGTCACCGACGGTGATTGATACTGGCCGTATTGACTCACCTCGGCGAGCGCGATGGCAGCGCTCGCCATCGGCCACGCGAGCAGGGCTCGAAGTGACCACCGATTGGCCGGCTGTGATTCCTCCTGCATCATCGCCAAGAGGATACGCCAAAACATCGTCCGATGGTCGAGCCGATGATGTCCATGGAGCGATGAGAGATGTTGGCGCACGGGGGAGCGCTGAAACGACCCGTGTTGCCGATGACTTTGTGCGTGGGACCGACTACGCTCTACAGGTATAAAAAAACGTTCTTGTTGACGATTATCGGCGGCGTTTTTTTGCTTGCGGTTGGAACCTTCGCGATCGCGTCCGTGCGCGCAGACCGGGTCCGAGACGTCCCGCTTCCGGCGATTTCGGCGTCTCAAGATCCGGCGATGATTGCGCGCGGTGAGTACTTGGTCTGGGGACCGGGGCACTGCGCCGGCTGCCACGGTGCTGTGGAACAGCTGGAACATTACGAGGCGACCAACGAACGGATCCCTCTCACGGGAGGCTTTGAGGTGCCGGTGCCCATCGGGAGTTTCCCGGCGCCCAATATCACCTCGGCAAAGGACTCTGGGATTGGCAGCATGAGCGACGCAGAGATCGCGCGATCGCTGCGATACGGCGTGGGGCGGCATGGTCAGATGCTCATGCCGATTATGCCCTTCCAAAATACAAGTGATGAAGACCTCTCGGCGATCATCTCGTATTTGCGCACGCTCGAACCCGTGGAGAAGAAACGTCCCGCGCGCGCGCTCAACCCCGTGGGGATAATGCTGTTCGCATTTGCCATGGAGCCTGTTCCACCCGTAGAAACTCCACCAACGTCGGTGTCACGTTCGACGAGCAAGGAATACGGCGCCTATCTCGGCAAGAATGTGGCCAATTGCTACGGTTGTCACACCAATCGTGATCTCGCGACGGGCGAGTTCTTTGGAGAACCCCTCGGCGGGGGGTTGGAGCTTGAGCATCGAGACGCGCTCTTTGTTGTGCCAAATATCACAGTGGGAGGGAAGGGGTTGCGAATGGAGACATGGGACGAAGCAGGTTTCATCGCCCGCGTTCGGACAGGGAAACCCTCCACGCCGGGGAGTCCTATGCCGTGGCAGCCGCTCAATTCCATGGACGACGATGACCTCAAGGCGTTGTGGGCCTGGGTTGCCTCGCTCGACGCGGTCGATCGCGACACGGGGCCGAGCCTCAAGGTAGAGGCCTCCTAGGCCGAACGCGGCGTGACCGCGCGTGACCGCGCGTGACCGCGCGCAAGTCTCGTGAGGGTGTGTGTATGTGGCCCATGGCGGGTCACGAACCTCCGTGGATCTGCTATGTTCGGGCTCTTATGAAGCGTGCGGTCCTTGGTTTTTGTGCAGCATTGAGCATTGGGGGGTGCGCAGATACGGAGTCTGACACCAACCCGTTTTTGACGCAGAACGGTGAGGATGAGGGGAGCCCTACCTCCGCGGCCACAATCACCGATACGGCCTCGAGCGACGTCGGAGAGAGTACGGACTCGAGCGGCAACGCGGAGACGACAGACTCGGGAGACGGAGACGGAGACGGAGACGGAGACGGAGACGGAGACGGCGACGCGATGTGCACCGATGGCATGGCGGATCAACCTGAACTTTGTGACGGCGAAGATTTTTTTGGGATGGACTGTGCCGCGTATACCGATGGCGATCTCCCGCAAGGGAGCCTCACCTGCGTCGACTGCGTCGAGATCGACACCTCGCAGTGCTACAACTGTGGCGACGGGACCAAGCAAGATCCGGAGGCTTGTGATGGAGCGGACTTCGGCACGGAGTCGTGCCAAACCCTGGGTTTTGAGGGGGGCTCGCTGCTATGTCTCTCGGGCTGCTCCCAGATCGATGTGTCCAACTGCACCGCAGGCGCAACCTGTGGAGACGGCACGATCGACCAAGGAGAGCAGTGTGACGGCGCAAATCTCAACGGCGCTACCTGTACCTCACTTGGGTTCACCGGGGGTGGCACTCTCAGCTGCAATCCCACCTCTTGCCAGTACGACGTGTCGCAGTGCATGAACGACGGTGGCGGATGTACCCCGTTGTTCGGTGGATGCAGCTTCCTCGATGACAATTGCTGCCCTGGGCTCACCTGCATTATCGGTTTCGGCTGTCTGCCTGAATAATCGAGGCCTCGTGTCTAAAATGAGATGACCCGACCGCGGGCATTCCGTACCATCTCGGGGATGGTGGAGGTCAAGCGCACGCGGATCAACAAGTACCTCAGCGAGGTGGGGATCTGTTCGCGTCGTGCCGCGGACACGTGGATCCAAGATGGTCGAGTCACTGTCAATGGGACGGTCCCCGAGATGGGCACCAAGATAGGCCCGGAGGACGTGGTGTGCGTGGATGGCCGACAGGTGTCCGCGCCGGTGGAGTCCCACGCCTACATCGCCTTCAACAAGCCCGTGGGCATCGTGTGCACCACCGACACGCGCGTGGAGCCCGACAATATTATCGACTACATCGGCTACCCCAAACGCATCTTCCCCATCGGTCGGCTCGACAAGCCCAGCGAGGGACTCATCTTGCTCACCAGCGACGGCGACATCGTCAACAAGGTGCTGCGCGCCAAGTACGGCCATGAAAAGGAGTACATTGTCTCAGTGGACCGGCCGATTACGCGAGAATTCGTGCGGGGGATGGGGGCGGGGGTGCCTATTTTAGACACGGTCACCAGTCCATGCGAGGTCGAGCAGCTCAACCGCACCATGTTTAGGATCGTGCTCACGCAGGGGCTCAACCGGCAGATCCGAAGGATGTGTGAGCACTTTGAGTACCGTGTCACTCGACTCAAGCGCATTCGCATCATGCACATCACCCTCGACGTGGAGGTAGGGCGATGGCGTGACCTCACGGCCGATGAACTCGCCCAGATTCACGACTCGGTGCGCGCCGTCGACGGCGATGGAGAGAGTTCCTAGGCGTCATGGCGACCGTGGTGCTGTTGAACAAGCCGTGTGGGGTGCTCAGCCAGTTTACGGGAGAAGATGGTGTGCGCACGCTCGCTGAGTTTGTGGATGCGCCGGGGGTCTACGCGGCGGGCCGGCTCGACAAGGACTCAGAGGGCTTGCTGGTGCTCACCGACGACGGGGCGCTGCAGCAACGCATCGCCTCTCCCGGTCAAAAGACCCCCAAGTGTTATTGGGCGCAGGTGGAGGGGGCCGTGGACGAGGCCGCAGTCGCGGCTCTCGCCGCGGGGGTTCAACTCAAAGACGGGCGCACCCGCCCTGCGCGCGTCCGCGAGATAGAGCCCCCGGAGCTGTGGCCCCGTGATCCGCCGATCCGTGAGCGCAAGTCCATTCCAACGTCGTGGGTGGAGCTCGAGATCGTGGAGGGGAAGAACCGGCAGGTGCGCCGGATGACCGCGGCGGTGGGGTTCCCGACGCTGCGCCTGGTGCGGGTGCGGGTGGGGCGATGGTCGCTCGACGGGCTCGCCCCGGGACAAAGCCGCACGCTGAAGGTGTGAGCCCCGTGCTAGGATCCTGAGAGTGCAGGGGACGCGAGCGCCAGGTGGAGGGAGTCCATGAAGTACGCCGACGCGATGCTCGGCGACGCGAGAGAGCCCTACTGCGAATTGGTGATGAACGAGGCGATCCACGCCAAGGTCATCACGGAGCTGTTGCCGCGGGCGACACGATACGTGTGGATCATGACCGCCGATCTCAAAGATATGCACGTGCGAAAAGGACGCCGGTTCGTGCCGTTCTTGGAGGTGCTCGCAGACCTCGTAGAGCGCGGAGTGGCCGTGCGCTTGTTTCACGCCAAGGAGCCCGGGCCGCGGTTCCGTGAGGATTTCGACAAGCAGTCGGCGCTCCTCGAGTCAGACCTGTTCGAGCGGCTCTTGTGCCCGCGTATTCACACCAAGGCCGTGGTAGTGGACGGCCGCGCGGCGTTCGTGGGCTCTGCCAACCTGACCGGGGCGGGGCTCGGGGCCAAGCACGCCGACAAGCGTAACTTCGAGGCGGGGTTTGTGACCAATATGCCGGCGCATATTGATCCACTGGTGGCGTTCATCGACGACCTCTACCTTGGCAAGCCCTGCGCGTCGTGCAAGAGACGCGACGTATGCCCCGACCCCATCGCGTAGCGAGGGACGAGGCATGCGTGGTGAGTTGTGTCGGAGAGACTTGTGGCCTAGAAGAACTTAGAGACGGCGACAACAGCGCTATAGAGCGCCCCGAAGCTCGCTGCGTCGGCGGCCAAGTTACCCTCGTAGATGGGGCCATCCATGTGCATAAAGCCGTACCACCACGTCCCGTACGCGTCGGCGTCGGTGGCCCGCAGCGTCACGTCGAAATCCTGGGCCTGCCAGTAGGTCATGGACGCGTCGTACACGTTGGCGAAGATGCGGGCGGCGTCACGCTCGGAGCCCAAGAGGGTGATCTCTGCGTCCTCGCGCAGGTCTGAGATGAGCGCCCTGGCGCCGTCGAAGTCGTGGTCGTCCAGATCGTCGAGCATCTCCCCATACGTGATCATGAGATCGACGAATCCGCCGCTGCAGGTCGGCGAGGGGGCGCTCTTTCCATTCGATTGACAGAGCAACTTGAAGTTCTCTGCGAGGGGCATGGCGATGCGCGCGCGCACCTCTTCGAGGTCGGGCACATTGGCCATGGATGCCTTGCTCTGTTGGGGATAAAGCTCTTTCGTAACGGCGCGGAAGATGTTGGTGAGGACCACGTCATCCAGCGCGCCACCGGCTGCCTTGAACGCGCGGGCGCGGGAGACCATGTCGTCGAGGAGGATATTGTGGGCGACTCCAATGGTGTCGAAGGTCACGTCGCCCCCCTCGATCTCGGGGAAGCCGATGGTGAAGGTGACGAGGTCATCGACGCTGCACTTGGGCTGTCCGTCTGCGCACATGGTGACCGTGTCGCAGGACTGTGTGAAGTGGGGGTCGATTCCTTTGCCTGTCGCGCCCTTGGTGGAGGTCTCTTGTTCGGCCTCGAGGCTCGTCTTGGTGAGTGTCGTGGCTTTCTTCACCGACAATTTCTTCTCCGGTGAGGTTTTTACGGCTTCGTCATGACAGACCAAGGTCGTCACCGACGCATCAAAGGGGATCGCATGGGCGGGGTCGCTGAGCGCCACGGCGCCCCCGTGGCCGTCGCAAGGTTCGGCGGAGGGAGTGTTCGGATTAAACGGCCCCGCGGTACCGGCTTGAAAGACAACGGTTCCGTCGGCGCACTTTTTGATCGGAGCGCCGCCGTAGATCTCTTCCGCGTTCGCGGCTGAGCCTCCCAACACGAGCATCGAAGGGAGCGCCAGCAATGTGATACCGCGCTCGAGAGTGATGAAGAACGGTCGGAATCTGTAATGTCGGGTCATGCTTTTTAGTTCTCGGTAGGAGCCTGCGTTTGGAAAAAAAAAGGCTCCGACAGCACGATCCATGGCCGCCTCGTCTGAGGTGTGCGCGGGCGAGACGGTGACGGCGGCGAGAGGGAGGCCGCCTGCGCGGTGCTAGCGGGCGGAGGTTAGGAGGCGGACTACGGAGCCGAACAGCGCGCTCTTGTGGGGAGGGGTGCTCGGACGCAGGTGGGTATAGACCAAGGTGGCGGTCGCGTCGGCCTTGGGAATGCGAAGAGGCACCGGGACCTCCTGCGTACGCCAGTACGTGATGGACGCCGAGAAAACGTTGGCGAAGACCAGCGCGGCTTCCTGCTCTGCAGCCTCAAGGAGGACGACGGCGTCCTCGCGCAGCTGTGTCATGAGCGTGAGCGCGGCCTCGTAGTCGTATTCGTCGATCCCGTTGACCCATCCGCCGTAGATCCGCATGAGGTCGAGGAACGCGCGGCTGCATCTGCAAGTGGGCGGCGCTCCGCGGGAAGTAGACAGGGGCGCGCAGATGGGCGTCGACTCGGGGGTGTGGGTGTGCACGTGCGCCATGACTCTCCCTTCGCGATCTTCTCGGTAGTTGGAAAAATCGCCGTGCCGAGGGGCCCCGAGTGCGCGGGGAGAGCGCATCATGAGGGGGGGACGCGCTCGTCAAAAAGCGAGAGGACGCCGTCTACTGGCGATCGATTGTGTATTCGAAGCCGTAGGTCTGGTTGCCTTCAAAGTGCGCGGGCAGGGCCGCGACCACCAAGTACACCTCGCCAACGTCCGCGCCCGCGACCACCTCGGCGGTGCCATCGGTGGCGCTGCTCATGTCGAGGTCGGTGTACTGGGGGCCCCCGGCGGTCATCGTTACAACGCGGCCTTCGAGATGAGAGGGCGCGCCTTGGCTTCCTTGGGCGTCTCCGACGACCGTGAAGGTGTAGGTCGCTGCCTGGGTGTTTTGGATCTTTACGACGTTGTAACCCCATCCTCGAGGAGTGAGCGCATCAGGAGGCCGGATCGCCTGACCACCGGTGCCCGCGTCGACATACTCTGCGATGTAGCGGTTGATGTTGTTGGGGTCTCCGACCGCGATGACCTCGTTCCGCGCGCGCGCCACCTGCTGCGGCGTGAGGTAGTCGAAGTCGGCGGTGTTGTGGGCGGCCCAGTCCGCGAAGGTGGAGCGCAGGGTGTCCGCGCCGTACTCATCGAAATGAAACTCCTGAGGAGAGGCGGCGACCATCCCGTAAAAGCCGCTGGTGATCAGGTCGCGGGCGAGGCCGGCGACCTCCGAGAGGTAAAACAGATAGGTGTGCATGCCGTACTGCCGCACCTGGAACATCCAGTCGGTCGGGTCGCCCGGTGCCTCGTTGGAGAAGCTGTGCCACAACGCCAGGTGAGGGTTGCCGTCGATGGCGCCGGCCTCGATGAACGCATCGTCAGCCGTCGGCCGTCGCCACGCCGCGTACCACTGGGCCGTGCTCTCGATATACCACTGCGAATCCCCCTGGTAGGCGAAGCCCGGCGAGTTCGAGCTGTATTGGAAGACGTGAAAGCCCTCGTGGTCCACGTTGCCCTCGTCGATGTGGGCGCCGTTGGGCAGGGTCAAGAATGGTTGGCCGAAGCTGTTGGTGCCTTGGCCGTTCCCCCATCCGGTGGGGAATGGGTCGTCTTGTCCGTGGTGGATGTAGACGTTGTAGTACACGCCCGCGCCGGGATTCGGAGGGTCTTGCATGTCGAGCTCGGTGAGAGAGCGGCATCGCACGCCGTTGAGATGCTCGATGAGCCACGCGGCGTCCGCCTCATGATCAAACTGGGGGTACCACCACACCGCCCAGATGCCGCCTGTACGGACTTCCATGGTGTTTGGGTCGCCCCACACCGCTTCGAAGCTCAGATCGTCAGGGAAGGGAGGTGCAACGATAGGTGAGGCGTCACAGTCGTAGAGGGGCTCACCGTCACCGTCACCGTCACCGTCACCGTCACCGTCACCGTCGCCGTCGCCATCACCGTCGCCATCAGTCTCGGTGGATTCGCCGGAATCACTGTCGCCGCCATCACTGGACTTGTCATCGCCGCATCCGACGGTGATCGCAAGGAAGAGGCTCAAGGGAAGGATCAATAGCTCGCGAGAGATCACCTCCGGAGGCTAGCACGCCGCGCAGTTTGGAGGTCAATACCGAATCACGGGGATATTTCATCTAACGCGGGGCGTGGGCCGATAAACAGACCGCCACACGACGGCGCGGCGCGGTTCGAGGCACCAAGGCGGTGGACTTCGACAACGGGTGTGATTTTCGAGACCCGTGAGATCGCCATCGCCGAGTTAACGGTCGTGAACGCCAGGACATCTGAGAGGCGGGCATCGTCAACGGCGGAGTGTTCGCGGGCGTTTGTTGACCGAGCGCACGGTTCGGGAGACCGAGGAGGAGCTCCTCATCCGGGCGAGCGTTCGTACCTTCGCGCGAGCGTCTCCAAGAAGCATCGGACTTGCTCTCCCTTGATCAGCGCGAGGTAGCTGATGAGCATGATTGGCCCCCAAAACTCAATCTTCAGCATGACCCAAATGCCACCGTGGACCACGACACCGTACCCGAGGACCCATGGCCGGAGACGTCGAAAAGGCACCAAAAACGCGAAAGCGAGCTCCCACCACAAAGTTAGCTTGCTCATGATTACCAGCGGTCCCGTGATGACCTCAAAGAGCGGCATCGCGAATGGGTAGAACCTCGAAAATGTCGGGTTACCCAGCGCATACCACAGCGCAGATCCGTCGGAGTAGTCAGTGCCGTAGGATTTAGAGATTCCGCTCGCGAGATAGATGAGACAGACCTGGATTTGAAGCAGACGCACCGGCCACGCTTCGCAGGTCGAAGAGGCGGGCGTCAGCGGGATCGCGTTGGGAGATTTTTGACGACGCCATCGGTCAATCGAGAGACAACGGTTGCTTGGGATAAGCAGCAGGTAAAATAGAAAAATACGGGCGGTGGAGTCAGCCCCGTAGAGCACTTTTGGGTTGCGGACGTGTACGGAACAGAGGATGACGAAGGCGACGATGCCTGGCAGACGCGTCCAGGTTCCCGACGCGAACAACAGGGCGCAACATCCCCCCAGGACCATGGTTGCTGCCACCCACGCGGGGTCGGTGATGTAGCGAAACAGTGACGTGTGAGCGCTGTCCATGAGCGTGGCTGCGGCGTCCGCGGAGAGCCAAGCCTCGTCGCTATAGGTAGAGCGAACCTCGGGCACTCGTTCGAAGAGCATCCACGCCACGATGACGCCGGTGCAGATACGCATGAGTCCGATGCCCGTGAGATCGACACGTCCGAACCAGAAGTCACGTAGCGTCATCGCTCGCCTCGGGTTGGCCGCAGGGGTCCCGCCCAGAGGACCTCGAACCCTGGGGCGCCGATTGGTTCGCCAGGAGAGGAGGGGAGGGCCCATCTCGCGCAGGTCATCTGCAGGCCCTCGTACTTGGCTTCGGGGTCGGCCAGGCGCCCCTTGTAGCGGGCGAATTGCTCGCGTAAAAAGCGTTCTGCGGGACTCGCTGTTGCGTCCCATCCGCATGGGGGAGCGCCGATCATTCGCGTCCGCTCTGTCAAGGTCGGGGCGGAGTCGGTCCAAATCGGCGTCGGGTCGAGCACCGGGCGACCCGCGCTGTCGAAGGATTCAATTCCGTGTATCTCGACGCGGCCAGTGTAGTGGGGTGCGTCTGGACCAAAGAGGATCCACACCTGCCACAATCCAGAGCTTCGGATATATCCTTTGAGGACGCTTCGAACCGCGCTTGAGGCGTCGATCTGGTCAGCGACCGCGAGGATGGCGAGCTGGAACTCATCGTTCTCTTCAGTTGTTGCATACGAGGTCCTCCCAAAATTCCACCAGGCGAGTGCCGTGAGGTGAAAGATGATGAAGCACGAGATGAGTCCTCGCCGGATGGCAGTGGTCCAGACGGCCGGTTCGCGTTCCAAAGGCGTAACGAAATGCCGTGTCAAACCTTGGAGCCCCATACAACGACAAAATACAGCGGTCTCTGCGATGTTTCAAGCGAGTGAGGTCCAGCCTCGCCCGACCCCGAATACATTCATCTTTGAGAGAGCTTGATCCGTGGAGACAGTCCCGGCGGTTCTGATACAGTCGACCAATGCGGAAGAGAACGCGAGCGATGACATCGACCTGCGCATTTACGCTTGCTCTTTTGTGTGGTTGCGGGACAGATATTCGCCATCAAGACCCCGCGGAAGATGGAGACGAGACAGAGACGGCCGAGGGAGACGCAGGGGGCGTCACGAGTACGCATGGCGATGGCGATGGCGATGGCGATGGCGACGGCGACAGCGATGGCGACGGCGATGGCGACGGCGATGGCGACGGCGATGGCGATGGCGATGGCGA
>JBDQGY010000142.1:0-11567 GCA_040265175.1 Nannocystaceae bacterium
CAGCGCTTGAATGCGTACCCCGTAGTCAACGAAGACGAGCGACGCCCCCCACAGCACCAAGAGACCAATCGCCACCCGCGGAGGAATCCGCGGCAGCATAAATTTGGCCCTCAACCGATGCAGCACCCTTCCTTCGTGCCGTCGGGTTCAAAAAATGGCAAGTAATTGGCCCGACACGGGCCGGCGCGGGCCCCGAACGCCGCTCACACCGCGGTTTCGTCCACCACGTCTTCGTTGGCGGCCTTGCCTGCGGCCGCGACACCGCGCGTGGGACGACGCAAGATCAAACCGGTCCACCGCATCGCGAACTGTCGGAAGTCATCGAAGATGGTGTAGCTGACAGGCACGATCACCAAGGTCAGGATCGTGGCGGTGGTCATGCCGCCCACGAGGGTCTTACCAAAGGCGTTGTAGGGGATCCCCTCGGCTGGCGCCTGCGCGAACGCGAGCGGCAACATGCCCCCTACAGTGGTCAGCGCCGTCATAAAGATCGGACGAAAGCGCTGCGCGCCCGCCTGCACCACCGCGTCGGCGCGGCTGAGGCCACGCTTTCGCGCGATGTTGATAAAATCGATGAGCACGATGGCGTTGTTGACCACGACACCGAGCAACAACAGCACCCCCACGATCGCTAGCGGATCTAAGTTCTCCCCCGTCAGCCACAAGAACCACCACACCCCCACCATCGCGAGCGGAATCGAGGGCATCACGCTCAAGGGAAGCAGCAGGGATTCAAACAAGAAGCCCATCAAGAAGAAGATGAACAGGCTCCCGAGCAACGCCGCGAGCAGAAACTCTTCTTGCTGCCCGCGCACCTGACGGACCTCTTCGTCCGCGTCGAAGGACACCCCCTCGGGTAGACGGTAGTTGTCGAAGAAATCTTTGATTCGTCGGAGCGAGGCCGCGCGATCCTCAGGATCGAGTTCCACGCTCAGACGCTCCGCCGTGCGCTTGTTGTATCGCATGAGCACTTTTTCGCCCTTGTGGACGTTCCGCTCCACGAAGCTCTTGATGGGGAGCGCGACACCGGCAGGGTTCGGAACCTTGAACTCCAACAGGCTCTCCAGCTCTTCTCGATCCTGCTTGCGATAGATAATGCTGACGTCGACGTCGCGCTCCTCCGCGTAGTAGCGAGGCAGCGGCGAGCCCCGGAGGGCCGAGCCCACCGTATTTGCGATCAAACTTGAGGAGACCCCGTAGCGCTCCGAGAGGTCTGGGTCGACGTCGAGGTAGATCTCATCCGAGTCCGCCTGTCCCTGGGATCCGTCACCAACCGCGACGACCCCCTTCACCCGGAGCACGTCGCGCTCAAGACGCTCCTTCACTCGCTGCAAGGTCTGGTGGTCGTCGCCGTAGATCGCGAATGAGAGGGCGGAGCTTCGCCCCCCGTCGCTCGCAGAAAACCTAGAGCGTTTCTCCCATCCCGGCGGAACCGGTAGAAGCTCATAGATCGTCTTGGCCTGCTCGATATATGGGATGTCGCCAGGTTTCGGCGGCTCGAAAAACATCTGCACCGAGGCCGAGCCCGGGTTGATCTGGATAAACTCGCCGGTAGCATTGTACTCCGCGCGGTGCTCCGAGAACCACGTCTCTAGCTCACGGAAGAACACGTCCGCCTCCTCGACATCCACGTGGCTCGGGATTGAATAGCGCACCGTGACCTGTCGGCCTCCACCGCCCTGCTGCGTGATGGTGTCGACGTTCTGGACAGGGAAATACAGGCTCGCCAGCACCAGCGTCGACACCATGACCACGTCGGCACGCCGCCTCAAGCTCGCGGCCAAGAGTCGCAAGTAGACCCGTTGGAGCCGCCCAAATGACGCCTCGTACATGCGCTCCACGACGGTCTTCCACCCCGAGAAGCGGTCCCTGGAACCCTCACCTATCTCCTCGTCATCCTCGAGGAGATAGGCCGACGCGAGCGGGATCAGCACCAGCGCGACGAACAGAGAGCCGACCAAGCTGACGCACACGGGCGTCACCATACGAATCATAAAGAAGCGGATGGGCCCGCTGCTCATGAGCGCCATGGGCAAGAATACGACCATCGTCGTCGCGGTCGCGAGCGTCACAGGCAAGGCCACCTCGGAGGAGCCGTGAAGCGCGGCCGTAAGCTTGGACACCCCCGCCCGTCGATACCGGTGCACGTTGTCTGCGACGACCACCGAGTTGTCTACCACCAGCCCGATACAGATCATCAAGCCGATCAACGAGACGATGTTGATCGACTGGCCGCTGAAATACATAAAGGGCAGCGACAGGAACATCGACAAGGGGATGGACAGCGCGATGATCATCGTCATCCGCACCTTCCGTAGGAAGAACAGCAGCACAACCACTGCGATCAGCCCCCCCTGCAATCCAGACGTCATGACCTGATCGAGGCTCGCGCGAATCGTGTCCCCCTGGATGAAGATCGACTCCACGTCAAAGGACGCCAAGGCGGGGTCTTTCGCCGCCTCAGCCACCGCCTCTTTGAGACGGTCACACACCTCGACCGTGTTGGCCTGCGACTCCTTGATCGCGAAGACCGCCATGGTAGGCGCGCCGTTCCATCGCTCGAGGCCGTCCTTCTCCGGAAAATCATAGCGGATCTCCGCCACGTCGGAGAGCTTCAGATTGTCAGGCCCGACCACAACGTTCCGCAGCTCATCAAGCGAGCGGTAGCTCGCCAGGGAACGCACAAGTATCTCGCCACTGGTCTCGTGTAACTCGCCGCTCGCGAGGTTGAAGTTGGAGGTCTGCAGCCGCTGCGCGATCTGAAAGATATTGAGGTTTGCCGCCTCCGCGAGTTCCCGGTTGACCTCGATACGAATCTCGCGAGACTCCTGGCCCCAGGCGTTGACCTGTCCGATGCCCTCCACCCGCTCCATGACCTGCACGATCTTGCGCTCGATCAAGTCGGGCGCGACGTCGTTGAGAGACTCGGGCCATCGAATTCCAAAGAACGCGATGGGGATGGCGTCGCTCGACTGCTTGCGGATGGACACCTCGCGGACCTCCTCAGGGAGTTCCGCGCGCACTCGTTGGACCCGGTCCCGCACCTCGCGGTAGGCCAGATCCATGTCCGTGTCTCCCTCAAAGACGAGCCCAATGCGTGCGAAGGAGGAGCTGGACGTCCCAACGATCTCCTTGAGGTTTGGAGTCGTCGACAGCGAGGTCTCGAGCGGGATCGTGATCTGCTCTTCCACGTCCTGCGGCGTCGCGTCAGGGAACGCTACCGAGACATTCAGCGACGGGTTCGAGAAGCCCGTTGGGATCAGCTCGAGCGGGATATCGAGCGCCGCCACGGTCCCCAGCACGAGGACGCTCGCAAACACCATCAACATCGTGATCGGACGAATGAGCGCGGTCCGAACGATCCCAGAGTTGCGCAGTCCCTTCACGACTCTTCGCCCGCCTCTCCCCCAGACCGCACGGCCTCCACGGCCTCGTCCAACTCCTCGTACCCCACGGCGTCAAGTTCAAGATCCTGAGAGAGTTCGTCTTCGAGCCGCATCGCCGGCGTTTGGGAGCTGCGTTCACCCACCAGCCGGTCCACGAGCGCGTAGACGGTAGGGATGACAATTAAGGTCAAGAGCGTCGAACATGCGAGGCCCGCGATGACGGTGATCGCCATTGGCTGGCGAATCTCCGCGCCGTCTCCGGTGGCCAAGGCCATCGGGACGAGGCCGAGCACCGTGGTCAGCGTGGTCATCAAAATCGGGCGCAGCCGGATCGCTCCCGCCTCCTCCAGCGCGTCCAGGGTGGACAGCCCGCGCAGCTTGAGGCGGTTCACGTAGTCCACAAAGACGATCGCGTTGTTCACCACGATCCCCGCGAGCATGATCACGCCGAGGAACACCACCACCGACAGCGGGATACCCGCCAGGGCCAACGTCACCACGACGCCTGCCAAGGCCAGCGGGATGCTCACCAAAATGATGAGCGGGTAGACGAGGCTCTCGAACTGCGAGGCCATGATCACGTAGACGAGGAAGATGGAGAGCGCGAGCGCGACATACAGCGACTTGGAAGAGGTCGCCCACTCCTCGCTTTGCCCCGTGATCGCGTAGCTGACGCCCTCGGGCAAGGAGAGCTCTGCCACCGCTTGCTCGACGGTCGTCGACGCCGAGCCCAAGCCGATGCCTTCCACATTTGCAGTGACCAGTCCCACCCGCTGTTGTCCGACGCGGCGGATCTCATTGGGGCCGCGCCCCACCTTGATCTCCGCCACCGCGCTCAACGGGACGGGGCGCGGGCTCCCTGGATTCACCACGAGCTCACGCAGTTCTTTGACGCCCGCGGTGCTCGCGTCCTGGAGGCGCACGCGCACGGGGATTTTGCGGTCCCGCCGGTTGAACCGCGTCGCCTCGGTCCCCTTAATCTTGTCACGCACTTGCTCGGCCACCGTGCGGATGTCGAGGTTCAAGCGCGAGAGGGTGTCGCGATCGTAGATGATCTGCACCTCCGGACTCCCCTGCCGGATCGACGCCTTTACATCTTCGAGTCCGGGGACCGCAGCAAGCCGCTCTTCGACCATCGTCGTCCCTGCCGCGAGCGCCTCGAGGTCATAGCCCCGCACCTCCACCTCCACCGGCGTCTTGAATGAGAACAAGGTCGGTCGACGGACGGTGGTTTGAAGGCCTGGCACCACCGACGTGACCTTGCGAATCTCCTCGAGGGCCAACCTCTCGATGCAAATCGCGCTGGCCTTGGAAGCGCCGCACTCGGCAGTCCACGCGTCCTCTTGCCCCGTGGCCGCGCCCTCGGACTCTCTTGGTGCGACGGTCTCGCCCTCGCTCGGCGTGGACGACGAGGCGGCGTCGAGGTCACTGAGCGCTGCCGCGCGCTGTTGACCTGCCCCCGCATACAGCGACACCGCGATGGTCGCTGTGTGCTCGCCTCGCTCGCCTTCGTCGACATCGTCACGTTCGGTTCCCACGGTGGTCACCATGGCCCGGACGCGACTCAGCTCCTCCGCCAACCGCGCCTCGACCCGCGCGGCGGCGACGTCCGTGACGTCCAAGGGGGTGCCCACCGGGAGCGCCATCTCTACCGAGAGTTCTCCTTGGTGCAGCTCGGGAACCAGCTCGGTGTCAAGCCGATAGGCGGCCATCCACGTCACACAAAGCACACCGATCACCACGGCGAGCACGGCGCCAGGTCGTCGAACGGAGCCACGGACGATGCCCCGGTACATGAGCGTGACTGCTTCGATACCGCGCCCAAACAGCGACACCGCGGGTCGAAGCGCCCTCGAAACGAGCCACAACAGGCCCCCCACTACGAGCGCGAGGACACGGAACACGATCATGAACACCACCCAGGCCGCCCGCGCCGGAATCTCCAAGAGAAGATGACCCACGCTGCGCAAGAGTAGGTAGGGCGACAACGCCAGCAGCCGCAGGCGCGAGGCGCCGCCCCGGAGGTCTGCCCGAAGCGAGTCCACCGCGCTGCGAGGCACCGCCACGGCCTTCAAGTCGGCGAAGAAGGAGCCACCGTCTCCACTCGTGTCTCCACTCGTGTCTCCACTCCCGGGCTGCGCCCAACGGCGGGAGGAAATCATGGGGATGAAGAAGAGCGCGACCGCGAGCGAGGCGAGCAAACTGAAGACGACGGTCAGCCCGAGGTCACCAAATAGCTGCCCCGCGATGCCCTCCACGAACACCATCGGGAAGAACACCGCGATGGACGTTAATGTCGACGCGGCGACAGCGGAGCCCACCTCCGAGGTCCCTCGCAAGGTCGCCGTGGTCGGCGTATCGCCCTCCTCGCGACATCGATAGATCGATTCCAAGACGACGATGGCGTTGTCTACGAGCATCCCGATCCCGAGCGCGAGACCGCCCAGCGACATGATGTTCATGGAGACGCCCGCGAGGTTCAGCGGCGCGAACGTGATGATCACAGACATGGGAATCGCCAGGCCAACGATGGCGGTCGTCATCCCCTCCCCGAGGAAGAAGAACAGCACGAGCACCGCGACCAACCCGCCGAGCAGCGCAGTGTTCAACACCTCCTGAATGCTAGACTCGATGAACAAGGAGCGGTCAGAGACCACCTGCAGCTTCGCGCCGTGGTCTCGCTCGATGCGCTCCACCACACCACGACCGCCGCGCCCCCCCTTGAGACGGGAACGGACCCGGGTCGCCATGTCGACAATATTGGCCTCCGCCTCCTTGTAGATTTCGATTTGCACGGCGTCGAGCCCATCGACGCGCGTGACCACTTCACGATCCTCGTACGCGGAGCTCACCTTCGCCAAGTCTCGAAGCCGGATCTCACGCCCTTGCCGGGACGCGATGACCAAATCGCGAAGGTCCTCGAGGCTCTCAAACTCATTGACCGTGCGAATAAGATACCGGGTGTTGCCCTCCCGCATCGCGCCACCGGCCACATTGACGTTCTCCGCGGCGAGCCGCGCTGTGACCTCAGTGATCGCCACGCCGGTCCGACGCAGCGCGCGCTCATCGAGCTCGACCCTGATCTCTTCGAGCAGACCCCCTTTCACCTTCACCGCGGCGACCCCATCGACCGGCTCTAGCAGGCGTTTAATCGATCGCTCGGAGATCCGGCGAAGGTATTTGAGCCCCCCTACACCTTCGAACCGCTCTCCGCTGCCGCTCAGCGACAACACCATGACGGGGTCGAGGGAGGGGTCGTAGCGCAATATGAGCGGCTGCTGGGTCTCGTCTGGCAGCGACGGCAACACCTGATCGATCTTCTCAAGAACGTCCTGGTTCGCGTCGTCCATGTCAGTGTCCCAGGTGAACTCCAACACGACGTCACAGTTCCCGGACGTGGACACGGAGGACAGCGTGGTCACGCCCGTCACCACACCAAGCTGCTCCTCGAGCGGCCGCGCGACGTCGTTCTCAACCTCCGCGGGGGCCGCCCCGGGATACTCGGTCCGAACGGTCAACTTTGGATACGAGATCTCTGGCATCAAGTTGACCGGCAACAGCCGAACGGAGAAACCTCCGAAAACCATCACGGCCAAAAACACCATCAGCACAGCCACGGGGCGGCGCACCGTGAATTCCAACCGCTGCATGGAGCGACGCAGGCTCTCTCGAGGCCGCACGTCTCTAGGCGGTCGTGCCTCTGGCGGTGAACTCACGAGCCCCCGTCGGAACCATCACTTCGTGCAGCCGCCACCCCGTCGGTCACGGGTGACAACTCCACACCGTTCGCGTCGACAGGCGTGCCCCGCTCGTCCACACGCTGGATAAGCGCCCCGTCCTTTAGCGCGGCCTGCCCTGCCATGATGATCTCGTCTGCGATCTCGAGCCCCGCCACTACCTGCACATAATCTGCGTTCTCGAGGCCGGTGGTCAGGGCGCGCTCGACCGCCCGATTCTCCTTAATGATGAACGCGAACACCTCCTCGTCGCGACGGACGAGCGCGGACTTTGGAAGCAAAAGCGCGTCTTCACGTCGTTCGGTGGTCAGCGTCACCTCCGCGTACATGCCCGGCAGGAACGAACGCGCGCTCGCCTCTTGGCGACCCGGCAAGGAGACGGTCACTTTCACGGTGCCCGTGCTGGCGTCGACCACCGGAGCGATCCTCTGCACTGTGCCCTGGACCGTACGACCCACGGCGGCCTTGCTCGTCACGGTGGCCTCTTGACCGACGGAGATGCGGTCGAGCTCACGTTCAGGCACATAGATGCGAGCCACGAGCGAATCGAAGTCGGTGAGCGTAAACAGCTGCGCACCCGAGCTCACGAGGGCCCCAGTGTTCACAAACCGTTCTGTGACAACCCCGTTGAATGGCGCCCGCACTCGCGTGTTCCGCACATCCCGCCTGCGGTCCCGCAGATCGAGCTTCGCGTTGCGCAAGGTCACCTCAAGATTGGCGACCTCTTCCGCGCTCGCTGCACCCTTCGCGAACAGACTCTGCACGCGCTCCAAGTCTCGTGTGGCCTTCTCCACAGACACTCCGGCCCGCTCAAGCATCGTGGCTTGAGTGTCTCGCCTCAGGGAGGCGAGCACGTCACTGGCGGCCACGGAGTCGCCTTCCTCCGCGTTGAGCCCTGTGACTTGACCGGTCGCTTCGGCGGACACGGTGACCTGTCGTTCGGCCTCGATGGTGCTCGCAGACGACACCATGGACGCGATCGGACCCAAGCTCGCTTTACCCACCAGGACCGGCGCGGCCATCTCCTCTTCTTCCTCGGCCCCCGTATCGCCGCCCCAGCGTCCACCGTTCCCCCAGCCACCTGGGGGAGGAGGTCCGCATCCCGCGGCCGTCGCCAACAACAGCGCGACCCCAGCCACGCGCGACAGCGCACGAGTGGGCCCCGTGAATGCTCCGCGCCCGTGTGTCCCTCGCCTGTTCATCCTCGCCTGCCGGCATACCATGCTCGGCCCGTGAAGCAACGGCTGCACCGGGTGCTTATTCCGCTCCTTACACGAAATTTACGCGTCACATGCGCTCGGTCACGTCACTGGGATCTCTCGGTGAGAACTGAACACCCGACGTTGTTGAGCCAGGGGCCCGCACCGGCCGTTCGAGACGGGTTAGATCAGGCGGTCGAGCGGTGTGAACTCGAGGCCATGCGCCGTCGCGACTCCCGCCACTGTGCATGCACCGGCGTAGGTGTTGATGCCGTTGGCGAGGTGGATGTTCTCTCGCGCGCACACCTCGACACCCTTGTTGGCCAGGTCGAGCGCATATCGAAGCGTCGCGTTCGTCAGGGCGTAGGTCGATGTTCGCGGAACCGCGCCCGGCATATTCGCCACGCAGTAGTGAACAACTCCGTCGACCTCATAGGTGGGGTCGTCGTGCGTGGTCGGGCGGCACGTCTCGATGCAGCCGCCCTGATCCACCGCGACATCTGCCACGACCGAGCCGGGCTCCATCTCGCCAATGAGCGCCCGAGACACCAGCTTGGGCGCCGCGCCTCCCGGGATTAAGACTCCGCCAACGACCAGATCCGAGCGTCGGACCGACTCCTCGATATTCTCCGGATTGGAGTGCAAGGTCTCGATGAGGTTCCCGAAGATGTCCTCAAGATAGGTCATCCGATCCGCGCTGAGATCGAGCACGGTCACGTGCGCGCCCATGCCGATCGCGATTCGTGCGGCGGCCGTACCGACCACGCCGCCGCCAATAATCGTCACGCGGCCGCGGCGGGTTCCGGGCACACCACCGAGCAAAACTCCTTTGCCTCCGTGCTCTTTTTGCAAGCTCGCGGCGCCAACCTGAACCGACATGCGGCCCGCGATCTCCGACATCGGTCGCAAGAGTGGCAAGCCGCCGCTGCCGTCCGTGATGGTCTCGTACGCGACACCTTTCACCTGACTCTCAAGCAAGGACTTCGTCAACTCGGGTACCGCCGCGAGGTGCAGGTAGGTGTACAAGATGAGGTCCTTGCGGAAGTACGCGTACTCCGACGCGATCGGCTCTTTTACCTTGATGACCATGTCGGCCGACCACGCGTCTGCGGCCGAGCCCACGATCGTCGCGCCCGCTTGCGTGAAGTCGTCATCGCGAAATCCGCTCCCAGCCCCCGCGCCCGTTTCCACGAGTACTTCGTGGCCGGCGCGCACGAACTCTCGCACGCCCGCTGGCTGCGCACCGACGCGATACTCTTGAACCTTAATCTCCTTGGGGACTCCAATACGCATGATTTTTTCTGCTCTCGTGGTTGGGTAGATTCGTAAATTGTGGCGGCCTCATCGAGGTTCGCGCCGGCACTATAGAGAGATGTTCGGTCCGCGTCAGCCACCCGCAATGGGAGTTTTCAGTGCGTAGTATTCTGCACACCTCGGGAGGCGAGGAGCCCTCGGGCGAGCTCAAGGAAACCGTCTAATTCCCGCCCCTCAGTGACCATCTGCGGGAGGTGGGGAAAATCCTGCGCCTGCGCGACCACATCCGCGGTGCCCACGGTGAGGCCGAAACGACCCGGGGTGAACAGGCCTGCGTCGTTCGGGGCATCGCCAATGGTCGCAACCGCCGAGGGGGAGCAGCCCCATCGAGGCAACATCTGCAACAGCCCCTCTCCCTTGTCCGGGATTCGCTCTGCGAGGTGCACGTGCACGCTCGACCATACAAAAAAGACGCCCGCCGCTTGTGCCGCGTCGCGGAGCCGCATCAGCTCGGGCACGTCTCGGCCATCGCGCTCGTAGGCCACGTCCCCAACGCGACAAAACTCGTCCCCTGCGAGCCGCAGGTTCGCCCCATGCTCTACGTTCATGGCGTCGCCCACCTCGCGCAACCTGGTGGGGTTGGTCGGGCGACCGATGAACTGTACGGGTTCGTCAGGGACCACCGAGATCAGCCCATTCTCGGCGATTCCTTTTCGGACCCCGGGGAGGTAGCGGCAAAGACCGAGCACTTCTCCCGCCGGCCGGCCGCTCACAGGGACAACCTCGATTCCGGCGCCGGTGAGTTCCTCGATGGCGCCAAGGGTCGCCGCCGTCAACGCACCATCACGAGTCAACGTTCCATCCACGTCCGTTGCCACAAGCTCAATTCCTGCCCCCGCGGAGCCGTGCTCCGCAAAATAAGTCGACAGGGGCGGCGGCGGTATTTTTGAGTCCGTCATAAGTGACCGTGGTAGCCTCAGTCCTACCACGATGGCACTTCAACTCAAGCCGGGTGAGCTCTACGCGGACCAAATCCGCATCCTGTCGTGCATCGGTGCGGGCGCGTTCGCCTGCGTGTACAAAGTGGAGGTCCCCGGACACGACAAGCCCATCGCGCTAAAGTTGAGCAAGGAGCCCGTCACGAGCCCTGACCAGGCCCAGCGCGCCCTCCGAGAGATCACCATCGTCCGGAGCCTCTCGAACCCGCACATCGTTCGCACCTACGACTCGGGATTGGGTCCCGTCGGGCATGGCGATGTGGAGCGTGCCGCCTACGGGGACGCCGAGATCGTCGTGCAAGATCACGCCGATTCGTTTGGCGAGCGCGCCCGCGTCGAGGGGGCGTCGGTCCGGGTTCTTGTGCAGGCACTCTGTGAGGAGCTCGACGATCGAGGAGGGCGTGCTCGCACATCCCTTCTGCTTGGAGAGGGGAATGGCCCGTGTGTTGGCGTGGCAGTTGAGCCACGACAGCGGCGTCTCGCGATATTCTTCGCGCAGCGCGAGCATGGGCTTGGTGGTGGAGAACGGCGTGTAGCCGGAGAGGAGCTCGTACAGCAAGAGTCCGAGGCTGTAGACATCGCTCGCGGGGGTGAGGACCTGGGTCTTGAGCTGCTCAGGCTGGCTGTAGTGCGGCGTGCCGATCACCATGTGGGTGCGGGTAGCGTTGAGGCCCGCGGGGCTCGACTCATCCCACGACCGTGCGAGTCCAAAGTCGAGGAGTTTGATCTCCCCGTCCTCGGTGACGAACGCGTTCTCGGGCTTGATATCCCGATGTACGATTCCTTTGGCGTGCGCCTCGGTGAGCCCGAGGCACATCTGGTGGACGATGGACAAGGCTTGAGAGGGCGGCAGCGCCGACTTGAAGTCGTGCCACGCGTCGAGGGGCTTGCCCTCGAGCAGATCCATCAGCATGTAAATGTGCCCGTCGGGACGCAATCCCGAGTCGTAGGTGCGAACGATGTGCGGGTTCGAGAGGCTCCGGACGATGGTGA
>JBDQGY010000143.1:0-11463 GCA_040265175.1 Nannocystaceae bacterium
CAAACGAGCGACACCGCGGCCTCCATGGTGGCTCCTTCGAGGAGTTCGGCGAGGACCTCGGCGAACACCCCCGCCGAGTGAATCCCCGCCGGATGGCCGTGCGTCAAGCCAGCGGCGGCGCAACCGAGCGCGTAAGGCTCACGACCAAGGAGCCCGATCGGCGCGACCCGCATGACCCCTCCGCACCCCTTGCTGTCGTTGAGGACCGCGTCGAGCATGCGCGACTCGGTTGGACCAAGCAAGGCGCGATGCCCCAAAGCCGAGAGGCAGGTCATCCCCGGCGCGCGACGATGATGAAGGAAGCTTTGCCGAAACAGCCACCCCGAATGGATCCATTCTTGGTCCTTACGCGCCTCCTCACCTTGGGTCCACAGCCAACGCAGGTATGCCCGCTCCACCGACGGCAGCGGCGACCACGACCCGTCGCGTCGCTCCTTGGCCGCCGCGCGCAACAACCCCTCCGCCGTAAACAAGGTCATCTGGGTGTCGTCGGTGATGGCCCCCACGCGTCCATAGGCCCGGGCCATGAATCGGAGCCCCTCTGATCCCGAGCGCCGGCGAATCCCATCGAGGCTGTCGAACTCAATGGGGGCACCGAGCGCGTCTCCAAGAGCACCCCCGACAACGCTTCCGCGCACCCGCGACACGCGACTCGCCCGCCACCAGGACGCGGCCACCTCCACCTTCCGCTCTTGCGCGCCGTGCTCAATGGCGCCCTCTCGGGCGCACCGAACCGCCACCATGGCCCCATGGGGATCCATCCCGAAGGTGGTCAGGACGCACGCCACGATCATCCCCGTGCGACCGAGCCCTCCCTTGCAATGGACGACCACGTGCTCCCCGCTCCGCACAGCGGTGCGGATGCGACACACCACGCGCCACAGCTCTTGATCGTTCGCGGCCACGCCCCCGTCCGGGATGGAAACCCACACGGAGGTCATGCCGTGCGCGGTCGCTCGCGCGCGAAGTTTCGAAATCTGCAGCTCCTCAAGTTCATGCAACTCGAGCGCGGTGACGAGCACGGTGGCGCCAAACCCCTCAACCAGCGCGTGCAAGTCATCCTCCAGATTCCGCGCCCATGCCCCAGAGCGGGCATCTTGCTGCACTTTTCCGGGTGCGAAGGTCATCCCGAGTCGACCGGGACCCGGGACTTGCACCTCATCAATACGCAACGGGTGACTTTGGGAGGTTCGCGGCTCGGTCATGGGAATAAACTACCCACGTCGCGTGGTCCGAAGGGGCACATGCGACCCTCGCACCCCCTCCACGGGCGCCACTTGCGGTATCCTTTACCTGTGAGCGCCGAGGACGACCTCGAAGACATCGCCCAGACGTTGGAGCAAGACGGCAACGACGCGAGTGGACTGCACGAGTTGTCCGCGGAGCTCGCCCGCATGCACGAGCCGACCGCCCCAGAGCAGCGCTGGCATCGCCGGGCGCTCGACGCGGCGCGCACTCAATTCGTCCACGCCCTGGGCGAGGTTGGGGAGAGCGCCCGGGCCGCGAAGATCATCGCTCGCGCCATCCGTGACCACTCCTCAGTCTCCGCGCACGAGCGAGACGAGGTCAGGGCCCAGCTGCTCGACATTTTTCGGGTCGTCCCCGCCTCGGCCCTCGCCACGGCCAACGCGGCCCTCCCGATCCCGGGGACCAGCCTGGCCACACCTTGGCTCCTCATCAAACTCGGACTGATGCCCTCTCGATGGCGCGAGAGCTACATCCTCAACCGACTCCAAAAAGAGAGTGACCGCCTCAAGGCCCTCGGCCTCGACGCCCACGCCGCCCGGGTCGAGCACATCTCCGACGCGGTCCATCGGGAGATCGAAGCGCGGGACGTCTGCGCGCAAGAGACGAACCTCCTGCGATTTTGGGACGCCAATGGAGACAACGCCTGGGACGAAGAGGAGCGAGAAGCCTATCGGACCGCCTTGCTGACCGTCGTAGACGCCGTGATCGCCCATGGGCACCGAAAACAGTGGTTCGCCCTGCAAGGGGCGAGCGTCGTGGGTCCCTTTGTGCTCTCCAAAGGTGGCGATCCTCGCGATCTGCACGGTCTCCCTGATGACGGCCTCCTCTGCTTCAAAGGGACCTCTGGATGGGTATGCATTCAGGATCTCCGCGTTGAAATAGATGCCGCGATGTCTGCGTCATGACCGCGCAGCGCCTCGCCGCAAGACCGCGCGTGACGATGCCTCGTTGCGAGCGTTACCATGGCTATCGATATGCGAATCCGCCCCCTACTCCTCCTCTTGACCTTGTGCTCTGGATGCGCGGGTTCTTTTCGTATGTCCCCGGTCCAAGGCGCCCTCGACCTCGACGCCGTGGTCCTCTACCGCAACGGCATCGGCTACTTTGAGCGCAGCGGCAGCGTCAGCGGCGACACCTTGTCCATCAAGGTCCGCAAGGATCAGGTGGACGACCTGCTCAAGAGCCTCACCGTCGTCGATCGTGAGGGCAAGGTGGTCAGCGTCTCCATGCCCCTCGACCCCGCGTCGTGGTCTCGCGCCGCCCTCGCCACGTTACGGCCGGGCTACGGCAACCTGCCCAACGTATTGAGCGCCATGGCGGGCACCGAGATCGTCGCGCACACCAACTCTGGTCACCGCATCGGCGGTCGCATCGTGATGGTAGAAGAGGTGCACAACGAACCCGGGTCGTCCGGCGGAGACAACCCGAGCCGCTACGGCGGCGGCGGACTCGAAGAGACCCGCGATCACAAGCTCACCTTGATGGCGGGACCCCGCATGCACGTGGTGCGAATCAGTCAGCTGCGCGGGTTCACGATCAAGGACGGCGACCTCGCCATGCAGCTTCACCGCACCCTTGACGCCGCCGCCGGCGAAGGGATGTTTGAGCAGGTGGAGGTACAAATTCACCTGGATGACGCGCGCAGCCACGACCTCATGCTCAGCTACGTGGTTGAGGCCCCCATGTGGAAGCCCACCTACCGCGTCGTGCTGGCCGACGGGGGCCGCGCCCTGCTCCAAGGCTGGGCCGTGGTGGACAACGTCAGCGGCGAAGATTGGAACGACGTGGAACTCTCGCTCACCTCCGGCAGCCCCATCGCCTTCCGCTATGACCTCAAGACCCCACGCACCGTGGGACGCGCGGACCTCACCGCGCGCGGAACCCCGCGGCAGGCAGCCGTGGCCATGGGAGAGACCTCCTACGCAGAACCAGAATCAGAAGCCCCGATGATGGAGGTCTCGGGGAGCGGCCGTGGCATGGGAATCGCGGGGAGTGGTCGCGGCGGAGGAGGGTACGGAGCCGCGGCGCCGAAAAAGTCAAAGTCACGGAGTTCAGCCATGGAGGACCTCTCAGACGCCGATGGTGTCGGCTACGGGCGGGCGTCCAGCGCCAACGGCCCCCGCCCTGCAGCGTCGCCGCCGTCCCCAGACTTGAGCTATGAGTCGCTGCGCCAGAGCACGCTGGCCCAGACGCGCGCGCGGGAGATCAGCGGGCTCACCCAGGTCACCGTAGGAAGCCCGGTCACCGTGCCCGATGGCGCCTCCACGATGGTCGCGATGATCAACCAAGACATCGCGGCCGAGCAGGTGCTCATGTACAAGCCAGGGGGTGCGGGCCCGGGATTCGAGCGCAACCCCTACCGCGTGGTGCGCTTTACCAACGCTACCGACTACGTCCTCGAATCCGGACCGATCAGCGTGTACGAATCGGGGAGTTTTGTGGGCGAGGGCTTGTCCAAAACGGTCGGCGCCGGCGAGAGCGTCACCATCCCGTTCTCCGTGGAGCCGAGCGTGGGCGTCACCTCAACGAGCGCCGCCTCAAGCGGCAAGATGAGGCTGCTCAAAATCGTGAGGGGCGTGTTGGAGGTGGAGACGTTTCATAAGCACACCACCACGTGGAAGGTTCGACTCAAGGAGAAAGCCGCGCAGGACCTCAAGGTGCTCATCCGTCACGGCCGCGCCTCGCGAGCACACGAGCTTGAGCGGCGCCCCGCAGGGACCGAGGACGTCGACGGTGGCTACCTCGTCCCAGTCACGGTCGCGAAAGGTGGAGACCGCGCCGAACTAAAAATTGTGGAGCGAACGCCCTCCACGTCCAAGCTGTCCGTCTGGGACAAGCCCTCCCCCAAGCTGCTGAACACCCTCCTCGAAGTGAGCGAGGTCGACGAGGCGCTCAAGAAGCGAATCACCCCGATCTTGGAGGCCCGTCAGGCCATCGGACTCATCGACACCAAGGTGCGAGGAATCAAGAAGCAGCAAGCGGAGCTGGACAGCCGCGCGCGAGAGACCCGCGCGAACCTTGAGGCCATCAAGAAGGACCCCAAGGCCACCAACCTTCGACGGCGGCTCAACAAACGCCTGGAAGAGTTCACGAACGAAGGCAACGCCCTCGGGCGCGAGGTTGTGGAGCTCAATCGACAGCGGCTCGAACTCAAAATTGATCTCGACGACCGGCTCCTCGATTTCAACTACGAGCCCGCGTCCCCGGTAACACCCGCCGACAAGTAGCGCGACGCCGAAGCCGCGCTAGCAGCGCCTCAGGGGCTTTGGTACCCTCGACGGCGATGAAGACGTGGGTTGGCATGAAGGCGCGCCGCAGATCACCCGTGGCACCATGGCTCGTCGGCGCGTGCCTCTGCGCCGCGTGGTCGAGCGACGCGCGCGCCCAGGTGGCCCCGGAGCGCACGCGCTACCAGCTCCCCGCCTCCAACGGACACGGGGCGATCCTCGTGGACCTCGCCGAATCCACGCCTGGGTTCGCGCGCCGGGCCACCCACTTCCGCGAGCACCTGTACGCCGTGGAAGAGCCGGTCCTCGACGCCGAGGGGGACGAGGTGTGGAACGGCGGTGACTTCGCCGCCGTCTACACCCGCGACCTCTTGTACGACGCCTACTTCGGGCTGCGCGACCAAGACGGCCAGCGCTGGCTCACCGACATCCCCGTGGATGAAGACGCGAGCGGATATCGAAGTTGGGACGGCGAGTCTGAGGGCGGAACGGGCATCATCACCATGGTGCAGCAGGTGGGATCGCTCGAATTACGCCAAGCCTACTTCACGCCCCAAGACCTGCCCCACGCAGGGTTCGTGATGGTGATGGAGGTGCGCAATACGGGCGATGATGTCGTCTCCGGCGTCGAGGCGTTCTCGTTGCATAACCTTCACCTCGGGACCGGTCGCCCTCAATCGCCGTGGAACCTCTACGACGACATCGGTGAGAACGGAGAGACACTGAGCTACGACCCTGCGTCCGGTCGGTTTGTGGAGATCGGGTTCGCCGGGACCGTCGTCGCGCAGGCGCTCAGCCCAGTGGCCCACCATGCCTCCGCTCCCCAAGCAGATCCCTACGGCATCGTCGCGGCGGGTGACGCGGTGGATCTCCCCGACAACACCCCCTCAACAAACGCCGTCGACGGCGCGGTGGGAGCGTTTCAGTTCTCCTTTGGAGACCTCGCGCCCGGCCAATCAAGAACCGTCGGCGTGGCGATCGTCCACCACGGAGATCCAGAGAACGCGCAGACCGCCGTGGACGCCCTCGAATCCTACGTCGCTGGTCGCGATGCCGAGGCCCTCCTCGCTGACGAGGTCGCGCTGTGGGCGGCCTTTCAGACGGACGAGGTGATGCTGCCTGCGGGCATCAACAGCTTCGAAGAGACGGTGCTGCGGCAGTCCGCGTCCATGCTGCGCATGGGACAGGTGCGCGAACAGTCGGCCTTCCTGCGCGAGTGGTTGGATCAAGAAGGGGTCGAGCGTCGCTCCCGCTTCGACACGACGGGGCTCCCCGGCACCGTCAACCACAACGGATTTGGGGGCGTGCTCGCGAGCCTCCCCCCAGGCAACTGGACCTACGCGTGGATTCGCGACGGCGCGTACGCGGCGGTGGCCATGGCCCTGTACGGCATGGAGGACCGGGCCAAGGACGCCCTCCGGTTCTATCTCAACGCGGAGGCCGGACGATTCAAGGACTGGAACGAGCTTGAGGGCTACGACCTCCCCGACTATCAGATCAGCCTGGTGCGCTACTACGGATTCGGCGTCGAAGAGACAGACTTTAACGCGTTCGGGCCCAACCTTGAGTTCGATGGATTTGGCCTGTTCTTGTGGGCGCTGGGTGGCTACGAGAGCCTGACCGGAGACACCTCCATCTCCGCCGAGAATTGGGAGCTGATCTCCACCAAAATCGCCGACGTCCTCGTCGCGCTCATCGACCCTGCGACGGGACTCATCCGAAAGGACTCTTCGATCTGGGAGAGCCACTGGAACGGACGCGAGCGGCACTGGACCTACACCAACCTCACCGCCGTGCGGGGCCTGTGCGACGCGGCGGTGATGGCAGAGCGCCTCGGTGAGAGCGCCCGCGCCGACACATACCGCGACACCGCCCTGGCGCTGCGCGAGGCGATGGTCACCCACCTCCTCGATGACAACTTCGCCCTCGCCTCCAACAAAGAGGAGCTCGATGTCGGAGAAGGCTATTGGGACGCGGCGGTTCTCGACGCCTTCGCCATGGGCCTGTTTGATCCCGAGGGACAAATCGCCGCCGCGACGCTGGCCGGAATGGACACAAATCTCGGCGTCCAAGCGAGCGGCGTGGGATGGTCGCGCAACGACGACCGGACGGACCACCCCGGCGTGGAGGACATCAGCCCGTGGGGTAGTGACTACGACAGCGCTGAGTGGGTGATCACCGATCTGCGAGGTGCCATGGCGACGCGGGCCTCCGGCGATCCCGCGCGCGGCGACGCCATCACCGATTGGATCGTCGCGCAGGCCTACGAAAACTACCTGATGGTGGCAGAGACCTTCGACGAGACCGACGGCACCTACAAGTTCAACACGCCCATGCTGGGATTCGGCGCAGGCGCGCTCGGCTTGACCCTCGCCCATCGCGGCGGGATGTTTCAAGATCCAGCGTGTGGCGCCTATTATGACGAATCTGGACTCGGCGGCGACGACGCCGGCACCGGCGACGACGCGACGACGGGCGACACAGAGGGCGCGAGCGGCGACGGCGGCGACGGCTGCGGATGTCACCTCGCGTCGCCACGACCGAGCGCGTATGCTTGGCTCGTGTTCGCCCTCGCAGGCATGCTCCGCAGTCGACGACGCCGACGGCCAACCGCCTCTCGACCCCGTCGACGCCCCGCGGCGCTCCACCTCGGGCTCCTCGCGGCGCTCGCCGGCGGCCCTTCGGGATGTGAAATCGATCGCTTTGACGAGGACTCAAGCACGGACGGCGATGAGGGCGACGACGCCGGCGGCGCGACCTTATGCGAGGTGACCTTCACCTACGCAAGTCCAACGCCCGCCACCTCGGTGGTCGTCGCCGGCGAGTGGCACAACTTCGAGCTTGGTACCGCGACGTCCATGACCGCGGATGGCTCCACCTGGACCGCCACCGTCGCGGTGCCCCCAGGGCTGCTCGCGTACAAGCTCGTCGTCCAAGGCGAGGGGGAGCCCGACTGGATCTTGGACCCGACGCAAGCCCGCCGAAAATACCTCGGCGGCGTCGAGAACTCCGCGGTCAAGGTGTACGACTGCCGCACCCCACAGCTCCTCGTGGAGACCTCGCAGGCCAGTCGTCCTGCGGAAGGGGACGGCCAATTCACCACCTCGGTGCGGTACACAGATCCCGCGTCTGCTCCGGGCCCCAACACCGCCGGGTACACCGCCACGTTGCGCAGTGAATTTGAGAGTCGCGCCCTGGGTGACGAGGAGTGGACCGTCGCGGAGAGCGGTGACATCACGGTTCAACTGGGAGGACTCGCCGACGGCAAGTACACTCTTGACCTTGTCGCCGCCGCGAACGACGAGACCACCTCCGAGCCCCTGCGCCTGGTGTTTTGGATCGAGGAAGAGCCCTTCGACTGGCGCGACGCGTTGGTCTATATGGTGATGACCGACCGGTTTCGCGACGGGGACTCGGCCAACAACCCGCTCCCCATCGCCGCCTCCGATCCCCGCGGTGACTTTCAAGGGGGCGATTTGGAGGGGCTGCGGCAGGCCATCGCCGACGGCTCCCTCGACGCCCTCGGCGTCCGCGCCATCTGGCTCACCCCCTTCCAAACCAACCCCGCCGGGGCCTACCTCGCCGCCGACAATATTCACCAAGTGACCGGCTACCACGGCTATTGGCCCACCCGGGCCCGCGAGGTCGATGAACGACTCGGTGGAGCGGCCGCCCTGCGCGCGATGGTAGCTGAGGCCCACGCCCATGGGATCCGCGTGCTCCAAGACTACGTCATCAACCACGTCCACGAGGACCACGAATATATGAGCGCACACCCAGAGTGGTTTCGCACGGGGTGCGTGTGCGGCACAGACGGCTGCGACTGGACCGCCGACGCGCTGATCTGTCAGTTCACCCCCTACCTCCCCGACGTGGACCACTCGGTGCCCGCGGCCAACAAGGCGATGGTGGATGACGCCATCTGGTGGCTCGATGAGTTTAACCTCGACGGTCTCCGGGTCGACGCGGTCAAGCACGTCGAAGAGGCCGCGGTACGAAACCTCGCCGCCGAGGTGCGCGAGACATTCGAGCACGCGGGCACCAAGTACTTCTTGATGGGGGAGACGGCCATGGGATGGAGCGACTGCGCCGACCCGTGCAACGACGAGAACTACGGCACGATCGCCAGGTATCTCGGGCCCTACGGACTCGACGGACAATTCGATTTTGTGCTCTACCACGCCGCCGCCTACAACACCTTCGCCTATGGCGACCGCAGCCTGCAGCACGCGGACTATTGGACCACGCATGGCCTCGCTCGGTGGCCAGACGACGCCATCATGACCCCGTACATCGGCAGTCACGACACCGCCCGCTTCGCCTCCCTCGCCGACTATCGCGGACAGGACGCGGAGCACGACCGCGGGGTGCCGTTCAACCAGTGGGATCAAATCGCCACCGAGCCCTCGGACGCCGCGCCCTACGAGCGCATGCGCGTCGCGATGGCGTGGCTGCTCACCCTCCCCGGCGCCCCCCTGCTCTATTACGGCGACGAGTATGGGCAATACGGCGGCGTCGATCCCAACAACCGGCTCATGATGATGGGCGAGGCGTCGCTCAACGCGTGGCAGAGCGAGACGCTCGACTTCGTACGCACCATGGGCAGCCTGCGGCAAGCGGTGCCCGCCTTGCGCCGGGGCGGCTACGTCTCCCTCGGCGGCACCGACGACGCGTTGGTGTTCGCGCGCACCATCGACCCCGCGTCGCTCGCGATCGTGGGGCTCAACCGCACCGCCACGCCATTGGCCGTCTCTGTCCCTGTGATCGCGCTCGGGCTCAACGCGGGCGCGGTGCTCAACGACGCGCTCTCCGGCGTCGACGCGACGGTCTCCGCCGGGGGCGAACTCACCGTCAACATCCCCGCCCACGGCGCAGCCGTGCTCATTCCCTAAACCCACCATGCTCCACCGCACCTCACCGCGACGCTGACTGTGGATTTTTCTCGTCGCACCGCGGGCGTATTGCTCCCCGTCACCTCCCTGCCGGGCGCACACCCTTGTGGCGGTCTCGGCCAGGACTCGCGACGGTTTATCGACCAGCTCGCGCAGGCGGGCGCGTCGACATGGCAGTTGCTTCCCCTCGGTCCAACTCGGCGGCTTGACGATCACTCCCCGTACAGCGCCACCTGCTCTTTCTCCCTCGCGACCGACCTGCTCACCCCCGAGGACATCTACGACGTCCTCGGCCTCGACCGCGCCGCCACGCAAAATTCAGCCGCCCCGCCCTCGGTGTCGACAACATCCCACGAGGCCGATCGTGACCGCGCGCACCACCGCGCTCAGCGAGCTCTCGACTCGGCCTGGGAGGCGGCGCGGCGCGATCCCCTGCGCATGGAAGCCATGGCCGCCTTTTGTGCGCGTGAGCAGGCGTGGCTTCACGACGCCGCTCGCTTCGCCGCCCTGTCCGAGTCACACGATCACGCGCCGTGGTGGATGTGGCCTCGGCCGGTGCGAGTGCGCGAGCCCTTGGCCCTCGAAGAGGTGGACACGACCCACAGGGAGTCGATGCTGCGCACCAAGTTCGGACAGTTTGTGGCGCATGAAGTGTGGTCTGCGACACGCGCCCACGCCGCCGCGCGCGGCGTACGAATCATGGGGGACCTCCCGATCTACGTGCACGCGGACGGCCCCGATGTGTGGTCCCAGCCGGACTTATTCGACGTGGATCCACGCGGCGGCCCCACCCACTACGCGGGCGTCCCGCCCGACGCTTTCTCATCGACCGGGCAGCTGTGGCGCAATCCCACCTATCGCTGGGACGCGAGCGCGGCGAGCGGACACGACTGGTGGCGCCGCCGCGTGGCTCGCCACATGGCGCTGTTCGACGATCTGCGCCTCGATCACTTCCGGGGATTTTCCGCGTATTGGAGGGTGACCATCCCCGCCGAGGACGCGACCTCGGGGCGCTGGGTCCAAGGACCCGGTGTCGAATTCCTCGCGCCGATCGTCGACTCGTTTGGCGCAGAACGATTCCTCGCCGAGGACCTCGGCCTGATCGACGAGGCGGTGGAGTCCTTGCGCCTCACCCTCAAGCTCCCCACCACCCGCGTGCTTCAGTTCGCGACCGAAGACGACGACCCACCGCGGCACGCACCCCACGCTTGGCCCGCGCGGAGCGTGGCGTACAGCGGCACCCACGACAACGCCACGCTGAGCACCTGGCTCGATGGGCTCAACGACGACGCGAGGAGGGAGCTTGAGCGACGCGTACACCTCGCAAAGGGTTCATGCTCGCGCGACGCGTTGCTCGCCAAGGTCTTGGACTCCGCGGCCGCCCTGGTTGTCCTGCCGCTGCCGGACCTCCTCGCCATGCGCGCGGAAGGTCGGATCAACCGACCAGGCGTCGACCGAGGCAACTGGACCCTCCGCCTCACCGACGCGCAAGTTCAAGCGGCGCTGGTGGACGGCCTCGCCCCCGCCCTCTCGCAATGTGGGCGCCGGTCCGAATTTCACGACCAGTGAGGGACCGCCCAGTCCCACACACGAGCGACGCAAGACTGGCCCGAGGGCGCCGGTACACGCCCCCGCCAAGGCCCCCATCTCGCTCGCAATGGTGTACTATGGTGCCGTGCGACGTGTGGCACGGTCGGTGATTGAACGCTCCTTGTCGAAGCCACGTCGGCCGCGTCGAGCGGGCCTCGCCGGCGCGTCCAGGTTGTTGCTGGGCGTCACCGTCCTCGCGCCTGAAGCGGCCGCTTCACCCTTCGCGATCCCAGCCGCGGCGCTGGCTCCGGCCGTGGCCCCGCCAGTCGCGACGCCACTGGAGGTGGACGCGGTCGAATCGCAGCCCAACCCCGGTAAAAAGAGTACGCCCACCTCCCCCGTGGGGGGCGGGGGCCCCACCCGCCCCCCCCACCGCGGCCGCCGCGGGGGCGGGGGGGGCGGGCGGGGGGGGGGGGCGGGGGGGGGCGGGCCGCGGCCCCCGCCCCCCCCCCGCCCCCCGCGGCGAGCCGCGGGCGCGGGCGCGCGCACACGGCCCCGCACCGCGC
>JBDQGY010000144.1:0-11439 GCA_040265175.1 Nannocystaceae bacterium
ACCAAAGACGTCAACGCGATCTACCGGGAAGAAACCGGCGGAGGAACGCTCGAACGACTCAGCGCTGTCGAGACGCTGAGACAGTTGCGCGGACCCGAGAACGTTCGGCTCGCCGACCTTGTGGGCTACCTCCGAGATCGGGAAATGTGGCTGCAGTTTTCGAAGATCACCATGGAAGATCTTCAGCAGCTGGCGACGGGGAGATCTCTGCTCGAAAATGAACGCGCGCGTCCCGCGAAGAAGAAAAAGAAAAAGCGTTTTCTCGAGGACGAGCTCGGTCTGCCCGCCACCGACGCGAAAAAAGAACCTCGCGCTCCGGTCGATGGTGGCATCTCCACAGAGGACGTCGCACAGTTGGTGGTGCCGTTCCTCGAGGGCAACGGGGAGATGACCTTCGATGATCTCCTCGAGTACACGGAGCTGGATCGACGGGTCCTTCGCTTTCACCTCACCGCGCTCGTTAAAGAAGAGCGTGTGGAACGCATCGGCGCCGGGAAAAACGCGGTCTTCAGTCCGTTAGGGTGAGGCCTTCGCCGTCGCGGATTCGCGGGGCATCGGCGCAGCCTGAGCATCAACGGGGGACGCGCCGACAAAGGTGTACGCCGACCGTCCAAGCAGATGATTCGCGATCCTCGGCGCGACCTCGTTCACCAAGTAGGTGGCCCCCGCGCTGGTCAGATGGACCCCATCTCCGGCTCGAATGCTCACGCGCTTCCTCCCAAGCCGCTTACGCTGGACATATCGACCCTTGGCGTCTGCGAGCGTCCGCCAAATATCGATGAAGTGCGCCCGTGGGCGAACACAGAGCTCCCCCCGATAGATGCGATTGAGATGCCGCATTCGTCCGTGCAAACGATCGAGACCCATAACCGGCATGCCCACCCAATACAGCGCGCTCACACCACCCGTCGCCGCCTTCGCGAACGCCACCACGCGACGACGATACTCATCATCCCAGCCCGACTCGCCATACCGAATCCACATTGGATCTGCCCCGCGTCCCATGTGCTGACCCTGGCCATCGTTGCCACCGAACATACAAATTACCGCGTCGTACGGACCTCCGCGAACGCGCAGTTTTTCAACCTCGGTGATCCAATCGTAGAAGTCTGGGCGCGACAACCCCGTCGAACTCTTCCCGCTGCGATCCACCGACAGCCCATAGTCCTGCTCGAGTCTGCGCGCTAAGAACAGCCCAAACGCTCCCGCGATCATGCTGTCGCCGACCATCAAGACCCGCGCGGGAGCCTCGGGCTTCGATAAGATCGTCCCAGCCTCCCCGGGCGCGCCTCGGCCTGCTTCGCCCTGCCCGCGACCGGGCGGCGGCTTCGCGTCCGCAGCAGCCGCGCCCGACAGCAGCGCCGCGACGAAGCCCGCGGCTCCCGCCACCCACTGTCGCCGCCCGCTCCCTGCGAGGTCATCGCCTGCTCTCGTTCGCATGGTGAGAAGGATCATGCCCTAGGTATGGACTCCAGAGCTACCCACGGTATTGTCTTGGGGTTCCATCCGTACGAAGCGGATGCGCCACCAACCCAGGTGAGATTCACCATGACCGCAGATCCGCAAGCCACCATCGATCGCCTCCTCCAAGACAACAAGATCATGCTCTTCATGAAGGGCAACAAGAGCTTCCCATCTTGTGGCTTCTCTCACGAAGTCGTCGCGCGGCTGAAGCAGCACGGTGCGAAGTTTGAGACCTTCAACGTCCTCGCCGACCCCGGCGTTCGACAGCAGATTAAGCAGCACGCGAACTGGCCAACGATCCCTCAGCTCTACGTGAACGGCGAGTTCGTTGGGGGATGCGACATCGTCCGGGAGCTCGACGAAAGCGGAGAGCTCGCCACGCTCGTCGGAGGCTAGGGGCGCCCCTATACAGCGTGGAGGCACGGAACGGGCCACCACGCGAGATCTGCGGGCATCGATGCGCGGATTTCTACCTAGGAGCACCATCTAAAACCCTCCGTGCGGCTACAGAACGTGCGGAAGAGGTCGATTCCTCTCTGTAGATGACGTTCGAACGTCGGCTCGCCTGCGCACTGGTTCTCATGCTGAGTGCGATCCCCATCGTCCTTGGATTCCTCCCCGAGAATCCAGGCGGCCTCGTCGCGCCGTTCGCGATCTTGGCGGCGACCTTCATGACCCTGCTGTCGGTTCACGACCGCATGGTCGCGACCGCCTGCGCCGCGACCGGCTCGCTGTCATTGGTGGCCTTCATCGCGCACCTCGGCCTCGCCCAGACTACGATGATCTCCGCGATCGTTCCTGGGACGATGCTCATCGTGGGCGCTCCGGTGTGGATCGCCGCCGCCGCCGCCGCCATCGCGACCCTGGCGGCAGCCTTCCTCCTCCCCTCTCCCGCGTTCGCGGCCTTCTCCCTCGCCTCCATCGCCGACATCATCGGGTGGACGGCGATCCTCGGCTGGACCGCGATTCTGGGCCTGGCCCTGAGCAATACACGGACCGTTAACAAACGCGTCGAACATTTTGAGGAAACGGCCGCGGTGCACGACCAGGGGATCGCACGCGACACCATGGAGCTTCGCGCGCTCACGCGAATCCTCGCGGATCCATCCCTCGCCCCGGTGGTCCGCGGTCAAGGGTTGACACATGATCACCTAAACATGGCTACGCGCCTCTTCGACGGCCGCATCCTCCTCGCCACACTCAGAGGAGACCTCACGGCAACCCTGACCGCCGGCTGGATCTTGAGGGCCTCTGTCCTCGGAGGCGCGGACGACCCTGTCGCGCTCACCCGCATGCTCGAAATTCTCGCGGACGAGGTCCTCGATCCCCACGACATTGAATGGATCGCCATCTTTGATCCGGAGACAGGTGACGTGCGTTCAACCCCATCCCCCGAGGGCGTCCGATTCGAAGAGGCTCGCGTCCGGTTCCACGATCGCGTCGGCAAGGGGGTCTCTCGTGAGACGCTCGAGCTCCGAATGGACGTCCAATCCCTTCCGCTCGCGGACACCCAGAGCGACGCGACCGGGATCTTTCTCGGGATGGTGATCGGCCTGTCCATTCTTTTCACACTCACCACCGTATTCGGCACCGCCTGGAGCGTCCTCCTCCTGGCAGCCCTCTGCGGATTCTCCTTCGCAATCGATCGCCACATGCGCGCGCTACGGTCCGTACTCACGAGCGCCGAGGCGGCCATCGAGGATCGAATCGACTGTCGAGACGACCTCCACTTCGCGGTCGCTCGACTCCACGGCACACTGCTCCCTTATGAGGTCGAGCTCGACACCGTCTGCGCCACCGCGCATCGACTGCGAGGAGAGGTGCTCGAGGGGACCTTCGCCGACATGCTCAAAACCCCGAGCCACGAGCTGAGAATCATCGCTGGCGAGGTCTCCGGCGAGGGCGTAGCCGCCGCATTTTTGTCCCTCTCGGCTCAGTTCGCGCTCCGGGCCATATTGACGAACCCGTCGAAGACTCAAGACTGGGAGACCGCAGAAAATGTGGCCGCTGGAATCGTCGCCCGCGAAGCAACCTCGCTATTTTTTCCTGTCCGGATCGAACTCGGATGCGTGGTCATTGATGACGAAGGTCGATTCCAAGGCAAAGGATTTCTCGAGCGCGTCACCATCTTTGACATCCAGGATCGTATCTCGAACAACGAGCGCGCCGGGACGCTCACACCCAATAACTTTTTGTACATCACCCCCGCCACCTCTCGGCCGGGACCCGAAGACACGGCGCCGAAGCTCGATCGATTTGAAGCCAGCGAGCGAATCTCCGATATCATCGAAGCGGAAGAGTGGAAGCCCGGGAGCGACCAACTCGGGAGCTTATTCTCGCTGGTTTTTGATGGCTTCGACGCGCCCGCGCATGGCACCATCATCGAGATCTCACCACGCGAGACGTCCCCTCTGTTCCTCGAAGACGGCGGCGACACCCTCTTTACAGTGGTCGCCGCTCCTGAAGATCAAGATGACGACGCCGCATAAGACGCGGACTCTCACTCTACCAGCGGAGAAGCGTGACCGTCGCGAGGAGCGCGAGGATCGCCAGACCGACCCGTCGCAGCCGTCGGTCTCGTACAAGATCTCGATTGCGCCACTGCTTCGCGCCCTCTGACCGTTCTTGCTCGGCGTGATGACGCAGCATCTCTGATTCGAGCGACGCCGCCGCCCCCGCGTGCTCACCGGTACATTGAAGCGTCACGGAACCGTCCGTGTGATGTAGCTTTTCAAAGACGAGTCCGCGACGCTCAAGCAACAGCGCGATTCCCCGCGCCTCCAACTCATCCTCGCACTCGTAGCGCCATGTCAGATCGGTCAATCTCGTTCGCCCCCTCCACGTTGAGTCTCAGAGTCTACGTCATCTGCGTGCGCGAGGATCTCTAGCCCCCCTGCGCGGTGCGCCACTCGCCGCCCCGCCAGAGGCTTCTCAGAGACGACGCGAAAATCTGGTATGCTGCGGGCGCTACGAGGAGTTAAATTATGACGACCATCAAAACGACTTTCTGCTTCTTGAGTGCATTCGCGTTTGCTGGGGCCGCGAGCGCCTGCATTCCACCGGGCGAATCTGGCCAATGCTCGTCCGACGAAGACTGCACCGGGCGAGGCACGGTCTGCGAGTTGACGACCAGCGAGTGTATCCCTGTCTCCAAAGACTACTCCTCGACCGCCGAGCCCTCGCCACCCTTGTCCTTTAGCGACAAGGCCATCCCGTTCTTCCGCGGTCGTATCTGCTCTGCCCCGAACCAAGAGGTGCAAACCGGGTCCGCCGTTCCCATCACCTTCCAGCCGTGTCTCCACCCGTGTATCTCCGCGAACAGCTATCAATATCACAACCAGTACTTCTGCAACGGGGGCTCGTGTGACGGCTTCTCGGTGTTTTGGGCCATCGGTTCCTCCGACAACTGCCCCGAAGACGCTTGGGGAGAATTTGATCCGGCCATGTGCTCGTACAACCTCTCAAGTGACACGGGGATTGGACCGATCACCATCGGCGGCGACGCTATCGACGCGCTGCTCTCTTACGAGATCCCTTATCTCAGCAACCTCGACATCTCCAAAATCGCCGAGTACATGAGCCTCGATACCGACACAAAGCTCAGCACCGCCACGGATCAGTGTGTCCAACAATGTGGCGCTGGTGACAGCGTGGACAGCTGTTTGTTCGGCTGCTACGCGAAGGACATTGTGTACAACTATCCTCGGCAATCCGACCGCACCAAGTTGTTCAATATCGACAACACAAACCCGGTGCCCCCCGCAAATTGCTCCGACGACCCCGCCGTGTGCGAGTGCTATGAGATCGGCTTCTAAGCACAACAGACACGGTGAGCGACCATGAACATCGAATGCTTCACCGTCGGGATGTTCCAAGTGAACACCTACCTGGTGACCGACGAAGCCTCCGGCGCCTCCGCCATCATTGATACGGGTGAGTCGCACGAGCTCGCGCAGACGCTGCGCGCGCGCGCGGACTCGTTGAACGTGGTCGCCATCTTGCTCACCCACGGACACATCGACCACGCAGGCTCGCTGCCCTCGCTGCAGGCGCTGTGGGACGTTCCCACCTACCTCGGCGCACGAGAGCGCCCCTTGTTCGAGGCCCTACCCCGCCAAGGGGACTGGTTCGGGATGCCGCAGCTGAATCGACCATGCGGGCGAATTGACCACTGGATAGACGATGGCGCCGAGATCCCCCTGGGAGATACGACCCTCCGCTATCTCAGCACGCCGGGACACACGCCCGGTCAAGGTTGTTTTTATGACGACGCCGACATCATCGTCGGTGACACCTTGTTCGCGGGGAGCATCGGACGGACGGACTTTCCCATGTCCAACCCCGCGGATATGCGAACGAGTCTTGAGCGTCTCTTTGAGCTTCCTCACCACCTGCGCGTGCACAGCGGCCACGGCCCGGTGACCACCCTCGCCGCGGAGTTGAAGACGAACCCCTTCGTTTCATTTCTCCGTGAGCGAGAGGGTGTGACGCGATCATGAGCCGACCACGCGTCGGCCTGGTCCTCTCCGGCGGCGGCGCCCGTGGTGCATACGAGGTGGGCGTGTTGCGCTACATTCGAGAGCGCCTCGGATTCAACGCGGAGTTCGACGTCATCACAGGAACGAGCGTCGGGGCGATCAACGGCGCATACATCGCTGCCACCTGCGATCGTCCTCGCGCCCAAGCGCGCCTGCTGCAAAAGGTGTGGCTGGATCTCAACATCGACGACGTCTACTCCTTCGGGTGGCAGCAGCTGCGTGAGCTCCCCCGGGTCCTTTTTGGCCGCGACCTCCCCCGGAGCCCCCACGGCAGCCGCGTCGGAGGACTCATCGACACCACCTTCCTCGAAAAGGTCGTCCGCGATCTCATCCCCTGGCATGGAATCAGCCGCAACCTGAGGGACGGCCGGATCTCTGCCCTCGCCTGCACGGCGACCGAGGTCGCGACGGGAGCGAGTACGGTTTTTGTCCAGACCAGGAGTGGACAACCTCACTGGCCCCGACGACGCGACGAGAACGTCGTGCAGACCTCTATCACCTCCGCTCACACCCTCGCATCCGCCGCGATTCCAATTCTGTTCCCCTCCATTCGAGTCGGGGATCAGTTCTTCGTCGACGGTAGCCTGCGCCAAAACACCCCCCTGCGACCCGCGATGCGGCTGGGGGCTGAACGGCTGATCGTGGTCGGACTCCGTCACCAACACTCCCGAGAGCACCTCCAGCGCCGACTCCGTAGGCAAGCGCAGTTCACGTACCCCAACGCCATGTTCTTGATGGGGAAGATGCTCAACGCGCTGATGATCGACCGCGTCGAAGCGGACATCGAACGTATCGAACGCACGAACCGCCTCATCACCGCGGGGACGCAAGCCTTCGGTCCTGAGTTCCAACAGAGGATCTCGGAGGGCCTCGGCCGCGAACGCGACTACGCCGAGATCTCCCACGTCATGATTCGACCCAGTGAAGATCTTGGAAAAATCGCCGCGGATGTGGTGCGCGCCACGGGCCTCGCGGAGACTTCAGGCGTGATGGCTCGGTTCATCCGCCGCGCGGTCGAGGCCGACGATCCCCAGTCCGAGAGCGACCTCGCGAGCTACGTGTTATTTGACCGCGCATACCTGAGCGCGCTGATCGATCTCGGCTTTGAGGACGCCGCAAAAAAACGCGAGCAAATCCTCCGACTCTTCGATCATTAGGGCGCCCGCGCAGAATGTGAGAAAGCATTCAAACTGGCGCTCCCGCGCAAGAAAACCGCGAAATTTCTCCCTTCATTTCGACCCTCGATGCGCGACGGTGCTGGCGATTTCCTAGAAGAGATGGCTACACTCCCGCATGGCGTACAAGCTTGTCACTCTCGGTGGAGACGGAACAGGACCTGAGGTCCTCGATCAAGGTTTGAAGGTCCTCGACGCGGTCAGCGAAAAGTTGGGGCTGTCATGGGACCGCGAAGAAATCCCCTGCGGCGGTGAGTACTATCTCAAGCACGGGGACAGTGACTGGCCTGCCGGCTCCCAGGAAAAATGCGCCGGCGCCGACCTCATCTTGCTCGGCGCTGTGGGATGGCCCGACCCCGACGGCTCTGGTCCCGTGACCATGAAAGACGGGAAAATGGCCGGCTTCTCCCCCGTCATCGGAAATCGAATCAACCTCAACCTCTTCGCGAACGTCCGGCCCGTGAAACTGTACCCGGGAGTCGCCCATCGCATCCACGGCAGCAACAAAGTGGTCTGGGAAGCTGGCAAGGTGGACATGATCATCGTGCGCGAAAATACCGAGGGACTCTACGCACCCACCGGCGGCAAGTTAACCCCGGCCGGAAAAACCGACGTGGGCGTCGACACCCGCGTCATCACCCGCCGGGCCAGTGAGCAGGTCATCCGCCACGCGTTCGAAATCTGCAAGGCGCGCGACCGCGGGGCTCCCAAAGACGGCAAGAAGCGCGTCACCGCGATCCTCAAAGACAACGTCCTCCACGGATGCCAAATGTTCCGAGACATCTTCTTTGAGATCGGCGCGGAATACCCGGAGATTGAAAAAGACACGGCCATCGTCGACGCGTTTACCCAGTGGCTCGTGGGCCAACCCGAGTACTACGACGTCTGCGTGACGACCAATATGTTCGGCGACATCGTTACCGATCTCGCCTCCGTACTCCAAGGCGGCATGGGCATGGCGGTCGGCGCGAACGTGGGCCATGAACACGGCATGTTCGAGCCCATTCACGGGAGCGCTCCCAAATATACAGGACAAGACAAGGTCAACCCGATCGCCATGATCCTCGCGGTGAAGGAGGGGCTCGAGTGGCTCGGAGGACGCAAGCAAGACCCCGCCTTGAAGCAGGCCGCCGACGCCATCGAGGCCGCGGTCGTCGATATCCTCGAGGCTGGCGCGCCGCTCACCTACGATCTCGTCGGTCTGGACAACGCGGCGTCCTGCAGCGCCGTCGGCGATGCCATCGCTGCGCGCGCCGCCGCCAAGCTCTAAGGCACAAAAGCCGCGGTCGACTCCCTCGCGCCGGGACCTGACTACGCGTCGCCGAAGGTGCCGGCGTCGATCATCTCCCGCGGGAGCAAGTCGCTGGCGATCCCCGTGCAGACGATCCAAAGCTGATAGGCTGTTCGCGTCGCAGCGATGTGCAGCAGGTGCCTTGAGGCGTCAGTGACCGGATAATTTTGCCCGGTGGGATCCATCAAGACCACGTAATCGAACTCCAAGCCCTTCACCTGGCGAACGTCTGTCACGTCGATGCCTGGCTTGAAGGAAAAGTCCTGTCGCGCGACGAGACGGACCCTCGGGACCTCCGCGAGGTGCAGACCGTCGTAGTACATCTTCGCTTGTTGCGGATAGCGACAGATCACGGCAACCGACGCGCTGGGCTCACGAATCATCAGGTTTCTCAGCGCCTCTCCCAAGAACGCCACGGACTCTCCTTGGTCGCCGAAGTCATAATATCCGACTGGGGCGCCACCGCGAGCCACGATCGGGGCGTCCTCATCCCGAAGATCTCCGAGCACCTCTTGGGCGAGTCGCATCACCTCCCGCGTCGAGCGGTAGGTGATCTTGAGCGGCTGCACCTCGACGTGGGGGAGTCCCGCGTCTTCGAGCAACTGGGCCCAGCTCACAAAGCCGTTGTCAAAGATCATCTTCTGAGCCTTGTCACCCGCGACGGTGATGCTCCGCCCCTCTGAGCTGCAATCCAAGAGGACTCGCACCTCGAGGGGGCATAGGTCTTGGGCCTCATCGATCACGATATGCTCCAGCTCATATCGCCGGCGACCAAAAAATATTCCGCCATACTTTGCCTGCAAAAGCCGCAGGAAGATCGCGTCATCCTCTCCGTCTAGCGCCGGGGGAGTCACCCGGTCTTCCGCGAGTTCGGCGTCATCAACTCCGCTCGCCCTCGCCTCGCTTTCAGCCTCCGCGTAGTCGACATAGTGACTCAACGCGGCCGCCTTCTGAGCACACCATCGAGTGATGGTCCCGAGCTCGACGTCAGTGAAGTCGCCCGACGTCATGCTCTCGATTGAGGCCCTAAGCGAGCCAGGATCTCCCAGCATATCCACCCAATCCGAGACGACGTCTCTGGTCTCTTCGAGGCGGGAGGTCAACAACGCCTCCGCTGCAGACCGCACGCGCGCGGGGACCTGGCGCTGGCTACGGATCCACTCGACCGTTTTTTCATAGCGCGCGACCAAGGGGAGGCGGGCTCGCGTGCGCCAACCGTCGCAGATCTGTCCCCCCTCCCGCCCGAAGGGTTCCATCCGAGCGGCGAGCGCCTTCGTCGTCGCGTCGGCGTCCTCTTCAACAATGGCGTCGATCAACCGGACGATCACTGGGTGCTTTTTGAAGCGGGCCACCGCCTCCGGTGTGTCGTCGGTGCGCTTGTCGGGGATCGGGAGTCGCGCGCGCTTGAGCAGCGCCGCAGACCAGCGCCGATACGTCGTCACCTGGACCCCTTCGATTCCCAGGGACGGGAGTACATGGCGAATGTACTCAACGAGCGCCTCATTAAAGACGATCACCGCCATCCGCTTCGGCGCGAAGCGAACTGGGTCTTGGAAGGCCAGGTACGCGACCCGATGCAACGCCACGGTGGTCTTGCCCGACCCCGCGCCGCCCTGAATCAAGACCACCCCCGAGTCAGGGCGCGTGATGAGCTCAAACTGCTGACGATCGATCAGCGCCGTAATCTCTTGGAGGTGCTTGTCTTCACGCGAGACGTCGGCCTCGTCGTGAACTCCAAGCTGTCCCCGTGGAATCCTCGCGGCCTTCCCCACGCCGCCCTCAAGCGAGGGTCGGCCGGCTCCCGTCAACTCTCTCCATTCGCCTGTCTTCGTGATAGCGAACGCGCCCTGTGGCGCCGTGATTCGACGAAGTGTGCCACCGTTGACAGCGAGGCTGCGCCGCAAGAGGACCTCTCCCTCGAAGACGCGATCATCAAACTCCTCCTCGTATTCGTCTCCCTCTTCGTAGCGATAATACAGCCGACTAATCGGTGCGTTCCGCCAGTCAATGATGGAGAGACCATCTCCGTCATCGAGCAGCGTGCGCTTGCCGACGAGCACGTGACGCGCGGTGCCGCGGCGTACATCCTTAATCTCTAGATGCCCAAAGTACGGACTCGCCGGGTCGACGGGGACCGAACGTCCTTGCCCACGCTTGGCGCTCAGCGCCGCCACTTGATGCATCTGCTCCACGAGCGACGCCACATCTTCTTCCTTGGCTTCCGCCACCGCGTCTCGAAGCTCGATCAGCTGTGCGTCGAGATTCTCGATGGTCTCGCTTTTCTTGTCTGCGTCGCGGCGTAGTCGTGACGCGATCCGGGAGAGGATCGTAAGTTCTTCGTCGATCAAGCGCTGCTGTGAGTCAGAGAGTGACATGGCTGCCGGAGGACGCGCTGTACATCCGCGTCAATCGCTCTCTTTATCAGAGGGGCTTTCAAAAAAACAACCCCCCCGCCAAATACGACGAGGGGGTCCTGTCTTTCACGCGAGGATGCGCGATCAGCGTCGCGTCTTGCGGCGGCGCATCCCTGTCACACCCAACAGCAGCATGGCAGCGAGCGTGCCCTTGGGCGCGTTGTCGTTTGGAGTCGTGGAGCAGCTACAGCCCTCATCCACGCCGTCTCCGCTTCCGTCTCCGCCGGTCTCGGTGCCCGCGGTGGAGTCGCCGGTGTCGGAGGCGCCGGTGTCACCAGCGCTGGCAGATCCGCCGTCGCCGTCTCCGTCTCCGTCTCCGTCTCCGTCTCCGTCTCCGTCTCCGTCGCCGTCTCCGTCTCCGTCTCCGTCTCCGTCTCCGTCTCCGTCTCCGTCTCCGTCTCCGTCTCCGTCTCCGTCTCCGTCGCCGTCTCCGTCGCCGTCTCCGTCTCCGTCTCCGTCGCCGTCTCCGTCGCCGTCTCCGTCTCCGTCGCCGTCTCCGTCTCCGTCGCCAGTGGTGACCGCGACAGGATCAGGCTCCTCCGTGGTCGGCTCGGGTG
>JBDQGY010000145.1:0-11338 GCA_040265175.1 Nannocystaceae bacterium
CCGCCGAGGTCGCGCACCCGCTCATGCCCTGGGCGGTGGGTGAGGTGATACGCGTTGGCGAGGATCGTCTGCGACCCCACCGATTTGAGATCCTCGCGCAGCAGCCCCTTCACCGCGCCGTAGGTGCCCACGGGCATGAGCGGGTGCGCGACCTCGGCGGTCTGCACACGATGATGGACTACGACGGCCCGATCCTTACGGACTCCGGCGGGTTTCAGGTCTTCAGCCTGCGTGGGCTTCAAAAGATTGACGACGACGGGGTCGACTACCGAACGCACTTTGATGGTTCCAAGCACCGCATGACGCCGGAATCTGTCCTTCAGGTGCAGGCGAACCTGGGCTCGGACATCTGCATGATCCTGGATCACTGCCCGCCGGGAGACGCGACGAAGACCCAGATGCGCGTGGCCATGGATCGCACCACCCGCTGGGCCGAGCGGGCGGCGAAGTCGCGGCGTGAAATCCTCGCGCCGTCGCAGCTTTGCTTTGGCATCGTGCAGGGGGGGACAGACCTCGTGCTGCGGGCGGAGCATGTTCAGGCCATGCAGGGGCTCGACTTCGACGGCTTCGCGCTCGGGGGGTTGAGTGTGGGAGAGCCGGTCCCGAAGATGCACGCGACGATGGCGGAGGTCGCGCCGACGCTGCCGGCGGACAAGCCCCGGTACGTCATGGGAATCGGCACGCCGTGGGACCTGTGGAAGGCGGTGTCTTGCGGGGTGGACATGTTCGACTGCGTGATCCCCTCGCGTCATGCGCGCAACGGGCAGCTGTTCACCTGGGAGGGTCGATTCAATATCAAAGGGGCACGATTCCGCGATGATGGGGCGGCTCTCGATGCGCGGTGCCCTTGCGCCACCTGCCGGCGCTTTAGCCGGGCCTATTTGCGGCATTTGCACGACTCGGGAGATCCCCTGTACGTGCGCCTCGCGACCCTCCATAACATCGCGTTTTTTCACCAGTTTGTAGGGGCGATGCGGCAGGGGATCGCGCAGGGCAACTTCGCGGAGGTGTCCAAGGCGCTTTTTGGAGTGATCTCGGCGCATTACCTGCCTGCAGAGACTCCGCACAAGGCTTGACCGCAGCCGGGGGGGCTGTTAGCAGTGCGGCTCGATTCCCGCGCTTCGGGAAGCTGCGAAGGCCCGTCAGATCGGCGCTTTTGCGCCCGATACTGTCGCCGGCATTCGCCCTCAGGTTTCCATGATCACCTTACAACTTCTCGCCAACGTTCCAACTGGCCTCGCCGCCGTCACACTGCTCGGCGAACAGGCGCCGCCGAGCATGATGGACGCCCTTGGCGGGTCCCCCGTGATGATGATCGCCATCTTCGGCCTGTTTTATGTGTTTCTCATCCGGCCGGAGGGGAAAAAAGACAAGCAGCGTCGGGCACGGATCGCCGCGCTCGAGCCCGGCACCAAGGTCGTATTGAACGGCGGGCTGCTCGGGGAGATCACCAAGGTCGAGGATGAAATTGCCAACGTGCGGCTGGCGAAGGGCGTCACCGTGTCGGTGCTGCGCAAGGAGATCGCAGACACCCAGGAGGCCAAGCTCAAGAGCCTTGAGTCGGGCGCAGAGGAGAAAAAATAAGCCATGCGTAAGTTCGTCAAGATCAAGGCCATCGCGCTGGTCGCTTTCTTCCTGTTGGCGCTGGTCGCTGTCATCCCGTCGTTTGCGCGTGTTGCGGGGGTGTCCGAGCAGCTTCCGGCGTGGATGACCCAGACCTTCACCCGCGAGTTCAAGCTCGGGCTCGATCTGCAGGGGGGGCTTCACCTCGAGTACTCGGTGGACGTGGACGGGGCCATCAAGAACAAACTCGACCAGGTCGCCAATGAGCTGGAGGCCGCGTTCAAGGAGAAAAAAGACCTGGAGGTCGCCGTGACCCGCGAAGGGATCGACGAACTCCACGTGAACTTCGCCAAGATCGACGACGTGGCGCTCGCCACCGACGACGTGCTCTTGGTGACGAGCGGCGTTCTTGAGCGCATCGCTGATGACCAAGCGACCAGCACCGGCGTGATGAAATTTAAGATGCCCGAGGTGGCCATCGCGGAGAACCGCAAGGCCATCGTCGACGAGGCGATCAACACGGTGCGTCGACGCGTGGACTCCATGGGCGTCGCCGAGCCCAATATCTATCCAAAGAATCGTCAGGTGGTCGTGGAACTCCCCGGTCTGTCGGACACCGCCACCGAGGTGAAGGCGGCGACCATGGAGGCTGGAGAGCGGCTTCGTACGCTCTTGCAGCAGGGGGGCGCCGCGCAGGTGATGATCGCAGGACTCCGTGAGGACCCGGGCGCCATCATGATGACCATCCCCGAGCAGGACGTGAAAGCGCTGCTCGCGAGCACCTTCGGGGACGGCTTCGCGGACGGGAAGACACTCGTGGATGAGCGCCTCGGCGTCGACTTTGAGGTGATCGCGGAGGCGGAGTCTGACGCGGCCCGCGTCACGCTCGCGTTGACCTCGTCCTCGCGCGACGCGGTGCTTGAGGGCTCCAGCGACTTTCGTCGGCTGCTCCGAGCCATCGAGCGCGCGGCGGTGCTTGAGATGCACCTCGTGGATGACGAGTCCGAGTTCCGCAACACAGGCAAGCCCTATCTCCGCGCGTTGTACGACGCGGGATTCGTCCATGAGGGCATGGGCTTCGCCGTCAACATCGAACCTGACTACGGCCGCCCCGAGAAGGGCGGCAGCATGGTCAAGCAGCCCTACGTGTTCTTGGCCCAGGATCGCGGAGCGCTGGAGCGCTTCTTCGCGAGTCTGCCCGCCGAGTGGCGCCTGCCCGCGACCCACAAGATCGCCTATGGGCCGGTGCCCGTGCAGACCCGGCGGAATGCAGAGCCTGAGATCTTGTGGCGAAGCTACGTCCTCAAGTCTCGCGCTGACATCACGGGCGATCGCATCGTGCAGGCGAACGTGACCTACAAAGACGACACGGGTGTCCCCCAGGTGAGCGTGAAGTTCGATCGGGTGGGGGCCTCGGCGTTCGAGCAGATGTCAGGCGACAACGTGGGTCGCAAGATGGCCATCGTCATGGACCGCAACGTCGTCTCTGACCCCATCTTCAACGAGCGCATCGCAGGCGGCAACGTGGTTATCACCCTAGGTTCGCTGCCTGGAGAGTCGGTTCGCGAGCAGGCCAACGACCTCGCGAAGGTGCTCAAGTCGGGCTCGCTCCCGGCGCGCCTCAACAAGGAGTTCGAGATTAGGGTTGGCGCCGACCTCGGGGCAGACTCGGTGACCCGCGGGTTCCAGGCCTTCCTCGTCGGGTTCTTGCTCGTCATCCTTTTCACGGCGGTCTACTACCGTAAGGCCGGGCTCATCGCGGTGTTCGCCTTGCTCATGAACATGGTCATGGTCATGGCGGCCATGGCGTTGTTCCAGGCGACCCTGACGCTGCCGGGCATCGCAGGCATCGTCCTCACCATCGGGATGGCGGTGGACGCCAACGTCATCATCTTTGAGCGCGTGCGGGAGTACTTGAGAGACGATTACAACGCCCGCGCGGCCATTGACGCCGGCTACGATCGCGCGTTCACGACCATCTTCGACTCACAGATCACCACGGCCATCGCTGGCCTCGTACTGGCGCAGTTTGGCTCGGGCCCGATCCGTGGGTTCGCGATCACGCTCCTTATCGGCATCGCCACCTCCATCTTTACGGGGGTGTTCGCGACGCGGGTGTTCTTTGACTGGCAATCCAACCGCAAGGGCTTCGACAAGGTGTCGATCTAGGCTGGGGAGATTATCGCTATGACTCAAAAGTTCTTTGAAGCCATCCCCTCTGGCACCACGTTCAGCTTCGTCAAGAATCAGCGGCGTTTCCTGCTGTTCTCGATGATGTTGATGGTGCTCTCCATCAGCGCCCTCGGCTACAACCTGGCGACGCGCGACTCGGTGCTCAACTTTGGGATCGACTTTCAAGGCGGTTCGCAGGTGCGCGTCGAGTTTGTCGAGGCACCGGACCTCGAGGATGTCAGGGACGCGCTGAGAGACTACGCCTCTGATGACGATGACCCGCGATACGAGGGGTCCTCCGCGGTCGCGGTTCCCGACGCCGAGCGCGAGGTGCTCATCCGCGTCAAGGAGACGGTCAGTATCTCCACACAGACCATCAACGCGTGTGAGTCGGCCGTTTCCGACGTGAACGGGGTGACCTTGCTCGACGGCGGTTTCGCGCGCCCCGAGGGCAGCTCGAAGATCTTTTTGAACTACGGCGCCAAGCCAGACTACGCCGAGGTGGAAAAGCGCCTCAATGAGGCCGGCTGCGAAGGCCAGGCCGACCCTGGGGTTGGCAAAGAGGGGGAGTTCCCCGTTGACTTCACCCTGGTCGCCGTCGGCTCCCGCATGATGAATGACCTGAACGCGGCGCTAGGCGAAGGCTCCGTGCTGCGCATCGTGTCCTCGGAGACGGTGGGGCCGAAAGTGGGCGCCCGCCTCAAGGTCGATGGTGCGCTCTCCATGGTGTATGCCCTGGGCTTCATCTTCCTGTTCGTCATGGTGCGATTTGACCTTCGCTTCGCGCCCGGCGGCATCGTCGCGTTGACGCATGACTCCATCATCGTCACGGGCATGTTCGCCTTGTTTTGGAAGGAGTTTAACCTCCAAACGATCGCGGCGCTGCTCACCATCATCGGATACTCCATCAATGACACGATCGTCGTCTTTGACCGAATCCGTGAGCGCGTCGCGCTGGATCGAGACGCGCCCATCGAGGAGACGACCAACCGCGCCCTGAACGAGACGCTCAGCCGGACGGTGCTCACCTCTGGGACCACGCTGCTCGTGGTCCTCTCGACCTGGGTACTCGGCAGCGGTCCCATCAAGGACTTCGCCTTCGCGCTCTTCATCGGGGTCATCGTAGGGACCTACTCCAGCCTGTTCGTGGCGGCCCCGGTGTTCTTGTGGGTGAACAATCGCTTCTACAAGGGCAAGGGGCACCTGCTCGCCGCGAGGGAGGAGCAAGAGGGGACTGGAACCATCTTCGCCAACGCAGGACAGCGACCAGACGGATCGCCGGCACCATCGCCGACGGAGTCGCCCTCGGACGACGACGACACGCCCACCACCTCGACTGGCGAGAAGAAGACACGTCGCCGGCGTCGTCGGCCTCAAGGCTAGCCGCTGATGTTCTGTCGCAGGCCGCCTCTACTCTCCTTACGAGCCTCAGAGGAGGTCACGCGGCGCGCCGATGAGGCGGCGCGGGAGTTGGAGGTTCCCCGCGTCGCGGCGCGGCTGACCTTGGCCCGCTGTCCGGAGCTGGACACAGAGGCGCTGGGGCGGTGGTTCGCCCCCAAGCTCGCTCACCTTCGCCCTCCCGAGGGTATGGCGGGCTTCGACGCGGCGCTCGAATTGCTGATGGGCGCCATCGATGGGGGAGTGCGAGTGGGGGTGTTTGGTGACTATGACGCGGATGGGGTCACGTCCACCAGCATCGTGAGCACCTTCTTGCGCGCGGTAGGTGTGGACGTGGTCGCCTCGGTCGCCTCTCGATCCGGGGGGTATGGTTTTCATTTGGCGGCGGCGCGCGAGCTTCACGACGCAAAGTGCGGCATCGTCATCACCGCCGACTGCGGGACCTCCGACCACGAATCATTGGCGTGGCTGCGCGAGGCGGGGGTCAAGACCATCGTCATTGACCACCACCAAGTCCCCGCGACCAATCCGCCTGCGGACGCCTTCATCAACCCGTGGCAGCCTGGATGTGAATTTGAGTTCAAGTTTTTGTGCTCCGCGGGGGTCGCATTTTATTTGTGCGCGGCGTTAAGGACCCGCCTGCGGTCCACGGCGGGTACCGACAAGTCGATCCCGGACCCCCGATCGTGGATTGATCTGGCCGCCCTCGGGACCATCTGTGACATGGTGCCGCTCGTCGGAGAGAATCGAGTGCTCGTTCACCAGGGCTTGCGGTCTGCCTCCATGCGCCGTCGGCCCGCGCTGCAGGCGCTGCTGCGACGAGCCCGCGTTGGGGATGACGATGAGGTGACAGAGAACTTTGTGGCGTTCACGGTCGGTCCGAGGCTAAACGCGCCTGGCCGGATCGGCCCTGCAGAACCGGCGCTGCGGCTTCTTTGCGCTGGCTCTACGAGGGAGGCCTCGCCCATTCTCCAGAGTGTGGAGGACATCAATCGCGCGAGGAAGAGGTTTCAGCACGAGGTTGTGCTGGAGGCGGGGGCGTCCATTGACGCGGACCCCAGCGCGTTAGAGCGGCGGGCCATCGTCCTCTCAAGCCCAAACTGGATGCATGGGGTGGTGGGCATCGCGGCGTCGTCACTGGCGTCGCGCTACGGCCGCCCTGCGTTCGTGATGTCCGAAGACGAGACCACCGGAGAGCTCCGCGGCTCCGCTCGAACACACGGCGCGCTGGATGTTCACCGGGTCCTCGAGGAGGCATCCTCGCTGCTGATTCGGCACGGGGGCCACACGGCGGCCGCGGGGTTCTCCCTCCAACGATCCAACTTGGGCGCGTTCGCGAGCGCCGTGGAGGAGGCCGTGCTTCGCCAACACGAGGAGCTTGAGGACGACCCCGCGGTGCACTTTGATGGCGAGGTGGGTCTCGCGGAGATGAGCCCTTCGTTGCTACGGGACATCCGCAAGGCGGCGCCATTTGGCCAGGGGTTTCCTGCGCCCGCATTTTTGTGCGAGGGAGCCCGGGTTCGGATGCGGAAGGTGTTCGCGGAACAGCATCTAGAGCTTGTCGTGGAGCAGGCCGGGGTGGAGCATCGCGCCGTCGTATTCGGCGAGGGGGCCGCGCCCGTCAGCCCGGGAGACAAGGTGAGCTTCTTGTACGAGCCTGAGTTCGATCTGTATCGTGGCGGCGATCGTATGTCGCTACGAATCTTGCGGCTGTGGAAGAGCGAGCGGTGAGGCGATCGGCTCAGGTCCGCGTGGGCTTGGGGCCGATGAGCGTGTTGAGGATGCACGTGGTGACGACCTCTCCGGAGGCGTCGATGATCCGCACGTGCACGTCGATCTCCTCACGCGCATTGGTGGTGGGTACCGGCGCCTCGCAGACCCCGCGGACGGTGCCGCGAGCCTTCTTTAGGTAGCTCATCTGAAGTCCAGAGACGATGAAGCGAGCGTCATCTGGCATTCCGTAGGCCACCGCGATGTTGCCGGTTAACTCGGCGAGGTTTGCGAGTGCGATGGCGTGAATTGACTTTAGGTGGTTTCGGACTGCAGGGCGGTCTCGCAACGACACCTCTGAATATCCAGGTCGCAGGATCTCGACTCGAGCGCCGACGCTCCCGGTGTACGGCGCCATGCGTCCGACGAGTTTGCTGAACACGGCCTTCCCGCCAGGTGCCGGGCTGAGTCGATCCCATGCGACCCGCACGAGGTTGGTGTCACCGTCGAGGGACGGGACGATTCGCGAGAAAGAGAATGGAGAGGCGCTCACGGCGGGAGTGTAGCAGCGTCCAACCGGCGGTGGGCGGTGCGGTGGACCTTCGTCCGGGGTTCATCGGGTGGTGCGCCAGCGCTGGATGCGCTCGGCGGCGTCTCCAATTTCGTCCACGAGGAACGGCAGCCCCCCGGTTCGAAACCCGCGAAGCTTGTGCTCTGCGAGCCACATGGCCTTTTGCATCGACGAGAAGTTCGTGCTCTTTGTGCCCGGGATAATGTCGAGCTGTCGACCTACTTCAGCGAGCGCCTCTAGTGTGTAGCCCATCTCCGCGCGGGTGTGAGCGGCGGTGACGTTGCAGCGGAGCCGCTCCGTACCCGCGGGCACGCCCGGGGAGATGAACGGCATCATGATGACCCCGGCGCCGTGATACAGGTACGCGGCGAAGGTCATCGCCTTCTCTTCATCGTTGATGAAGATTGGGGTGATGTGGGTGTGGCTGTCGCCGAGGTCAAAGCCTAGCTCCACGAGCCCTTCACGGAAGAAGTTCGCATTGTCTTCCAGTCGGTGCTGAAGGGTGCGGTCTTCTTCGATGATGTCGAGGGCGGCGAGGGCGGCCTCCACGAGGCCAATTGGCAGCGACGCCGAGAACATAAAGGCACGCGCAGTGAGCTTCATGTAGTCGATGATCGACTGATCGGCGACTACAAATCCGCCGATGGTGCCAAACGACTTGGAGAAGGTGCCGATGAGCACGTCCACGTCTCGCTCCACGCCAAACATCTCGGGGACGCCTCTGCCGGTGGGCCCGAGGGTCCCCAGCCCGTGCGCGTCATCGACGACCAACACCGCGCCCTCTTCGCGACACACCTGCACGATGTCGTCGAGCTTTCCAAAGTCACCATCGACGCTGTACAGCCCCTCGACCACCACCATCTTCTTGCTGTGCTCCGCGGTTCGGAGCACCTTTCGAAGGGACTTCATTCGGTTGTGCTTAAAGAACCGAATCTCAAGGTCGGGGTGCTGACCCTTGGCGAGCAGTACGCCGTCGATGATGCTGGCGTGGTTGAGTCGATCCAACACGACCGTCACGTCGTCGTCGAGGTAGCTGGAGAGGAACCCAACTAGGGCCTGGTAGCCCGTGGTGAGGTTGCAGCACGCCTCGTATCCGAGCCACGTGGCCAGGCGCTGTTCGAGGAGCTCGTGCCGGACGCTGTGCGCCTGTAGTCTGGCGCTCCCGAGGCCCGTGCCGTAGGCCGCAGTGCCGGCCTGGGAAGGTTTGATGAGCTTGGGCGACTGAGAGAGTCCAAGGTAGTCGTTGGAGGTGAAGTTGATATAGCTCCCCCTGCCAACGCGGACACGAGATCCGATGTTTTCGAATGGTCGAAAGAAGGGAAACGCTCGCTTCTCCTTCACTTCGTTGACCCTGTTCAGGAGTTCTTCGGTTTTGTCGTGAAGCCAGGTCATGTCGAAGGTGGATGCTACATCGAACCCGGTGACGATGCATCGGTGGAGGTCAGGGGGTTCTCAAACTTCAAACGCCGCCAGGGGCGCGCTCAGGCTGGCGGCGCCGAGAGGGCCTCGCTCGCGGCCTGCTCTTGCCCGCGAGCACCTGTGAGCGCAGTCACTGTCGACATCAAATCCACCAGGGCGCCGGCGCAGCCCCAGGACAGGGTGATCCCGGCGCCGCCGTGCCCGTAGCAGTGAAACAGGGAGCCCCGCGGGCGCTCCTCATGTTCGAGCCGAACGGTGGGGCGCCACGGACGAATTCCGACCGCGACGTTCGTAACCGCGGCGTTGGCGAGAGACGGCGACAGCTCGCGCGCACGCCGGAGCAGCGACGTGCTCTCCGACTCCCGCGCGGATAGATCGGACGAGGGAGTCGCCGAGGCGCCGATCACCACGTCGTCGCTGCGGGGCACGATGTAGAGGGCGCCCTCTGGATCTGCGCTGTCGAGCAGGACGTGAGGCGTTGTTCCCAGGGCGGAGCCATTGAGGCGAACCACCTGTCCGCGGATGGGCTGGAGCGCGTCGTCGTCGATCAAGGTCGCCGCGCCGATGCCTGTCGCGTTCACGACGTACGAGGCGGAATCAAACATCGCGTCCAGATCCTCCACATGTCGCTGACGAAGTACGCAACCTGCCCGGATGAGCCGTCGCTCCAGCCATGGCAGGTAGCGGTTTGTTTCAATGACGGGAGCGATGAACCCTCGGCCGACGGTTCGAGCGCGGGGGAGGCTCGAAGGGGAGAGGACCTGGTGTCCCTGGAGTCTCTCCATCCACGCGGGAGGCGTGACGGTGTCGCCGAAGAGTTCGGTCACCGGAAGCATCCGCACGCCGGACTCAGGGTGTCGTCTCGCGATCTCAGCGAACCGTTGATAGGCCACCATCGCCCACCGGTCGACACGCGGAGAGTCTTCAACCAAGAAGGGGTGCCAGAAGGCCGCGGCCACGTCGCTGGTTGTCTGGGGGTGACGCTCGCGGGCCCAAATCTCTACGTTGGCGCCGCGCGAAATTAGCTCTGTCGCGGCCGTGAGGCCACTGACACCTGCGCCGATGACGGCAACCCGAACGCCTCGCATTGGTCCCACAATACCAGGCTCTCTGGGCGCGCCACGAGCGATTTGTCGGGCGGGAATCGGCCCCCTTGTGGGCCAACGCGGCGCAGGATTAGGGCGCGGGCGAAACGCATTCTGGGCATAGATCCACGAGGCCTCCCGCGTTGGTGACCCGAGTAAACCCCTCGGCTTCGAGGGTCGTTCGGGCCAGGTCGGCGCGGCGCCCGGAGCGACAGTAGATGACCACCGGGCGGCTTAGATCTCCACTGGCCGCGCCGACGACCTCCTTCACCCTTGAGGCGAGCTCTGTATGGGGGATTAAGATCGCGTCCTCGACGTGGCCCGTGTTCCATTCGTCGAGGGAGCGTACGTCGAGGACGACGGCACTCTCTTCCGCGATCAGCCGTTTTGCGAGGGGGATGTCTTTGTCGGGTAGTCGCTTCGTCATGGGGGTGCTCGCAGTGTCAACGCGGATGGACGGAGGTGGGCCAGCGGCCTCGCCCACGTCTTTTGCGCAGGACGCGGTGGCCACCAAGGCTCCTGAGAGGAGGAGGGTGCGGACAGAATCCATGTGGAGAGTGTACGCCTTGCGTCACGCACGCCAAAGTGAAAACCGAGGTCACGAGCGACCCGTCGCCTGCGCGAGGACCTTTCGTACGTCTCGGGGCACAAAGGGTTTGCGCAAAAAGTAGTAATCGGTCGTTCCGATGACGTCTGCGATGGTCGTTCCACCGAAGCCCGACATGAACACGAAATGCCCAGCGAACTGCTCGGCCTGCGCGAACGCGTACAGGTCGGTCCCTTGGCCATCGTCGAGGACGACGTCGGATAAGATCACGTCGAAGGGGCCGCTTGTGCGCATGCGATCTTTTCCGTGTTTGACAGATGTTGCGGTGATGACCTCGCAGTGTTCACGCTTCAAGAGCCGACGCAAGATCCGGACGATGTCGGGCTGGTCGTCGACGACGAGGATGCGGAGGCCCTTGAGCGGACCGTTTGCGACCCGCTCGTCGGCTTGGGCGCGGCGCAGGGAGTCGGCCAAGGGCCACTGAACCTTAAACGTAGAACCTTCATGAAGGGCTGAAGACACAGAGATCGATCCCCCGGACTGTGCGACGACGGTCGCGACAGTCGCCAGCCCAAGCCCCGTCCCTCCCGCGTGTTTTCGGGTGCTAAAGAAGGGCCGAAATATCTGCTCCATGACCTCGTCGGACATCCCCTCGCCGGTGTCCTCAACCTCCAGCGTGAGGCTCGCATCGGCGTCCGCGATGCCGGGATTTGCGTAGGTCCGGATGCGGATAGAGCCCCCGTTATCGGAGAGCGCGAGCCCGGCGTTGATGACCAAGTTGAGGATAATCTGCTCGAATTGCGAGGGGTTCAGCAACACCATCAAAGATGGGCATTGAAGCGAGGTGCTGAGCGACGCCGATGAGGGGAGAAG
>JBDQGY010000146.1:0-11233 GCA_040265175.1 Nannocystaceae bacterium
ACCAACACGCGAATCACCGACCCCGAGCTGTTGGAGCGCCGATACCCCCTCCGGGTCGAGCGCTTCGCCGTGCGGAGGGGCTCGGGCGGCGAGGGCACTCACCGCGGTGGCGACGGGGTGGTGCGCCGGCTACGGACGCTCGAGCCCCTGACCGTCTCCATGATCTCGGGGCGTCGCGAGGTCGGCGCACCTGGCCTCGAAGGTGGCGCCTCCGGACGACCCGGCGAGAACCTCATTGACGGCGCCACTGTAGACGGGAGCTTTATTCGAGACCTCCCCGCCGACTCGACACTCGAGATCCGCTCCCCCGGCGGCGGGGGCTTTGGCGCGCCACCTTCGCGCTCGAAGGGCCCCTAAACACCACGCGACATGGCGAAGCGGTGCGGGGTTTAGTAGGTTCGGCGCTGTGAGCCTCGGACCCATCCCGTACTTTGATCCTCCCGCGTGGCGGCCGGACCTCCCACTCCTCGGTCCAACCCCGCTAGGAATCTTCGGTCCCATCGTCGTCATCGGCGTGCTCATCGGCATGCAGATCTGCCTCAAGCACGCCGCCCGACGCGACCTCGACGAAGGCGTCGCGCGCGATCATCTATTTTGGACCCTGATCTTTGGCTTTGTGATCTCCCACTGGATCTCGGTCATTTTCTACTTCCCAGAGCGTATCCAAGAGAACCCGTGGGTGCTGTTGCAGGTGTGGAACGGGCTGTCGAGTGTAGGCGGTTTCTTTGGGGCGTTTGTAGGGATGCTGTGGTTCGCCAAGAAGCACAAGCAGCCCATGTTGGTGTTCGCCGATATGAACATCTACGGCCTCGTCACCGGCATGATCTTTGGCCGCCTCTCGTGCGCCTTGGTGCACGACCATCCCGGTAAAATCGTAGACGCCATGACGCCCCTCGCGGTCGGACCGTGGCCGTGCCGGTGTCCAGAGGGTGGCCGTCGCCTCTCCTCATGCTGTGTCGAAGGCACGGGCGTCTTCCGCTACGACCTCGGACTCGTCGAGTTCTCCGCGCTGCTCGTGCTCGGCGCGTTGTTGTATGGATGGTACGCTCGGAAACTCCGCCCCCACGGTCGCATCACGGGATTCGTCGCCACCTGCTACGGGGCGATCCGATTCGGCCTCGACTTCTTCCGCGAGACCACGGCCGGCAACGGTGTCTCCACCCCTGACCTGAGATACTTTGGCCTCACCATCGCCCAATACTTCTCGATCGCCTTCTTCCTCGCCGGTATCTACCTCCTCGTTCGCAAGCCCCGTCCCCACGACGACAGCTATGCCAAAGAGAGCGACTACCAAGCCAAACTCAAGGCCGAGGCAGCGACCGAATCGGACAACGACGGTTCCGACGTCCCGCCCGATTCTTGACGGGTTCCCTACTCGCTGCGCGCGAGCGGGAGCCGGTAAAACGCGTCGTCGTGCAGATTGCCGAGCAGCAACCCCTTAAACGAGGGCTGCGCTGAGGTGACCTCAAACACGGTTTTCGCCTCAGGGTCGTGAAGCGTCTCCAAAACCCCCCCCTCTTCATCAAAGACCATCACGAGCCCGTAGCGGATGGGCTTGGGCCAAAGGGCCTCTGGGAGCCGTGAGATGAACCTACGCGTCCAGGGTCTAGGTGCCACGAGCGCGCCGAGTGGATTCGTGATGGAACCCATGGCCACATAAAATTTCCCTTGTCCGTCTCCCGCCACGCCGTCGGGATATCCCGGGAGCCCCTCGGCGAACACCTCCCGCGAGCCCTTCTTCGGCCCTCGTAACCACACACGAGAGATACGCCCGCGAAAGGTCTCGTTGACGAGCACAAAGGACTCATCGGAGGACAAGGCGACCCCGTTGGCGAAGTACAGCGAGTCCGCGAGCACCTCCACCTCGCCCTTGGTCGGATCGTAGCGCAACAGCCGCCCGTACGGCTTGGACTCGAACAGGTCGTTCATGAAGTTGGGATACTTCCAGCGCCAGCTGGCGTCCGAAAAGTAGATGACACCATCGCTCCCCACGTCCACGTCGTCCGCGAACCCAAACGGGAGGCCGTCCGCCTCGGTCGCGAGCGTCGTCACGGTCCCGTCTGGAGCCACCGACAAGAGTCCCATTTGTGCGTCACACACGATGAGATTTCCAGTGGGGTCGAAATCCATGCCGAGCGGTCGCCCCCCGGTCTCGACCCAATCCTCGATACTCCCCTCCTCGTCGATCCGAACGATGCGACCGTCCTCCAAGGCCGCATAAAATCGACCTTCGCTGTCCACATCCACATCCTCAGGGCCGTAGATCTGTCCGCGCCCGAGGGGCTGCGCCGCCTGCAACCTAAGGTTCGGCGCGAGCGCGCCCTCCATGGGCATCGTCGGCGCCGGCGTCCACGCCACCGGATCCACTTCCCCCGGCGCGAGCGCCAGGCCGCCTATGCTCACAACCGTGAGCAGCGCCATGAACGCCATCGCCCGTCGAACTGCCGTCGCCACGCCCCTATAGTCTCTCATCGCGGCGTCATTTGCACCGACATTCGCGGCGTCTCGGCACGCGACGCCTCCGCGAAGGTCGCGCTGCCCTAGAGCATGTCGAGGCGGATGGTCGTCTCGACGTACCGGCGCGATCCGGTCTTGCTGTCGGCGATGAAGCTGTGCAAGTCGACGGTGTCGCCGTTGCGCCTCGCGCCCCGCAAGAGCTTGCCAGAGGTCACGCCGGTGGCCGAGAAGATGCAGTCGCCTCGCACGATCTCGTCGCGGGCGAGCTTCGCCGAAGGGTCGTCAATCCCCATGGAGATGGCGCGGTCACGTTGCGCACCATCTTCACAAAACAGCCGGCCTTGGAACTCACCGCCCAACGCTCGAAGCGCTGCGGCGGCCAGCACCCCCTCCGGAGCGCCACCACGACCGATCATCATGTGAACCCCCGTGTTGGGGAGCGCCGCCGCGACCGCAGGAGCCACGTCGCCGTCGGAGATCAAGGACACGCGCGCCCCCGCATGTCGAAGCTCTTCCACGATGTGATCGTGCCGCGGACGCTCGAGCACCACCACGCCGATGTCGTACACCGGGCGCCCGAGTGCCTTCGCGAGCGCCACCACGTTCTCCCGCGGAGAGCGATCGATGTCGACCACGCCGCGCCCTGCGGGCCCCGTCGCGATCTTATCCATGTACATGTCCGGCGCCGCGAGCAGCTTGCCCTCTTCAGCCACCGCGAGGGTGGTGATGGCTCCAGGCTGGTCCTTCGCGCACAGGTTGGTGCCCTCAAGAGGGTCCACTGCGATATCAAACATGGGCAAGGTGTCGTCGTTAGGGCCGACCACCTCTCCGATAAAAAGCATGGGCGCCTCGTCCATCTCGCCCTCTCCGATGACGACCTTGCCGCGCGCGTCGATGCGATCGAACGCCTTGCGCATGGCCCCCACCGCCAGCGCGTCCGCGTCATTTTTTCGACCCATGCCAACGAGCACCGCGGAGGCAGCCGCGGCCGCCTCCGTCACGCTCACGTATTCGATTAGATATTTGCGTTCCATGTGTTGTGTCCGGGCTACGGTGTGGCGTCGGTGAGGAGCGTGTTCAAGCGCGCGTAAATATGTTCGGGCATTCGGGTCGCGCGCCCATCTTCGAGGCGCGTGCACCCATGTTGGGTGATCGCGTGGAGGAGCACGACACGAGACTCAAGCCCGTGTCGGTCTCCAGGTTCCACCGACAATTGGTAGCAGAAATTCAAGCGCGCATAGCCAACCTTCGAAATCCCCACCCACAGCGACACCAGGTCGTCGTATTTGGCGGGTGCGAGATACGACAAAGCGAGATCGATCACCGGCAGGCCGAATCCTTCTCGCTCCATCTCGGCGTACACGACACCGTGATTTCGCATGAACTCAACGCGAGCGTGCTCCATAAACCGCAGATAGGTCCCGTGGTAGACGATACCCATGCGATCCGTGTCACCGTAGATGACTCGAACTTGAGTGGCGAGGGACAATGCCCCGGACTCTGGAGGTGTGACAAGCCGCGCCATCAGTCCCGGGACTCCATAAAGCGAATCCGTACCGTCGGCTCCACGCAGTCGTCCCCCCGCTCGATCTCCGAAATGGCCGCCGCCATCGCGGCCTCGCTCACGACCTCGGTCACGATGACCAGGCGGGCGTGGGACGCCCCCTCGGGGTGATCTTGGCGCATCTTCGCGATGCTGACTCCATGCGCCCCGAGGATGGTGGCCACCCGGCCGAGCACTCCTGAGACGTGGGCGACGTGCACGCACACATAGTTCGCGTGCTCCACGCTGTCCATGCTGGCTCCGACCACGCTGGCCAGCGGACGCACCGGCGAGGCGTCGTCTCCCTTGGTGGACGCCTCGCCCGCGCGGTGCGCCAAGATCGTACGCGCGACGTCCATGATGTCGGAGGTGACCGCGACACCGGTGGGCATCATCCCCGCCCCTTGGCCGTAGTACATGGAGCGACCCAGCGCCTCCGACTCTACGAGCACAGCGTTGTACGCGCCATGAACCCCCGCGAGTACGTGGTCTTGGGGCAACAACACCGGGTGCACGCGCAGGCGTAGCGCGTCCTCTTCCAGGCGCGACGCGATCGCCAAGCTTCGCACCACGTAGCCGAGATCTTTCGCGACGGCGAGATCGTAGTCGCGAACCGACTCGATGCCTTCCACGAAGATCGAATCGAGGGCGACTCGCTTGCCGAAACTCAATAACGCGAGCAGCGCAAGCTTGTGAGCCGCGTCGACTCCGCCCACGTCTAGCGAGGGGTCTGCCTCGGCATAACCAGCGGCCTGAGCCTGGGACACCGCCTCGGCATACCCCAGCCCGTCCCGAGTCATCTTGTCGAGCACGTAGTTGGATGTGCCGTTGACGATGCCGCAAATCCGATGCACGCGATCCGACGCGAGCCCATGCCGGATCGCCCGAAGCACGGGGATGCCACCGGCGACCGCACCTTCAAACAAGAGCTCACACCCCACCTCTTGAGCCCGCTGAAACAACACCTCTCCGTGCTCGGCGAGGAGCGCCTTGTTCGCCGTGACCACGTGCTTTCCCGCGGACAAGGCCTGCTCGACCATGTCTTTGGCCGCGGTCGTTCCGCCGATCAACTCCACGATCACCGCGATCTCTGGATCGTCGAGCACCACGGAGGCGTCCGTCGTCAAAAGCCCCTCGGGTGTCTCGACCTCACGGGGTGAAGAGAGATCTCGCACGAGCACTCGCTTCACCTCGATGCGCGCCGACACTCGTTGCTCCAGTGTTTGCGCGTGCTCGCGGAGAATCCGTAATACTCCCGCGCCCACGTTTCCGAGGCCGAGCACGCCGATCTTGATGGAACGCATCGGCGCGGACGTTACAAATCGGCTCCGCAGGCGTCAATCCTCCCATGCGCGGCCCCCTCCATGAGCCCGAGGACCGCAGATGCGCCGGGGGTCCCAAACGGGTACTCTGCCCCCTCACATGAGCACCATCGTCGAAATTGAAGCACGAGAAATCCTCGACTCCCGCGGAAATCCAACCGTCGAAGTCCAGGTCATGACCGAGCTTGGCAGCCTCGGACGCGCGGCCGTCCCCTCCGGCGCGAGCACGGGGGAGCACGAAGCCCACGAGCTGCGTGACCAAGACGCCTCCCGCTACCGCGGGAAAGGCGTCACCAAGGCGGTCGGAAACGTGAACGCTGAGGCGAGCAACGCCGTGCTCGGACTCGACGCGTGCGATCAAAAAGACGTGGACGGCATTTTGTTGGAGCTCGACGGGACGCCAAACAAGGCCCGCCTAGGCGCGAACGCGCTGCTCGGAATCTCCATGGCCGTCGCCCGCGCCGGCGCGATGGACGTGGGCCTGCCGCTGTATCGATATCTTGGCGGCACCTTGGCCCACACCTTGCCCGTGCCGCTGATGAACGTCATCAACGGTGGCGCCCACGCGGACAACAACCTCGACTTTCAAGAGACCATGCTCGTGCCCCACGGCTTCGAGAGCTTCAAGGACGCCCTTCGAGCCGGTGTCGAAACCTTTCACGCCCTCCGCGATCTCTTGAGCGCCGAGGGAAAATCCACCAACGTTGGGGACGAGGGAGGCTTTGCCCCGGACATGGCGAGCAACGACGAGGCCCTCGGCACGCTGCTCACCGCCATCGAAAAGGCCGGGTATCGACCTGGAGAGCAGATCTCCTTGGCCCTCGATGTCGCCGCGTCGGAGTTCTTCGACGCGAAGACGAGCGAGTACGTGCTGGCTGGCGAAGGAGGCACACGCCTCTCCTCTGAGGCCCTCGTCGCGCGATACGCCGACCTCGCGAAGAAATACCCGCTCGTCTCCATCGAGGACGGCATGGATGAGAACGACTGGTCCGGCTGGTCCGCGTTGACAACGGCCCTCGGCGATCGCACCCAGCTCGTGGGCGACGACCTGTTCGTCACCAACCCGACGCGGCTGCGGCGAGGCATCGACGCCGGCGTCGCCAACGCCCTGCTCGTCAAGCTCAACCAGATCGGTACGGTCTCGGAGACCCTCGAGGCGATGGAGCTCGCGCACCGAAACGCGTACGCCTGCGTGGTGTCTCACCGCAGCGGCGAGACCGGAGACACGTTCATCGCGGATCTCGCGGTCGCGACCCAAGCGGGGCAAATCAAAACCGGCAGCGCGTCACGTTCGGACCGCATCGAGAAATACAACCAACTGCTGCGAATTGAGTCCGACCTCGGCGCCCTGGCGCACTTCCCTGGCAGCAACGTACTTCGTGGGGTCATCCCCAAACATGATTAAGCGACTGCGACAGCCGGCGCTCCTGTTCCGAACGCCTGGGACGCGGTCACGGGCGGGCCAGAGGTGCTTGGCCGTCGCTTTCACCGCCCTCGCGGGCACGCTCACGCCGAACGGCGCCGCCGGCCAGGCCCCCACCGCGCCGGGCGAGGGCCCCACCCGCGAGGAGGGACCTGCCGCAGACGAGGTCGGTAGCCCCGATTCCACGGACGCAACCGAAGCCTCTAGCGAGGACGCGGGCATGACGGTGAAGATGACCGACGAGGCCGCCGAGATCCTCTCCTGGGCGCCCAGCGGAGCGCTGTTGACCCGCAGCCTGACGAACGGGATGTTGCTCGTCGTCGCTCAAGATCGCTCGCTCGCCGTGGGCGCGATCGCCCTCTCCTTCCCCACGGGCTACGCCGACGACCCAGAGGAGCAACCGGGTCTCACCCGCGCGTTGGCCCTCCACCTCGAACAAGGCAACCGAGAGATCCGACCCGGTGGACGGCTCGCGCGGATTCACGACAGCGGAGGACACACCGTCATGGCCGTGGGCGCAAAGCAGACCCGCTATGAGAGCCTCGTCCCCGCGTGGTCGTTGTGGGATGTGCTCGACGACCTCACCGGGTTCGTACGGATCCCGACTGTGAACGAGATCCGGTGGCAGCAGTCGGTGAGTCGAGCGAGCAGCGATCGGAGCGGCACGCCACGCACGGGCGCCGCGGCGGTCGCGTCGGCGTGGGCAGATCCTGCGCTCACCTCCATCGCCACCCGCAGGAGCAAATCTCTGGCGAAGCTGCGTCCGGTCAAGGTCCGCGCAGAGATCGATCGCCGCTTCGCCGCGCGCACAGCCACGCTCGTCATCGTGAGTCCATTCGCGCTCGACGTCGTCGCCAGCCGTGTCGAGGCGCTCTACGAGTCCGCCCCTGCTCGGCCGCGTGTGATCGAGTCGCGCACAGCACCGCCTCCCACCGTGTCGATCAAGCCGGTCAAAGGACGCGCGGACTTGCGTCAATTCGCATGGGCCATCGAGGGATCCCACGGCCCGATCCGACGCGCGCGAGTGATTTGCGGCGCGCTCAACCGGCAGCCCCGGATGGCCGGTGAATCCCCCGGCGCCAAGCTCAAGTGTGTCCTCCACGAAGATCCACGACGCCCAACGCTCCAGGTCTCGACCACCGGGCTCGAGGCCGACGAGGCCCGGGCCTTCGTCTTGGCGCGGTTGACTCGCCTCGCGGAGGATCCTGTCGACGCAGACGTCATCGACATCGAGCGGAGTCGACAAGCACGGGACCTTGTCGACGAACTCCACACGCCACTATCACTCGTCTCACTGCTCTCCCAGTCGCTTCCCGAGCCAGGTGCACAGATCGATAAGCGCGTCACGCTCGCGCAGGCCCTCCACCTCGAAGATCTCCTCGCGCCCGGCATGGTGACCGCGATGGCCCAAGGCCTCGCGTCGAGACTGGGCGACGTGTCCGTCTCCACCTCGCCCGCGACTGTGGATTCCTCCGCGCCAGCGGAGCCCCCCACAGCAGCGCCCGTAGACGATGACTCTCCTTCACTCGAAGGAGGCTCACAGTGAGGCGAGTGACCCGCTTAACACTCGTGCTGGCCGGGCTCGTGGCCACGTCCGCCTGCCGTCCCAAAGACACCATGAAGCCGGTGGACTTCGAGAGCTTGGACCCTAATTCGAAGGCCGCGTCCGACACGCAGCAAACGCCAAACTGGGGAGAGATCCGGCCGACGCGTCTGCCAAGCAAAGCGTCGTTGATGGTCCTCGACGAGCCTGGCACGGGGCACATCCACCTCCGCCTGTTGGTCGCGACCGACCCCGCGCAAAAGGCCGCGAGCACGATGGTCCTCGCCTACACCGCGCAAGACGCTCTCCGCGAGCGTGTCGAGTTGCTTCGCGGCCGGGTGCGGATCGAGTTCGGCGCCGATCGTCTTGAGGTCGTCGTCTCCGGGAGCGCCGCCAACAGCCAGCGCCTCCTCGATGCGCTCAACGGCGCCTTTGAGCAAATCCCCAGCGCCCAGCAACTCGCCACCACACGCGGGCGCCTGCTCGGCGAGCTTCCACGCCCCGACACCATGGCGTTCGCCGTCGCTGGTGCGACCTCTGCGGTGCTTGAGCGTCCTCTTCACACCCAGCTTGTCTCTCCCGACTCGCTGCTCGGCCTCAAGCCCGAGGACCTCCGCGGCGCCTGGGCGCGCACCTTCTCCCCGGACCGCACGCTCCTCATGGTGCACACAGATATCGCCCGCGCGAACATCGGTCCTGCTCTGGAAAACTTTGCCGAGACTTGGCCCCGCAAGGTCGCCTTCGCCAACCTCTTTCGAGGTCTCTCCGACCTGATCAACGTCTTTCATGGGCCGCCCCGGCGAGAGCGCGACCGCAGATCCAAGGCGTCCCTCAACAAAGACCCAGGGCCCATCGTGCGCGCGGATCCTCCCGACAGCACTCTCAAAGGGAGACCCACTTTGGTGATCGCGCGGATGGTCCCCTTGCCGACCGCGGAGGCTCGAGCTCTCGCGCGCCTCACCCAGCGGAGCCTGCAGTCCACGGTCGATGCCCGCCTCTCCATCGAGGGCACCCAAGGCGTGTGGCTGTACCGAGTCTCCATGGACTCCACCAAGCCGGCGGAGAGCCTCTCGAGTGAGCTCAGGCGCCTTCGAGAGCAGGTGAGACGCATACCGCAACGGTGGGAGCTGGAGCAGGCGGCGAGCTTGTGGCTCGGCGCTCGCGTTGTGAGGGCCAGCCTCCACCACGAGGATTGGACGGCCATGGCGAGTGAATCCCTCTCCCTCAGCGCGACCGACGAAGAGATCGCCTTGAGCCTCAGCCGTGACGCGATCGCAATGGACGAGGTGACCCCAGAGGCGGTTCACGAGTTTGCCCTCACGTACCTGGTGCCCACACGAGACGGCCAGGCGTGGCGATGGTTCGTCAGCGGCGTCGACGATCAAGCGCTCCGAGAGATAAACGCGCCGGCGACTCCGTGAGCCCTCCCGCGGCCTCCACAAAGCGTCCGGGCCTACGAACCCGAAGAACAGCAGCTCGACTCTGAGGACGAGTCATCGTCGTGATCGTGGTCATCATGGCCGTGGTCGTGCTCTCCGCTCCGATTGGTGAGCTTGCCAAGCTGACCGACAAAACCACCCGGCCCCTGGCGAACCAGCGAAGCCGCGAACAAGCCGGTGAGCGCCGCCGCACACACGAGCTGGAGCGTGGAGTATCCGTGCTCGTGCGCCTCGACCGCCGCCACAGGATCAACCGCGCCCCCGAGCACCAGGTCTGTGCCGATTCCAAAAGTCACAACGCTCACCACCACCGCGCCCATGAACAAGAGCGCGGCTCGGCGACCGTGCAAGCGCTCGAGCACACCGAACGTGGTCGCGTTGGTCGCGGGTCCCGTGAGCAAGAACGCGAGCGCCGCTCCCGGCGACGCTCCCTTCGCGATTAAGATGGCGGCGAGGGGCGTCGCCCCCGTCGCGCAGACATAAATGGGCGCACCGATCACCGCGAACAGCGGAACTTGGATAAACGGCGAGATGTCGGCGAAAGCCTCAGGCTTCAAAAATGGGCTCAAGATCGCGGCGAGACACAGGCCCACCAGAATCCACGTCGCGCTGTCGTCGACGATGTCGATAAAGCCCGTCCGCAGACCCTCCCGCAGTCGGGTGCTCAGGGGCGCCGGAGCCGCCTGCACCGCGGGGACGTCCGACTCCCGGTCAGGTTGCCGCCTGTCGATCCATCCACCGACGAACCACCCCACAAACATCGCCACCACCGCGGCGGCGATCACCCGCGCGATCGCGACGTCCGCGCCGAGCATGGGGAGAGAGATCAATACCGCGTCCAGCCCGAGCTCGGGCGTCGCTACGAGGAACGAGACCGCCGCCGCCGCCGGCGTGCCTCGCCGAATCAAAGACTGATAGACGGGCACAACTCCGCACGAGCAGAGCGGCAGCGGGAGCCCGAAGGCGACACCCTTCATCGCCCGACGCGCCGCGCCTCCTTGTCGCATCCATCGCATCGAGGCCTCGCCAAGCATCCCTCCGAGCGCCCCCGCGAGTCCGTACGCCAGCAAGAGGGCGGGGGCGCTCTCAACGAACAGCCCCGTGAAGGTTGTAATGATGTCGCTGCGAACACCGCTGCCTGCGTCGGTCCACCCCGGCACCACCACCGCCGCCACACCCAGCAGTCCAAGCAGGGCGCCAAATCCTTCTTGCTGCGGCGAGCCCTTGCCGGCCGGTGACTCTCCCCGAATGACGTGCATCAAGAGACCGCCGACGAGGGCAGCGAGCAACGCCTCTTCGGACGCCCCGAGCCAAGATTCGATGACCGACGAGCCAAACCATGTGCCGAGGATCGTCGCCCCTGCGAGCGCTCCCACTGCCAGCAATCCTGCCATTTTTCCCCGAGACTGCATCATCCAAAAGATGGCGAGCCCCACCGCGATCCGATGCAAGATGATGGCCGCCTCCAGCCCGTGACCGTGACCGTGGACCCCCTCCGCCCCTCCG
>JBDQGY010000147.1:0-11122 GCA_040265175.1 Nannocystaceae bacterium
GTGCCGATGTCAGCGTCAACTTAACTCAGGTCGTGATCGACAATGAGCCACACATCCACATCGTCGCCCGTGACCTCACCATGCTCAAACGCGCTGAGACCGAGCGCGGACAGCTGGAGAAGCGCTTGCGCCAAGCTCAACAGCTTGAGTCTCTCGGCACTCTAGCAGGAGGAATCGCTCACGACTTCAACAACCTTCTCGGCCCCATTGTCGCGTATTCGGAGATGCTTGAGCCGTTCACCGCGATGGATATGGAAGCGGAGGATATGCGGCAAGACATCGTCACCGCAGCGAACCGCGCCACAGATCTTGTCAGGCGAATCCTGCATTTCAGCCGGCGGTCGGAACGGAGAGTTCGAACCCTCTATGTCGCAGAGGTCCTCTCTGAAGTCGCTCGTCTGCTTCAGCGTACCCTCCCGCCCGGCCTAAGCCTCGTGTTCCGCGAAGTCGACGTTGACGCCCGTGTCGCGTGCGACGCCACTGAACTTCAGCAAGTCATCATGAACCTTTGCACCAACGCAATTCACGCCATGGAGAGAAGCGGTGGCATCCTCTCCCTCACCGTTCGCCGCGTCGGGCTCGCCTCGATCGCTGAAGACCTTGAGACTCCCGACGACCTAGAAAGCCGTGAGTGTGTGTGTATCTCGGTCGCGGACACCGGACATGGGATGACACCCGAAATTCGCGACCGTGTCTTCGAACCTTATTTTACGACGAAGACAACAACGCGCGGGACCGGTCTTGGGCTCGCGACGGTCTTTGGGATTGTGCGAGACCTGGGAGGCACGATCCGGGTGCAAAGTGAGGTCTCCGTCGGGACCCAGTTCGATGTCTACGTCCCAGCCTCAACCAAGCCTGCAGAGACGATCCTCGAGGAGGATTCCCCAGTCACCGTCGACGAGCTTGGCATCGAAAACATCCTCGTCATCGACGACGAGCCTTCAAATATTCGAATGCTCGACAGGGTCCTCTCCACGTTTGGCGCCAGGGTGACCGGCTTCACGAACCCCAGAGAGGCGCTCTTGCACCTGCGCGAGTCTTCCAGGGACTACGACGTGATGATCACCGACTTAACGATGCCGGGTATGACAGGCATCGAACTCACCCAACAACTTCGCACGTTCGATCGTTACCTCCCCGTGATCGTATACACCGGCTACGGTGACGAGAAAAATGAGGCGAACGCCATCGCCGCGGGGGCGCGAATGATGATCCGAAAACCCGTGACCCGCCGTGTACTTTTGCGGTCTCTCTCGGTGCTCGTTGACGAAGGTTTTATCGCGGTCGGTAGAAAACGAGAGCAAAGAAACACCGGCGACGAGACGGACAAGAAGCTCAGGTAACCGTCAACAAGGCTCGTTGCCCCCGGGTTTAGAACCGGCGAAATACGACGCCCGCGCGCCTATTCAGCGACGGTGGGCTCGAGCGCGATCGCGGTGTGCCGAGCCGGGTCGAAGACCTTGACCAACGGATGGTCGGTGCTCGATGCCCACACCCTGCCATCTGGTTCAAAGACGGTCACTGCGCCGCCAAATCCGGTCATTCCCTCAATCTGCCGGGTGTGGATATCCACTGAGGCATCACACTCGAAGTTTAAGATCCCTCGACGCATCACGAGGCGCTGTCCGTAGTGGAGGTTGCGATGGCCATGAACGATCGCTCGGACCCCCGCCGAGTGAATATTCTGGACCCCCTCCCTTGTCAGCGGGAAGTCGATGTCCCGGTACTTTGTTCGGAAGGTGTTGCCCAACGGTCCATGATAAAGCTCGAAGAGATCTTCCTCGAGCAGCCGACGAAACGCTCGGTTGAGGCCCGCGACTCCCTCGCTCTTAAGAATGCTCGCGGAGCCATCTGCGAGTCCTGCGTGCAGAAAAAGACACCCCCCGTGGCGAACCGCGAGCGTCATCGTGCTGAAGAACCACCCAAACTCTCCATCAGGCGAAAACAGCTCCCGCCCCTTCAACGCGGCGGCGTAGATTTGCCAAAGGGGCATGTCCACCTCGCGGCTCTTCGCGGTCATCTCCATGACCTTCTCGCGGATTCGAACGAGTTCCTTCAGCAGTTTCTTGCGCGGGATATGATCACCCACCGCTACGGGGAACTCGGAGTACCAAGACTCATCCGGCAGTAACGCCTTCGCAAGCTCCTCATCGCTGGGATAGTCGGACTGTCGCACACGACCCTCAAGGTAGGTGCTCCAGATCTCTTGGAACAACGGCACGCTTTTCTTCCCCATTCGCACGAACAGGTGCGCGAAGCGAGGCTCTTTTCGCCCCAGGTATTGCAAGCCCACCAGAGTTCGAAGGTCGTGGTTCCCCGCCAACAGACGCACCGTCGCCCCCTTCGCGCGGAGCGCTCCGATCGCGCGAAGGAGCCGGAGATTGTCGGGTCCCTTGTCAAAGCAGTCCCCTCCCACGATGAACTCTGCCGACTTCCCCGCCTCGAGCAGCGCGAAATCATCATCGCCGTCACCGGTCTTTGCGACGGTACCGCTGGCTACGAGCGAGGTGAACCACGCGTCCGTATCTGCGTGGATATCACACAAAAATACGACGCGCTGCCCCGACCACAACCACGGTTCCCCAGCGAGATACCGGCGCACCGATTCGGGCTCTGCGTCGTATGGGGCCCCCTCGAAGCGTTGCGAGGTCTCGGCGACCTTCGACCACCACTCCGTCTTTATGGGGAGCGTTCCCTTGACCCACGCCGCGCCGTGTTGGGCCAGCCCCAAGCGCGGAGCCTCGGCCTCTTTCGCGCTCGCGTCCACACCTTCTCCATCCATCATGCGTTCAATCGGCTCCGTGCTCGCGACAAGGGCGAACCTTCCAATCTCCCCCGACATGTCGCCATCGCGCGTCTGTCTCGCGCACAAGAAGAATCGGGTCGCAGTGATACATGGAAAGCGCTGGGACTCGACTTGTTTGTAACACGCCAAAGGCGACCGCCGCGTGACGAAACGCCGCTCCGTGTCCTACAAAAAGCGTGACTTTTGGCCCCCCCTCTCGCGCAGCGACCTCCCGGCTCACCGCGTCGACATAGGCCGCGACGCGAGCCCCCGCCTCGAAGAGTGACTCTGCGCCGTCGTAGGGGAGCCGGAAATGTGACATCGCCTTCCAACCCTGGGGCAGCGGCCCCACCCGAGGATCCTGTCTCGCGATCGCTTCGATCTCGGAGACCGTCAGGTTCGCGAGAGACCCGAGCCCCCGCTCTTTGAGGGCGGGGGTGGTCTCCAAGTGCTCGGGTTCGATCCCAAGCGAGGACATGACCCCATGGGCGGTCTCGACTGCACGGAGAAGCGTGGAGCTGTGGACCCGCGGGCACAACTCCAACTCGTGCGCAGACGCGAGTTCACGGATTTTGGCGGCGGCGGCGGCGGCCTGAAGGCGGCCCTCGACCGTGAGCGGATGCGGCAGCCATGCGCTCGGCACACCCGGAGGCTGTGCGTACTCGCCGTGGCGCATGAACATCGCGTAGGTCGTCTGTAAGGTGCTCATCGGAGGTCGTGGGTAGCGTCCGGTATCATAGCGCGAAGCCAACGACCGCTTCGCGAGCCCGGCATCGGTGAGCTGCGAAGTCTAGGGGCCACATGAAGCGCCGAACGCGCACGAGCATGGCGTTCGTTTGCCGGGTCGCTACACTCCCGACACCCCGCGTGTGAGCGGAGCTCCCGATGCCAGGCGAATATCTCATCTTCAATTTCCTGGTGCTGGCAGGTCCGCTGGGCCTGAGCTTTTGGCACCGCACGAAGTTCGTCCACCTATGGCCCCTCGCATTCCTCGCGGTCGCGTTGGCCAGCGTCCCCTATCTCGTCTGGGACGCGCTCGTCACGGGGCGTCATTGGGAGTTCAACGAGGTCTTCTCATTGTCCGTACGGTGGTGGGGGCTCCCTCCTGGCGAGTGGCTGTTTTTTGTGACGGTCCCCTTCGCATGCATCTTCGCCTGGAGGTTTTTGATCAAGCCAGAGCGAGGCCAGCCTCGACCTTCCCGCCGCTGGCTCTACATCACCGGCGCGCTTTTGCTGCCCTGTGGTGTGGCGCTGTGGACGTTCGGGAAGGAATATACCGCGCTGGCGCTCATCGCCCTCGGCCTCAGCGCTCTCTTCGGCCGCGCCCTGAACACCAGCGTGATCGTGCACTCTCGCTACCCACTGTTCGTGGCGTTGTTGATGGCGCTAACTTTTGTTTTTAACGGATACCTCACCTCGCGACCCGTCGTCCTCTACGACGCCGCGTATCAGCTCGACTTTCGGGTCTGGACCATCCCCATTGAAGACTTCGTCTACGGACTCTCCCTCGTGAACTTCTCTTTAATCTTGTTTGAAATGCTCACGCGCGCCACCGGTATCAGCCACGGTATCAAGCGCCGATTCGGAGGCTACCGGCACCTCCTCAACGAGGTCGACGACCGCCTCCCTCGCACGCTCTCGGAGGTCTCGGGACCAGACACCACAAAGACGGTGGCCGTCGTCGGTGGGGGCGTCGCGGGGATGCTCGCCGCGGCCAACCTCGCTGAGCGTGGGTTCACCGTGGAGCTGTTTGAGGCCTCGGACCACGTCGGTGGGAAGCTCGGATCTTGGCAGGCCGATGTGGGCGGCGGAAGGCGCATGCAGGTAGAGCACGGCTTCCACGCGTTCTTTCGTCACTACTACAACCTCAACAACTTCCTCGACCAACTCGACATTCGCCGATCATTTCGACCCATCGAGGACTACACCATCCTCGACGAGACCGGCCGGGCCTATGGGTTCGCGGAGCTTCACCGGGCCCCAATATTAAACCTCGTCTCGTTACTAGGGACCGGCATGATGCGCTTTCGCGACGTGCTGCGGCCAGAAATGAAGCGGATGCAGTCCATGATGGAGTACGACCCCTCCGAGACCTTTGAACGCTGGGACGACATCTCCTTCCAGGCCTTCGCGGACGACGTCAAACTCCCGAGCGAACTGCAGCTTGTTTTCAATAGTTTCTCGCGGGCCTTCTTCGCGAGCCCCGAGCACATGAGCATGGCGGAGCTCATCAAGAGCTTCCATTTCTACTTCCTAAGTCACGACCACGGTCTGCTTTACGACATCCCCAACGACGATCACGAGCTCACGATTCTCGCGCCCATCCGAAAGCACCTCGAGTCTCACGGGGTGAACTTGCGCACCTCGACGCCGGTTGCGAGCGTCGAGGTGTCGGAGCAGCACGTGAGCATCGACGGACGCCCCTTCGACTACGCGGTGCTGGCTACCGACGTCATGGCCACGCGAGAGATCGCCAGGCGCTCCGAGACCATCCAAAAATTCGACCCGGCGCTCGTCTCCAACCTCGAGCGCATGCGAGCGTCCCAACGATACGCGGTCGTACGAATTTGGATCGACCGCGACATCACACGCGATCTCCCCGGATTTGTGATGACAGACCGCGGGAAGCTCCTGGATTCGGTCTCGCTGTATCACCGATTCGAGAAGACGTCTGCGCAATTCTCAGCCGAGCACGGAGGCGGCGTCTTCGAGCTCCACTGCTACGCGGTCCCCGACGACTTCGGCGACGACGAGGCGATCGAAGCGGCCCTGGTGGAAGACTTCTTCGACCAGTTTCCAGAGCTCTGCGGCGCGAACATCACCCATCGACACGCCTACGTGAAAGCAGACTTCACCGCCTTTCACACCGGCCTGCACCGGTTCCGGCCGACGACCGACACCGCCCACCCTCGGCTGCTCCTCGCTGGCGACTGGGTCAAGCTGCCGTGCCCCGCAATGCTGCTCGAAGGCGCGGCCACGTCGGGAATATTGGCGGCCAATCGCATCTTTCAAGCGGAGGCAATTCGCCCCACCCAGCTGTACACCGTCCCGCTGCGGGGCTTTTTACCGCCAACTGAACGGGGCCGGCCCTCGCCGTCGCTGCCCCGCTCATCCTCGGAGTCATCGGCGCCAGCAGCCGAGCCGGGCGCGGCCACATCTCCCCCGTCAGCGCGCCCGTGAACGCAGGGCTTCAGGGCGCTGCCGGATCGTCTCGAACTCACCTCGGCGCAACGCGAACGTTCGCTCGGCGTACATCGCATCTTCAACCCACAGCCGCGCCGCTCGGCGCTCAATGAAGTAGGCCATCACGCGACGGAGAAGGGAGGAGCGCGCCATGGAAAGGAATCCGCTCCGCTCCGAGGTCGCGATGGTCGCCTCGATGACCGCGCAGCGATCGTCATCGATCGGCGTGGCGTGGGTCTCCACCAGCGAACCTTCGCCCTCGCCCCGGACGATCGTCATGACGATCACGCGGCGAGAGGGGCAGTCAAACGTCGCGTCCACCTCCATCGCGATCCTTCCTGCGATCCGATAGGAGACGCGGAGCAAAATAGACTCCGGCGACTCCTCAAGGACGCGCAGTCTCGCGAAGCTGTGGGGATGAAAGTGAACGCCGTGCCACGGGTCTAGTCGGTTCGCGATGATGTCTTGGGGCTCGCAGCGCACGTCCGTACGAATGACACCCGTGAGGTGGTGCGCTGGGCGGGCCGGGTGGACCGGCACGTCGGTCAGCGGCTCCGTACCCGGGATCTGCACCCACGCGAGGATTCCATCTTCGTGAGTCCGCAGGGGAGCCCAGGCGCCGTGACGCTCCTCGCCCAACGCGAGCCCGTGCCACGGACACACGACCTTTCCATCTCTCGTTGAACCGCATGAGAGGTCCGCGCCCATGTGCGGGCAGGCGGCGGGCGCCACCAAGAGCCCCGAGGGACCCCGCCACGCGACCAGCTCTCGTCCGGCGACCTCAAACCGCTGAAGCGTGTGTCCCACCCGCGATGACGCGTCGAGGACAAACCAGCCGCCCGCGCCTTTCCCGAGGGCGTGCTTCAGCGCCGTCTCGATCCTCGCGGGGCTCGCCTGTTTCCAATCGTCCTCGCGGGACAGACCCCCTACCTCTTGAGGTTGAGGTCGTCGTCCGATGTGGATCAAATCCGACACGCCCCAAGCATGGCGTCTCTTTCGGCGTTCGCCAGGCCGCGGGGCCCTCGGAGTCCGTCAATCGCGCCAGCTCGGATAAAACTGTGCAATATCAAACTCTTGTGTCCTAAGCCTCACGCGCCCAAGGAGAGCTAGACACCCTACCCCACGGGCGGCGGCTGCCAAGATCTGTCTGGCGCTTCTGGATGTGGTACCGGGACGTTCTCTTCCACGGCGACCGCCGGAGGCAAGAAGCTTCGACCGTCGCGCCATGGGCAAGTGGCGCACTCCCCCCCAGCGAGCGCCATCGCGTGCACCCGCGCCGCATCCAAGGCCCGCAGCCAGGTCTGCTGGGTCTCAAACACGTTCTGAGCACCGATCACATCCAGCGCGCCGCTGCGCTCGAGGACGCGATACGCCTCCCGATTCAACCCCGCCAGAACCAGGTGCCGTCCTCGCTCCCGCATTCGCAGCGCGGTCGCAGACAGTTCGTCCGCGCACGAGGCGTCCATGCCCGAGGTGCGCTTGAGCCTCACGACCAGCGCAACGAGATCATCTTCATGGGACATCTTGTCCAACGCGGTGCCAAGCTCAGGGGCGGACCCGAAGAACAGCGCCCCTTCGACGTGGAGAATCCGAACCTTATGACAACGATGCTGGTGCGCTCCCACGATCGATTGAGACCGCTCTATGACCGCCTCTTGAGGCGCCCTCGCCTCCGGCGCCCCCTCGTGCATACGCCCCTCGCTCGTGAGCACCAGCTCACGAATCACGAGCATCCGTGCGCGCCGAAGATGCAAAATGAGACTCATGGAGATGCCGAGATAGATCGCGAGGTCGAGCCGAATCGAGCAGGTGCCTATCAAGGTCACCACGAACGCCACCGCGTCCGCGCCGGACGCCCGCACCGCCTGTAAAATTCGCGTCACGTCCACCAAATCGAAGGCGATGACAAACAAAATGCCGGCCAGACTCGCGATGGGCGTGTGATTGATCGCGGACCCCGCGAACATCACCAAGGCAAACAACACCACTCCCGACATCACGCTCGACCACCGCGTCTGCGCGCCCGACTGCTCGTTGAGGGCAGAGCGACCGAGGCTACCGCTGACCGGATATCCGGAGAACAGCCCCGCCGCGAGATTCGCCATGCCCTGGCCGAAGAATTCACGCGAGCTGTCGATGACGTCACCGGTGCGTCCCGCGATGGCGCGCGCCACTGAGGAGGACTCGATCAACGAGAGGACCGCGCACGCGATGGCAAGGGGGAGCAGCTCAGGCCAAAGCGCCACGCTTGGTGGCGTCAGCGGTGGGAGACCACTTGAAATCTCGGAGATGTCGGAGACAACCCGAAGCCCTCGCTGCTCAAGCCCCATGCTCCAACTCGCAGTGGTGACCGCTCCTAGGGCGATCAGGGCGCCTGGATACTTGGTCTGTCGACGGCGATTGAGTCCTCGTACCCCCGCGAAGATGAGCAGGGTCGAGGCGCCCACCATCACGGACACGGTCGAGGTGTCGGAGAGACCTCCTCCCCACCCTCTCACCATCGTCCACAAGGTGCCTCGCACCCCTTCGGTTCCCGTGAGGTTGGAGAGTTGGCCCGCCCCGATCAAGAGCGCGGCCCCTGTAATGTAGCCGAGCACCACGCTCGTCGACACATAGCCCACGGCGCGGCCGAGTCGCAGCACCCCCGCGGCGACCTGAATCAACCCCACCATCACGGCGAGCGCGAGCGCGACCTGCACGGGGTCTCCGCTGTGGGTAGACACGACCGCGGCGCCCACCAAGAGACTCAACGCGTTCGTTGGACCCGTCACCACGTGCCTCGAGGAGCGCAGGAGGCCGCCTACCACGGGTGGAATCATAGACGCGTACAGGCCCACCACAGGCGGGAGACCAGCGATCGTGGCGTAGGCCAAGCCTTGGGGTACCGCGAGGAACGCTACCGATGTCGCGGGCCACAACTCTCGCGAGAGGGTCTTCAGTTTCCCCGGCGTTCCCGAATCAGGCACGTATACAGTGTCCTACGAAGTCGTGAGAACGTCCACTACGCCGCCACTTCTCGCGCTATTGGGCCGCGGCCAGGACATCGCCACCATCGAGTTCGGTGAGCAATTGCTCTTCGCTCAGTTGGTCCGCCGCGCGACCGTCAAAAAAGCGCATCAGGCCGGCCCGTTCGTAGTGCGGGAGGATCCTCGGTGACATCAATCCAATCGCCCGCAGGTTGGGGACCAGCCGGCTGAACATGACCTGCCGAAACTGCCTCATCCCCGGGGTGTTGGTGATGAACGTGCGCCACTGCTCCCGGCTCATCAAGCCCTCAAACCACTCCTCATAGACCTCGTAGGCCATGAATCGATTCCTCATCAAGAGCGCGACCTCAAAGGACCACTCCTCTCGCTCACGCCGCTCACGCTCAGAGAGGTTGTTTAAGAAGTGCTCTCGCAGCGCGAGTACGCCGTAGTGGACGTGTCGCGCTTCATCCTGGATCACCCGCCGGAGAATCGACTTGAGCAGCGGCTCTTTTGTCTGCTGATACATCACTCCGAACGCTCCGAGCGCGAGCCCCTCCACCATGATCTGCATTCCGAGGAACTTCATGTCCCAGCGGCTGTCGGTCATGAGCGAGTCGATGATGACGAACAGGTTGTCGTTGATGGAGTAGAGCCGGTTGAGTTTCTCGTCGAGATAGCGGTTGTAGACTTCAACGTGCCGCCCCTCATCCATCACCTGCGTGGCGCCGTAGAGCTTCCCGTCAAAGAACTGCACGGCCTCCGTCACTTGAGCGGCCGCGAAGAGGGCGCCTTGTTCCCCATGAAGAAATTGACTGAGCATCCACGCCGCTACGCTGAACGTCACCTCCGTCTGCTCTTTCTCATTGAGGCGAATTCCCGCGCGACGGAGGCCGTCGAAATCGAGGAATGAACGGGGCAACAGCGGCACCTCGGGGTTGACAGGGTCCACGTCGGTCGACCAGTCGATGTCAATGTCGCTGTCCCACTGCCCCTGCTTCGCGCGACGATACAGCTCCGCCATCTCGGGGAAGTCCGCTGGGTAGGTCCAATCGAAGGTCGCGTCGTGGGAGGCCGGCATGTGACTCGGGCGTCCCTGTTTGCCCCGGCGAAGCAGGAGCCCGCGAACACCCGAGGGCCCGAGCGCGGCGAGCACCTTGGGGTCGCGAATCTCCATGAAGACGTCGAGCGCCTCGAAGTACGCGTCCACTCGTTCGCGCATCTTCCCGGGCAGTAGATTCGTGAGTTTATCAACGTTCAGCATGGTCATCCTTCTCAGTCGATCGCCGCCAGCAATTGACGGGCACGGCTGGTGTGCAGCCTCGTAATAAATTCGTTGATGAGCGGGAGGCCGCGATCAAGCAGCGTGCCCGCGGCGTCGGGATCGAGCTGCCCTACCCGCGTGGCGAACATGCGGGCCTCCAACCGGACGAGGCTCTTCATCGCGTCCCCGTAGATCGCGAGGTCCGCCGGCGTAAACCCTAGCTCCGGAGCAAAGCCCGCCTCTCGAAGTCGCGCCCACGCCTCCACCACCCACTCATCCTCTTCAAGGATCTCTTCGCCGCCTGTTTCGCCGCGCAGCGTCACCAGCCCCGCCTCTGCCAACTCTCGAAGATCGGACATTGCACACCCCGTGCGCGACGCGACGTCAGCGGCGCTGGCAAAAGGAGTCACGGCTGTCGGTCGAAGCGCAGAGCGCACCCGTGTCCGCACCTCGGACATGATGGCGCGCTGCTCGGGCGAGAAGGCCTCCTCTTCTCCGTCGAGGACCGCGCGGATCGCCTTGAGCGGTAAGAAACGCTGATGAGCGAGCTCCCGCACCAGCCGAATCCTCTCGAGGTGCTCCTCGGAGTAGTAGGCCATATTGCGGCCTGTCTTTTGACCCACCGGCACCAGCCCTTGCTGGATATAAAAGTGGATGGTCTGCCGATCGAGACCGGTCCGCTCACAAAGGTCTCGCATCTTGAAGATGAAGACCTCACGATCAACCTTATGGGCCAGCGTCACGGTCACTGCGGCACCTCGATCACACACGGCCCGGTCGCCCGGGAAACGCACGCGAGCACCTCGCCGGCATTACGCTCTTGGCCCGTCAGGCAGTTGGGGCTCTCCATGGACACCTCCCCCTCGAGCAACTTCACCCTACACGCACCACAGCCCCCCATCGTGCACGAATACGGCATACGGA
>JBDQGY010000148.1:0-11082 GCA_040265175.1 Nannocystaceae bacterium
CTCGCGAAGCCCCTCGCGCACAAGAGTCCCAAGTCATCGATGCTGTCGGAGCTTCACGGGTTGGAGTGGGCGCAAGAGCGAGACCTGCTCGGTGCGCTCATCGAGCGACACGGCGCCCGCGTGCCCTCCCTCGGCTTCGCGGCCCAGACCCTGCGGTCGGAGGGCGACCGAGCGGCGGACCTGCGCTCCCTTGGCGAGGAAAAACTGCGACGCAAGGGCGCTGACGCGCTGTTTGCCAATGAGGTAGGCCGTCCGGGCGTGGGGTTTGAAAGCGAGACGAACGAAGGTGTCTTGTTGGTGCGCGGCGAGGGAGATGCGGTCTCGTCGCAAAGCTCGCCCCCCGCGATGCCCAAGGACACGCTCGCGGGTTGGATCCTCGATCATCTTCGCACGCATGGAGTGATAGGCTCTCGATCGTGAGTACGGATGCCATAGAGGATAGCGTGGGAGCGGTCGCCGCGGACCTCGCCGTACACCTCGAGCATCTTGAGCGCTTCGGTGGCGTCCGCTATGTCGAGGCACCGGCACCGGCACCGGCACCGGCACCGGCACCGGCACCCCGCGCCGCGACCGAGTCTGCGCCACGTACCCGCGGTGAACGCGGAGCGAGCGCTCCACGCTCGCCGGCCGCACTCGCTTCATCTGCCGCCAAGGCTCCCCGCGGGGGGCCTGGCCTCGCGACCAGCGCGCGGGGCGTAGACCCCGCGTCGTGGACGCCCGCACAAAAACTTGTCCACCTCCAGCAGAAGGTGATCGGCGACTGTCGTCGATGCCCGCTGTGTGAGACGAGACGCTCCATCGTCTTTGGCGAGGGGAGCGCCCGTGCGCGCGTGATGGTCGTTGGAGAGGCACCTGGGGCAGATGAGGACAAAACCGGACGACCGTTCGTGGGGGCGGCGGGTGAGCGCTTAAATTCCTGGATCGAGGCGGTCGGGCTTGAGCGCCAGGGCGTGTTTATCGCGAACGTGCTCAAGTGTCGTCCTCCCAACAATCGCGACCCGTTCGGACCCGAAGTGGCCGCGTGCTCCAAGTTCTTGAGGGCCCAAATCAGGGCCGTGCGTCCCGAGCTACTGGTCGCGCTCGGCCGTTTCGCGGCGAGCGCACTGCTCGGCAAGCCCGTTCGCATGCACGAGGCCACCGGGCGCCTGCACAGCTATCGTGATCCACGCGACAGCGCAGAGCGGCCGGTTTGCGTCCTGTATCACCCTGCGTACGTCCTCCGACAAGATGGACAAACAGATACCGCTGACCTTGGCAAGTCCGAAAATGAGAAAGTGATCGAAGAATTTCAACGCGCGGTCACCGAAATCTTCGGCTCGCGCGGTCCGATCTAGCGACCTGCGCTCCGGTACCCATCGAACGGTCGAGTGTGTCGATTTCAGTGGGGGTGGGCTGTTGACGTCCGGGGAGCGACTCCATACTCTCGTTGCTCGGGGGCTAGTGTTCTGTTGGAACACTCTGTTGGAATCGCGCCCCGTCGTTCGCAACCATGACCAAGGCTGAGCTCATTGAGAAGATCTCCCGCTCGAAGGATCTCCCTCCCGACATCACGAAGAAGTGCATCGCGGAAATTGTCGATCTCACCTTCTCGGAGCTTGCCCAGTACTTTGAGAAAGCCAAGGTTACGCGCACGAGCCACCCAAGGTTCACGTTTCCAGGCTTCGGTACGCTGACCAAAAAACGCAGGAGCGCTCGCAGGGGCGTGAACCCGCGCACGCTTGAGCCCATCGAGATCGAGGCGTTCTACACACTCGATTTCAAGCCGGCCGCGGGCCTTCGAAAATCGATGAACGAGAACAAGCGGAAGGTCGCCGTGAAGAGCACGGCGAAGACCACGGCGAAGGCGAAGGCGAAGACGAAGACGAAGACTGCGGGGACCAATTCTACGCGCAGGAGCGGCGATCGACTGCCCGCGCCGAAGCGCTTGCTGTCTGCCGAACTCAAAGAAGCTGAGGTACGGTTGACCCGGGAGCGCGCCTCGAAGACCTCCGCACGACGAGCGAAGGCGGCGAAGGTCGCGAAGCGATAGGCGGGCTTCATGTCTCGAAGACTGCGGACACGGCTCTTCGGAGGGCTCGGCGATTTCAGCGCGCGCCACCCCTGGATCGTGATCGGCACCCTGGTCATTTTACTGGTCATCGGGTTGTGGCTCGGGTCGCTGTTGGAGATCAAAACGTCCCGCTATTCGATGGTTCGCGCCGACGACCCGGAGCAGCAACGGCTCGAGGAGTTCTTTGAGCGCTTTGGAGTGCCGGATGGGCTTATCGTTGTGGTGTCTGGCGGGGACGAGGAGAAGCGTCGCGCCATGGTCGACGTGCTGCGGGAGGGCTACGAGTCCTCTCCGCGGTTCTCTGGCCGCGTCCTCGCGAAGATCGACGGCACGCAGAGCGCAGAGTCACTGATGTTGTTCGAGCCGGATGTGCTCGGCGAAGTCGCGAGGATCTTCGGAGCGCCCGGAGCGCTAGGGGCCACTCTTGAGGGTGGCATCCCGAGCATGCTCCGCGCTGTGGAAGCGCGCTTGGAGTCGAGCCTCGACGACGGCGAGGACGTTGATGCAAGCGAGGTCGACGAGGGGCTTCACCGGCTTGAAGTCGCGGCCAACCTCCTTGCCGGAGAGCTTGGGGATTCGCAGGCGTGGGACTCAGCGGAGGGATTCTCTCAATTCTCTGGTGACGCGAAGGAGGAGGCGGCGTGGACAGACCTTGAAGGGATCGACGACGCCGGCTACTTGGTGGGTCGGCGAAGCCCGATTCATGTGATCACGCTGTTCCCCGTGTTCCCAGGCTCCGAGGTGTCCGACTATGCACCCGTGGCCGAGGCGGCCACTGAGATTCGAGACGAGGTCCTCGCGGCCAATCCGACGGACGCGCTGACGGTGGAGCTCACGGGGCTCCCCATGTTGACCGCAGACGAGCATCGACTTGTGGGACGTGGCTTGTTTGAGTCGGGGGCGGCCACGGCGCTGGGGGTGTTCTTCATGCTGACCTTCGCGTTTCGGTCGCTTCGACAGTCGGTGGTGACGCTCGTGCCGCTCGGGGTGAGCATGGGGATCTCCTTGGGTGTGGCCTACCTTGTGATCGGCCACCTCAACGCGGTGACGAGCGGGTTGTTCGCCGTGCTTCTCGGTCTCGGTATCGATTTCGCGGTGCACCTCACGGCGCGGTACCACGAGGAGCTGCGGGGCAACCCAGGCGCCCGCACAGCGGCGATGCGCACGGCCCTCATCTATGCGGGGCCCGGAATCCTGACGGGCGCGATGACCACCTCCCTCGCGTTCGCGACCGTCGCGAGCGCTCGCTTCACGGCCTACGCCGAGCTGGGACTGTTAACGTCTATCGGTCTCTTTGTTGTGCTCGGGTGCACGCTCATCTTGTTGCCCGTGCTCGCGAACGCGAAGTGGATCACCGAGGCGACTCCTCCTCCATTGGTCGGTGTTGGAATGCTCCCTGCTGTTGTGCGACGTGCGCCGCGATTCATCGTGACGGTGGCGGTGCTCGGGGCGGTGGCGGGGGCCGCGTCCTTGCCGATGGCGCGCTTCAACGCGCGCTACCTGGACTTCATGCCGGAAGAAGAGGAGAGCGCGCGCGCGCTCGACTTGCTTGAGCGAGATGGGGGCTTGAGTCCTGTCATCGCGTTTTCGAGCGCAGCAAATATTGAGGAGGCGCGGGACAAGGCCGCAGCCTTAAGAGAGCTTGCCCCCATCGGGGAGGTGGTGTCCGCGAGCGACATCCTCCCAGATCTGAGCGAGGATGACCGACTTGAGCGGCTTCGCGTCGGTCTCGAGAAGGCGGGGCCGCCACCCAAATTTGAGCGGCTCGCGGACCGACAAAACCGCTCTTCCAAAGAGCTTGAGCGCGCGGCGACGGGCGTGGTTGATATCCTCGACGAGGTCATCTTCGCCGTCGAGCAGGCGAACCGGGACACCGAGGCTGCGCAGCGATGCAAGACCGCGTTCGCTCGTGTGGCGACCGTGGCGGCGTCGCTGCCTCCAAATGGCGGCGTCCCGTTGGCCGATCTTGAGGGGCGGCTGGCCGACCTCCTCGGGCGCGCCTGGACGACGGCGGTGAAGGTTGCGGGGCGCGGGGCGTACGCTTCAGAAGATCTACCCCTCATGTTTCGACGCCGTCATGCGGCGCGGGACGGCAGCGAGGCGGTCGCTATTTTTGTGACGCCTCAAGATCCGATCTGGGAGCCCGGGCCCGCCAAGGAATTCGCGGACGCGGTGCGATCGGTGGATGAGCGCGCTTCCGGTCAGGCGATCAACATGCACGTCCACACGCAGATGGTGCAGTCAGACTTCCGTCGGGCGGCCCTGCTGGCCGGCGTGTTGGTGTTCCTTGTGTTGCTCATCGACTTTCGCAGCGTGAAGGATGCGGCGCTCGCCATGGTCCCCGTCGCCTTGGGCTGGGGCTTGATGGTGGGGTGCATGGTCGTGTTCGATGTCGCGCTCAACCTTGCGAACATTGTCGTGTTGCCGTTGTTACTGGGCATTGGGATCGACGCGGGGGTTCACATCATGCATCGGTGTCGGCAAAGTGCAGCAGCGAGCTCTGACGATTGCGCGATTTTGTCTGAGCTCCTTGAGGGAACAGGAGGTGCAGTTGTTGTGGCCACGGTTACAACCATGATCGGCTTCGCCGGACTCATCATTCCGGATCACGGTGGGATGCGGTCGTTGGGCGTGGTGATGGTGATCGGAACGGGCGCCTGCCTCTTGACGAGCGTATTTGCTCTCCCCGCGCTGCTTGTTTGGCTCCGGCGTGCGCGTTAATGGCCACCGAAGAGGTGTCTACTTTTGAGAACCTGAGTGCGGCTCAGGGGCCGAGTACTGTCTGTTCGTGAGATCTCCCTCCGGTTAACCCGCCTAAAACGTGTCCACATGCCGTTCAGGGCGAAAATGCGCAAAACGGTAGACACGTGTGGTCGGCTGTGCGGAACTATGAGGTGTGGAGAGACGCCACTTGGGGCGTCTCAAATACGGATAAACGGAGTTTTGAGATGACAAGACAGCGCAATGAGGAACAACGGAAGCGAGAAATCAGGGCTGCAGCCACGCGCTGTTTTGTAAAGAACGGCTACGAGGCGACGCGGCTGCTCGATATCGCGAAAGAAGCAGGCCTCAGCAAGGGTGGCGTCTACTTTCATTATCGCGCCAAGGACCAGCTTTTTCACGACATCCTCGAGAATCATCTGCAGCGCCTGCGCGATAGATGGGCATTTGTGCCGGCGTCCGACCGTCCTGCCGACCGCACGCTCGGGAGGCTCATTGTCGCACATTTGAAGACATTGGAAGACGAGCCGAACGAGACCCGCTTGTTCAATCTGCTCGTGTCCATGTCAACCCAAGACGAAGCGTTCCGCGGCAAGCTTGAGCGAGCCATGCTCACCTTATCCTCGCTGTACCGAGACGTGATCGAGCGAGGCATCCGTGAGGGCATCTTCGCCACCGTCGACGCGCGGCACGCCGCCGCGAGCGTCCTCTCGATGATCCATGGGCTGGGATTTCAAACCGCTCTTGACGCCGAGGGCCGCCTGCCAGTCCCGCCCGAGATCGTGGCGGAGCAGGTTCTTCGGAGCCTCAAGATCGCCTCGGCCCCGACGCTGGAGTTTGGCGTCGTCGACAAAACCACCGCTCCGAACTAGCGTAGAGAATCCTGGACGGAGAGAGGCGGGAGAGGGGGACCGATCCCGCCTTCGCTAATTATGTCGGTCGGAGAATCGAATGCCTGCCAGACCCGCCCAGCCGAGGAGGCCAGGCAGGTGAGGAAAGCGGAGTTGCACGGATTCGTAGGTTGCGAAATCCACGTCGACCTGACCGCTGAGGGCGTGGGTCATCGTGTCGATGGCGGCTGCGCCGCTCGGACGTACGGTGGGAGGTGAACGCTCGAGCGCCCGCGTGAGGGCTTGGCGATCGCCGGCTTTGATCCGCTGGATACATCGAGCGTCGTGGGTACGAGCAACCTCGAGGAGTCGCCCGTCCTCCTCGTCTTCGCCCGTGCCATAGGCGTCTCCCACGTGGCTCAGTTCGGCGGAGGTCCACCAGAGGATACGCCGGCTCCCCTGGTGCGCGGCGATGCCGGCCAGCAGCTCGTCACGAGAGCGGTATTCGGCCTCCGATCCCAGGAGGGTCCGACCGCACAAGATGGGCAGGATCGGCGGGCAACGATCGGCGTACAGAAAGCGCAACAGGACGCAGGCAAACTCGACGCTGTGGGCGGTGCGGTGCCGGAGGGATTCCATAGAGAGCCACGGCACCTCGTCGAAGAGCGCGTCGGCGAGTTCGTAGTCGGTGTGCACGAGACCCAGCGGGGTGTCGTAGTCCTTGTCTGTCGCTGCGAAGGCGCGCATCCCGGGCGCATGGTCCGTACCAAGAACCACCACAAGGTCGAGTTCGTCTGCGTCGGGGAGTTCGCGGAGCGCGGGATCGAGGACGCCCCTGGCGGCCCCAAAGTCGTGGTGGGGGATGAGCACTCCGCGGGTGTTGCCCCCCGGTTGGAAACGGCTGGCGCGGTCCGGAAGAACCTCGTGAAGCAGCGTCCCGAGGGCCACCGGGTCGTCGGGGTAGAGCGTTCCGGCGACGCTGGTGGCGCGACAGTCGTCGCGGTCGAAGGCGGACACCGCCGCGGCCTGCAGGCGCGAGAAAGACTCCCCTTCCAAAAAACCCTCGGTGTCCAGCTGGCGCACAAAGGCGTCGAGGTCTTCAGGAGGAATCGAGAGGCCGTGCATCATGGTCAGCGACTGCCGAATTTGTGCGAGCGTCTTGGTGCCGTCGAGGGCGTCGAGGACCACCTCGAAGTCGCGGTCCAACTTCTCGAGAGGGGCGATGCCGAGGGGGTCGTTGAGCACGACGTTGTCCTCCTGCTCGCCCGCGAGGTAAAAGCGCTCCAGTCGTCGCAGCTTTGGTCGCTCTGGCCCCACCACTGCTTAAACTCTACCCCGTCAGATCACGCCAATCCAGGGAAACGAGCGCCGCGACGGAGCGACGGATTTTTGGGGCGCGCCCGGCGGACGTCGGTGCGGCGCGGCGCCATCACTCGCATCGCGAAAGCGCGCGCCAGGCTTTGAGCGTGCGGCGTGCGGCGGCCTGCAGCGGCGGGCGTTCCGACGAGAGGTGGCACGCAGAGGCGACGAGGGGATCGCTCGGGGTCTCAATCGAGCGGAGCGCCTCGATCAACGCCAGGGCGACGGAGTCGTCGGAATCGCGCAGCATGGTGGCGATCGTCTCCGCACGCTCAGGTGCGACGAAGAGGACCTGAATCGCGGCCTCGGCCCGTTTCCATGGAGGGAGGCCCGTCTGTGCCATAAGGTCTGTGAGGGTCCCAAGTCCGGCGGAGTCGCAACGCGCGAGCGCTCGGATCGAGGCCCGCTCGACCGCGGCGTTGGCGTCCTCGGTCCCGGTGGCCTCTTTCGCGAGCGTGGCGATGGTCGCCGGCTCGCATGGCGCGGCGACGCGACCGAGGGCCGCGAGGCGCACCTCCGGCCACGGATTGTCGAGGGCCTCCTCCAACCACGGACTGGCCGACATCAACTTCCCGCGGCGCAGCGCGAGCGCACGCAGCCGCGGATCTTGTGCGCGCAGCAGGTTGAACTCCTCGATCAGGGTGGTGGTGTCTTCCTCGGCGAGGGCCGCGAGGGCGAAGGAGACCAAGATGGTGCTGGCGGTGCTGTCGCGGCGGCCGGGGGAGAGCTGCTCCCGGGCGAACGCGACGAGCGGCGCCGACGAGGGGCCGCCAGAGGGGGGGCGAAGGATCGAGAGGCAGGCCACGGCGAGGGGGAATGGGGAGTCTTGCGACACCGCGACCGCCACGACCGCGGCCCGGGTACCCTCATCGAGGGGCGCGATGGCTCCGCGTAACAACACGGCCCCCGGGGTCGCATCCCCCCCTTGGATCTGGGTGTCGAGGGCGTCTTTGATTCGCGCGCGCGCGTCGGCGTCGAGCATGGCTCGGGAGCGCAGGAGGCGACGCAGCGTGCGCTCAAGTTGACGGTTGCCGTGCCCGACGAGGGGGATGAAGCGCGCCGGATCAGGGGCCGCTGAAACGAGTGGCGTGAGCAGGCTGCCCCTCGCGCTCACGGGGAGCGTGGCGTCACCCACCAGCGCGAGCAGGATCGTCTCTCCTTGATCGGGGAGTCGGGTCACGAGCGACAACCACGGGCCGGCGTCTTGATTCGTCGTGATCGCGGTTTTGAGCTCCGTGCGAAGCCAGGTCGCCGCTCGATCCGGTTGGATTGACACGAGGGTGTGGAGCACTCGACGTCGCTGCGCGGGGTCGAGGGTGCCGTCTGCGAGGCGCCGCTCCATGGTGGGGACCGCCAGGGCAGGCGAGGCTTCGAGTCGGCCGCGGGCCGCTAGGTAGTCACCTGGAGCCTCTCCGAGCACCACGGCGACGTCCGCGTCTGTTTGGCTCGTGTCCGGTGTGGACGCTGAGGCTGCGTCAACGCGGGGCTCGGGGTCGAGGGAGACGCTGGCGCCGGTGAGGGCGGTGATGAGAGCGTAGTGGAGCACGGGCGTCGTGGAGTCTAGCAGGGACGTGCTATATGCGCCCACGTGACGCTGCACGCACCGCGATGGTCCCCCCAGGACTTTGACTTTGACTTACCAGACGGCCAGATCGCGCAGTCGCCGTCGGGCCGTCGGGAGCACGCGCGGCTGCTCGTCGCGGGCGCACCGTGCCAGCACCTGCGGTTTAGCGCCGTGCGATCGGTGCTCCCCGAGGGGGCGCTGGTGGTCCTCAACGACTCACGGGTGGTCCCGGCGCGCTTGTACTTTGAGCGTGACGGAGACGATCGCCGTTTTGAATTGCTGTGGTGCGAGCCAGCGCCGAGCGTCCTCGCCGGGCAGGAGCTGCGCGCGTGGGTGCGCGGCGCGAAGAAACTGCGTGAAGGGGACCTCCTCGGCTGCGGCGAGGCCCGCGTGCGCTACGTGCGTGTCGACGAGGTCGACCCGCGCGCTCGCGTTTTCTGCGTCGAGTCGGGCGACTTGTTCCAGGTGGCGACCTCTCGCGGTTCGCTGCCGCTACCTCCCTATATCGCGCGGCCTGAGGGGACTACCGACGAGGACAAAGAGCGCTACCAGACCGTGTATGCGCGACCTCCTGGGAGCGTGGCAGCGCCGACCGCAGGACTTCACTTTACCCAGGAACTCCTGGGGCAAATCGACCACGCGTTCGTCACCTTGCACGTTGGACCGGGAACGTTCCTCCCGATGGAGGCCGAAGATGTTCGGGCGCACCGAGTGGGCACCGAGAGGTTCTCTGTGTCCGAAGCCGCGGCGGCGCAGATCGAGTCGGCGCGTCGGGATGGGCGGCCTATCATCGCGGTGGGTACGACGACCACGAGGGCCTTGGAATCCGTCGCGCGGGGGCATGAGGGGCGGATCGTGCCCGGCCGATTCTCCACCGATTTGGTGATCACGCCGGGATTTGAATTTGGAGCTATTGACGGTCTATTGACGAACTTTCACCTCCCGCGAAGCAGCCTGCTGATGCTCGTGTGCAGCTTGGGAGGGGTGGCGCAGGTGCTCGCGGCGTACGAAGAGGCGGTTCGAGAGGGCTACCGGTTCTACAGTTACGGCGACGCCATGTTCGTTCGCCGCCGCACCTGAGCGCGGCTCTCTCCTGAATTTTCGTCTCGGTGGGGTGGTGCGCTAGGGCGGAGTTCGATACTCCTTGGGCACGATGAAAGCTCCCCGCGCTATTGGCCCGTTTGTTGTCCGTCGAAAGATCGGCACAGGAGGGATGGCGGAGGTCTTTGAGGCGACACGGCCGGGCGTCGACGGATTCGAACTGCCGGTGGCAGTGAAAAGGATCTTGCCTCACCTTCTCGAGACCGAAGACTTCGGCGAGATGTTCCAGCAAGAGGCGAACGTAGCCTCGCGACTGCACCACGGAAACATTTGTCAGGTGTATTCCTTAGGCCGGGATCACGAGACTTTGTACATGGCGCTTGAGTATGTCGACGGCAAAGACCTCCAAACCCTCTCCGGGCGGCTTCGAGAGGTAGGGGAGCGGATGCCGGTCGCAGAGGCCTGCACCGTCCTCGCGGCGGTGTGCGAGGGGCTCGACTATGCGCATCACAAGCTCGACACGGACGGATCGCCGCTCAACCTTGTTCATCGAGACGTGAGCCCCCCCAACGTCATCGTCTCCTTCGAAGGGCAGGTGAAGCTCATTGACTTTGGCCTCGCCAAGATCAATCGGCCCAGCTACGAGACGAAGTCGGGGACGATCAAGGGTAAACTCGCCTACCTTTCGCCCGAGCAAATGCTGGGCGATCCGCTCGATGGTCGCAGTGATATCTACGCTGTGGGAATCGTCATGTTTGAGCTCCTTACCGGGCGGCGCATGTTCGGTCGAGACAGCGACATCGCGACCCTTCGGGCGGTGAAGGCGGGAATCGTCCCATCGTTGAGAGAGTTCCGGCCGGACGCGCCGGCCGAGCTTGAACAGATCATGCTCCGCGCGTTGGCCCGTGATCCGGGCGACCGCTACCAGTCGGCGGGCTCCATGCGGGAGGCGTTGTTGCGCGTGGCCTATGCCAATGGTTTGCAGTGCCGCTCTGATCGCCTCGGGCGATACATCCGCTCGTTGTTTCCGGCCGAGGCCTAGCGCCGGAGCAGCGGTCAAAGTGGTAAATCTCGGGCTCTCGGGACCTGCGGGTAGGAATTCGCCATGGAATGTGGCATGCGTCCTAGGTGAGCGTTGATCCCCTGCTGCACGTGGACCCTTGCGCCGACCTGCCGGCCCGCGACCTCCCGTCGCGTGCGCCGGGGAACTTTGAGGTGTTGGCCCACGAGGGGGACGCGCGTACGGGGCGGCTGTGGACGGCTCACGGCCCCGTACACACCCCGTGCTTCATGCCCGTGGGCACCTACGGCGCGGTGAAGGGGCTGCTGCGCGAGGATCTCAAATCGGTGGGGTCGCAGACGATCCTCGCCAACGCGTATCACCTCACCCACCGCCCAGGGCATGAGCGGGTGCGCGACCTCGGCGGTCTGCACACGATGATGGACTACGACGGCCCGATCCTTACGGACTCCGGCGGGTTTCAGGTCTTCAGCCTGCGTGGGCTTCAAAAGATTGA
>JBDQGY010000149.1:0-11010 GCA_040265175.1 Nannocystaceae bacterium
GGGCGCAGGCGGGGGAGCGTCAACGCGAGCAGGTCGGAGGCGTGCCCTTGAGAGTCAAGATGCCGCGTCAAGAGCAGCAATACCTGCCGGTCTTGCGGCGCCGACTGCAGCATCGCCTCCAACACTTGTCGCGCCTCGTTCGCGTCACCCACCCCGTTCGCGGCGTGCACCAGTCGCTGCCGCGTCGTCTGGACTTGCTCGTCGGTGCCGTGAATCGACAGGTGCTCTAGGAGTCGCCGAAGCCCCTGCCGATCGCTGTCGTCCGTCGCTCCCATGAGCGCGAGGAGAGCGGCGGGCATGCGAGGGGCCGCGTCGAGGGCCGCGCGGAGGTCTGCAAGGCGCTCCGTGGCACGGGGCTGCGTCTTCGCTCGAGCGACCAGGGCTCTGGCGAGCAACTCTCCTTGTGCCGAACCGATCGCGATTTCAACGAGGTCGCCGTCAGGCTCACGCGCGTCGTCCTCAAACAAGGTGGTGAGGATGTCCACCTCCACCGCTCTCGGGAGCTCGAACTCGGCGCGGAGCCGATGGAAGACCTCAAGCGCCTCATCTTGGGATCCGCCACGATGAAGTCGGTCGATATAGGTGATCGAGTCAGTCCACACGCCGGACGCAGCGCCGCGCTCGTGGGCCATGCGGAGCGCCGCGAGGGCCTCCTCAGGCGCGCCAATCTCCTCCGCGATTTCCGCGGCGGCGCGGTAGGCGTTGGCGTCATCGGCGAGATGAGCGAGGAGAGTCGCCGCAGTGTTGGCGACCTCGAGCGCGGGGGACCCTCCGATGGAACGCGCCACAGCGATCACCCGTTGGAGCGCCCGGGGTCGCTCGGCGTCGCCGAGGTGCTCGTGAACGCGCCGTTGCAACAGGGGCAGCAGCCCCTCATCGTGGCTCGTGGTCGGCGTGAGCCGCACGATCGCGTCCATGATGTCGACGTCGTCGGGAGCCTCACGGAGGGCGCGCTGCGCGAACTGTAACGAGAGCTGCGCCTCTTCAATATGTTCGAGCGAGCGTACGAGTTCGAGGAGAGCGCGGCAGCGCAACGACGGTGAGGGCACCTCTCCGAGGGCGCGCTCAAGGGCCTCCAAGGCGAGCGCGGGGCGACCGGTGCCCTCGGCGGCGTGGATGCTGATTCTCGCCTGGGCGATGGTGATCGCAGCTTCGAGACGTACGACAGGGTGAAGCCGCTCAAAGAGGGGAGGCTCTTCGAGCGGAGCGACCAGCGACAGCGCGTCTCTAGCGTCGTCTGGGTTGGTGAGTAAAACCTTCGCACGCGCGATGCGAATGCGGGCGGAGGCTTGAGGTTCGACGGTCGTATGTGACGGGAGCGACAGTACCGGGAGTGTGTGTCGTGGATCTCCGCGTTTCGCGAGGGATGCGATCAGCAGGCTACTGGCCGCTCGGTCGTTGGCTGGGACCTGCTCATGTTTTTTCCAGGCTTGGAGCGCGCTCAGGCGGATGTCCTCGTCGATGCCGCGGGCGAGCTCGGATCTCCACCGCGCACTCGCAGCGACGAGTGGAGGCGAGGCCGCGAGCCACGCCTCGATGCGCTCTAGTTTAACGAGGAGCTCACGCGTGCGCCCCGCGTCGCGAAGCTGCTGACGTACGCCCTCAAGTTCACTCCGGAGAGATGCGGCGAGAGGGGCTGAAGAGGAGGCGACGAAGGGCGGGCGATGGCGGTCGAAGTCGAGGGTGATGGTGCGGAGGTCGAGCCGCAGCGCGCACAGGGAGAGGCCTCGGTTGGAGGGGGCTCTCCAGCCCGCGGAGACAAAGAGCCGCCGAAGCACCCCCGAGACCACGTCCATCGGGAACAAAAATCCTCCCGTTCGGGTGAGGTGAGGAGAGAGTCGAGCGACGAGGTCTCGGAGCACCTCGTGGTTTGAGACCATCGCGGGTCCGAACGTGACGACTTGGACATTCTTCAAGTTGAGAGCGCGCTCGCACCCCACCCCGAAGCTCACGCCTACGACACCCCATCGACCCCTGGGGTCACGTACTTCGAGGGTCAGAACACCAGCAGGGAGTGGGGGCGCCGTGGCGTTCGAGGAGGCCGGAAGGGAGGTCGACGCGGTGAGCGCGAGCTCTGCCCGTAGGACCGACAGCTGTCCCAGAGCGCGCCCCTCGAGTCGCTCTCGTACGAACGTCTGCAAGGTGCGGACGTCGCAGACCATGCTGACGCGGTTGGTCTGGGTGCCTCGGTTCCGAAAGTGCCGCACGTCGAGTGCGCGCGCCGTCGTCTCCGGCGCGGCGCCGCCGAGTACCTCACACTCAAGATCGAGCAGTCGGAAGCCCGGGGAGATCACACGCCGCGAGATGTCGAGGAACAACCGCGCGTCTTGCTGCCGGAGGACAAGCCCCAGCGTGTTTCCGACCGATGGCGCTCCCGAGGTGGCGGGAGGAGCCCGGTCGGTTTTGCTCACCGCCCGAGGCCTCCTTGGAGGGCTCCGAGCCGAAGCATCGCGCCGCGTCCTCCGACGCGATCACAGATTTGGTACGGTCGCAGGCTCGGTACGGGCTCCTCTTCGCCCGGAGCGCTGGCGTAGGTGAGCAGGGCGCGAATCGGTGCGTCGTTCGGGACGAGCTCACCGCGACCGCGGGCGTCGAGGCAGCGTCGCTTCGCCCAGGTGGCGCCGACCCGGCGATGCTTCCCGAGCTGTGCCTGCTCGTAGAGGCTCGCGCGCTGCTCGGCGAAACCTTCATCGCTTCCCGTCTCACGCCGCTCGACCCCTGCGATGACGACGCCGTCCGAGGTTTCGAAGGCCTGCTCTAGCGCCTCGGCGGTCGCATCCGACTCCCACGCAGCCGCGGTGAGTTCTGGGAGCGCACCGAGTCCCGGTACCGTCGCGTCACGCGCGAACAGTCCGGTGATTTTGATCTGGGGCTTGTCGTCTGGCGGAGCCATGCTCGTGATCCCTGCCATGGGTAGATCTTCGATCCCTGCGCCCCCTTTGTCCAACACATCCGGCGACTTAAAGAGTTCCGACATTTTCTTGCCGTTCTTGAGGCTGAGGAGCGCCTCCTCGGCGGCCTGTTTGGCGAGGGCCTTGCCTTGCGTCCGCGCCACCTCATTTTCTGCGAGGCTCTTGAGCGCGATCTCCTTGTCGATGTCGCCCTCTCGCTCGTCGGAGACCTGCACGAGATAGAGTCCGTCGTCGCCTTCGATGACACTGGACACGTCGCCGACGTTCAACGCTTTGGCAGCGTTGTCGACGTTGGGGTCGAGTCCACTGCCCGTCCCCTCGAGGCTGGCCCACCCGAAATCACCGCCGCTGCGCGAGGTGGCGGCGTCTTCGGAGAGCTCGCGAGCGACTCGGCGGAAGTCCTCACCCCCGGTAATCCGGCGGCGCGCATCCTCGATGCGCTGCTTCGCCGCGGCTGCCGCCGCGCGGGAGGCCGCGTCCTGCTGCGCCTCCGTCGGGGCGTTCACCTTGATAATACGCAGCCGCCGCTGGGCGGGGAGCTTCGTGAAACGAGCGATTTGTCGCTCGTAGATCTGCTCGAGCGCGTCACGATTCGCCGCGATGTAGCCCTCGATCTCAGCCTCCGTCGCGTCGTGCAGTTGGGCGAAACCGCTGTTTGAGAACTTCACGTAGCGCAGCGAGAGTTTGTTGGCGGACGCGTCATATTGTTGCCTGAGCTCAGCGTCAGAGACGACCGTACTGGCGGCCACGAGGTCACGGACGGTGCGAGCGAGCACCTCCTGGCGCTGCACCTCGATATATTTGGGCTCAGACACTTTGAGCGCAGAGAGCCAGCCGCGCTTGAACACGTCGTGTTAAAGGACTTGTCGCCGAGCCAGCTCACTGTGTCTCCGAGGACGATGAAGTGACCGTCTGTGGTGAGCTGTTCCGCGTCCCGAGCCTCGTTGTGGAGGCCAAGATCGTCCGCGGCCTCGTTCAATACGAGGCGCTCCACCGTGGCATCGAGCACTTCCTCGCGCAGCCCGATCATCTGCTGCATTCGTTCGTCTCCCGGTACGCGCATAATTCGTGTGACCGCGCTCAACTGGTAGGTAAAGTCTTCACGGACGATGGGCGTGCCGTAGACCCTCGCCAGCGACTGCGGACCCATCGTAATGTTTTGGGGATCGAGGCCAAACATCATCCCGAAGGAGAGTCCGACCAAGACCAAGATCACCCAGACCCCGAGTTGGTACATGGAGGTTTTCTTGGGGGCTTGCGATGCGCCCCCGTTGGAATGTTTTGAGTCTTCGGGAGCGTGCTCCATGATGCGCGAACGTACCCCAACCGGTGGTGCGAGACCAACCTCGTTGGCACCGGGGGGGCCGGGGATTTCGGCCCATGTCGACGCTGCGCGCGCGGGCGAAACGTCCGCGATCTTGGACTGACCAAGGGGACGCCGCTCCCGATGGATCACGGGGGCTCGGCGCCACACGCAGCGCGTTGAGATTGGCGTGACGGTAGGGGCGCGCGATCGCGGGGACGCCCCCGCTGCGACGGCGAACACCTCGCTGCGTCGTCGAGGAACGCGCGGTTTTCGCAGTGTTTGGGGGCGGTGCAGGAGGAACGCGCTGGGCCCATGATGGGGCTGCACGTGGGTGATGCGGCGGTGCTCGACGGAGCCCCTCGAGGGGTGGGCTGTCTCCGCACGCAAAAGTCGAGGCAAGAATCGACCGGTAATCGATGGTTCGGAATTGATTTTTAAACAATAGAATCGGATACTTAGGAATGTCCTGAACTGCTGCACCCCCTGCCCGGGTGAGACGCAGGCCTGAGGGGACCACCCTGGGTGTCCGCCGCGTCACTGGAGTTACAAAACGCGCAAAACCCGCAAGACAAGGAACAAATGAGCAAGGACGGGCGTTGTCGCGTTCGGAAAAACCCATGTCTGATTCAAGCATTCGCGCGTACCCGTGCAAACATTCATCTGCACAGCTTGCCGCACCTGTCGTGGGCGTGTATCCAAGCGTGCCTTGCGTCTCAACATGAACGGCGCGAAACCGGTTTTTCACCATGCTCTTTGACTGGGTATACGGCCTGTTCTCGAACGACCTGGCCATCGATCTCGGAACGGCGACCACCCTCACGTTCGTAAAGGGGCGCGGCATCGTCGCGCACGAGCCGAGCGTGGTGGCAGTGCAGCGCCAGGGAAATCAGCTCAAGCGAGTGCTGGCCGTGGGCAAAGAGGCGAAGGATATGCTCGGGCGAACGCCCGGCAACGTTGTGGCGATCCGGCCAATGAAAGAGGGCGTCATCGCGGACTTCGAGGTGACCGAGGCGATGATGCGCCACTTCATCAACAAGGCGCATAACCGGCAGACGCTGGTGCGCCCGCGCATCATCTGTTGCGTCCCGTCGGGCATTACAGAGGTGGAAAAACGTGCGGTCCGCGAATCAGCCCTGGCGGCAGGTGCGCGCGAGGTGTTCCTCATCGAGGAGCCCATGGCGGCCGCGATCGGCGCGGGGATGCCCATCACGGAGCCGGGGGGCAACATGGTCGTCGACATCGGCGGCGGGACGGCGGAGGTCGCCGTGATTTCGCTGGCCGGCATCGTTGCCTGCAAGAGCGTCCGGGTCGGCGGAGATAAACTCGATGAGGCCATCGTTCAGCACATCAAGCGCAAGTACAATCTGCTGATCGGAGAGCGCACCGCGGAGCGAGTCAAGATCGAGATTGGCACGGCGGCGCCCGTGGAGGAGCCGATGACCATGGAGGTGAAAGGGCGCGACCTTGTGGCGGGAATTCCCAAATCGGTCACGATCAATTCGGACGAGATTCGCGAGGCGATTAGCGAGCCGGTCTCCGCCATCGTCGACGCGGTACGGGTGGTGCTTGAGCGCGCTCCACCGGAGCTTTGCGCGGATATTGTGGACAAGGGGATCGTGATGACTGGTGGCGGGTCCAAGCTCAGAAACCTCGACGTGCTGCTCTCTGAGGAGACCGGGCTGCCCGTGTTTTTGTGCGAGGAGCCGGAGTTCGCGGTGGTTCTTGGCACGGGGGCGGCGCTCGACCAACTTGACGTTCTTCGAGAGGTGGCGCTCGTCTAGCGGGGTGCGTCATCGTGCGTTTCTCGGTTCGTAGACTCCGAAGTATCGCGCTCGTCGTCGTGATGCTGCTTGGCCCGATGGTGCTGATTCGCGCCTCGATGCTCGCACCTCAAGAGGTCAACGGTTTTGATCGGGCTGTACGCCGGATCGGCGCCCCGCTGGAGTCCGGGCTTTCGTTTAGCTGGCGCTGGGCCAGCTCGTTTTTCGAGCGCTGGTTTTTTCAGGCGCAGATGCTCGAGGAAAAAGAGGCGCTGGAGCGGGAAAATCGAGAGTTGCGCAGGTACGAGCGGGAACTGGCGGTGATCTCGGAAGAGAACGAAGGCCTGAGGCGTCTCCTCGGGATGCGCGATCGCGTCACCGATGACCTCCTCACCGCCCAGATCATCGGCGTGGAGCAGTCGCCGTTTTTCCGGGTTGTCAAAGTGCACGTCGACCAGGGGAAGTCGCGTGTGGAGCCGGGCATGGCCGTGCTGGCGGCGGACGGTGTGGTGGGGAGAATTCAGCGCGCGTACGAGGATTATGCGGACGTGATGCTGGTGACAGATCCCGGCAGCAAAATCGCGGTGGAGGTCGCCCGCACCCGCGCGCCAGGAATCCTCGTCGGGGTGTCGGAGGTCGGCTGCGAAGTGGAGGTGTCGTCGGATGACGATGTCGTGGAGGGGGACCTCATCCAGACCAGCGGCGTGGACGACCTGTTTCCCAAGGGGAGACCCATCGGAGTGGTCATCAATGTCGAGCGACGCAATGACCGGCAAGTCGTGTCGGTGCAGCCAGCGGTCCGATTCGATCGACTCGACGCGGTGTTCGTGGTGCTCGCACCAGAGCCAGCGGCGTTAACACGAGCGGCGGGCAGCGAGGGCGCCGCCATGGGTATTCTGCCAATCCGATGAGGTGACCTGGTGTTTCGAGGCTTGGCATACGTGATCTTAGGGTGGGTCCTCATCGCAACGGTGGGGAGCTTGGGTCACATGATGCACATCACGGCGGTGCTGCCGTCCACCACGATCGCGCTGCTGCTGCACCTGGGTTTCAGCGGGCGTCGGGCCCGACTCTCGTTGGCATTCGGCCTCACGATCGCGGTGGTGCTTGGCTACCTTGAAGACCTGCACCAGGGGGGGCCTCCAGGGGTCTTGTCGCTGACCCATGGGCTCACCTATATCCTCGTGCACTTCGCGGCCCGCCGATTTGCGGTGGATGGATGGCGCGCCAGGGTGGGGGCTGGGATCATGCTGTGCTTCCTCACCGATCTGTGTACGTGGGGGGTGCTGTCGTCCCTGGCAGGGGGGTTCCAGCTTTCGACGGCGGGACTGCGCTCCGGGTTGGCCCTGATGCCATGGCGGGCCTTGGAGACGGGGCTGATCGTGAACCCCGTGTGGCTGCTGGTGGACACCATCTTCTCGCGGCTTGGCCCCGGCCGTCGGGGCCTGCGGGGCCAACTCTCGGCCCGTTCATCGACCTGGGAGCCGGAGAGTGGGGGCGACGCGCATGTTGAGTAGATCGGAGGACTTGCGACCGCTCAAGCTTCGCTTCCAATTGATGCTGGTCGTGACCGTCGTGGTGTTTATGGTGCTCGCCGGTCGACTGTTCCAGCTGCAGGTGCTCGAGGGAGAACAGTACGCCTCACGCGCTGAGCGGAACTTTATCCAGTCCATCGATGTGGAGGCGCCGCGCGGTCGAATCTTCGATAACAAGGGGCGTCCCCTCGCGGTGAATCGCCCGGCCTACACGTTGATGGTGACCGGGCGCCCGCGGGTGCTGGTGGAGGACGAGGCCACGGAGACGGCGGAGCTGCGCCGGATCCCCGTGAGCGACGATCAGGTCGAAGAACTCGCCGCGCTAATCGACTTCCAAGACGAGTCTGACGAGGAGAAGTTTGTCACGCGAATTGAGGAGCTGCGCGACGACGAGCGGAGCGGTCGCTACGCGGTCGCCATTCGGAGCAACCTCAGCGATCGCGAGTACGCCCGGATCAAAACGCGGGAGCAACTCGCGAACTGGGTGGACATCCGCAAGCGCGCACGTCGCTACTACCCGGAGGGAGCGCTGACAGCCTTCATCACCGGCTACATGCGCGAGATTTCGCGGGAGGAGCTGGAGCGGCGTGGACAGGCGGGCTATCGCGTCGGCGATCGTATCGGCAAGACGGGGCTGGAGCGCCAGTGGGAGAACTACTTGCGGGGTCGAATTGGGCTGGCCAATCGAGTGGTGAACTCGCTCGGTATTCCCGTCGTGGATCCTCCCGCGATGGCGACCGCTGCGCTGGCCGACCCGGTCGAGCCGATCCCCGGCCAAGACATCCACGTATCCATCGACGTGGAGCTGCAGCGCGTGGCGGCAGACGCCTTCGGATCCGTCCGATTCGACGAAGTCTCGAAGGCGGACTACGGCGGTCGGCGAGCGGGGGGCTTGGTCGCGATGGAGGTGAAGACTGGACGCATTCTCGCCATGGTGTCTGTGCCCTCCATCGATCCCAACGAGTGGGAGCAGCCGATCACCAGGGCGAAGTTTGGGGCCTGGACAGGGAGCCCGTTCAAGCCGTTCATCGACAAGACGATTCAGGAGAATTTCTTTCCAGGGTCCACGTACAAGGTCGTGTCGGCGTTGTCGATGCTCGTGGACAGCAGCTACGATCCTGACGAGATCATCGAGTGCGGGCGTTACGTGGAGTACGGGGGCCGCAAGTTCCGCGACACCCACGCCTGCGGCCCCGTCGCGCTCGAGGACGCGATCATTCAGTCCTGTAACGTCTACTTCTACCGGTTGGCCATGGAGCGGGGCTTGACCCTGTCCAAAATGGAAGCCACCGCGCGATCGTTTGGTCTCGGGGAGCCGACGGGACTGGGGATCAACTCGGAGGCGTCTGGCACGGTGCCCACCGAGGCATCCGAGATTCGCCAGGGGTCATTTCAGCAGGGTGTGCGCCTCAACAGCGCCATCGGCCAAGGAAACGTGAAGGTGACCGTGCTTCAACTCGCGGTGCTCTACGCCGCCATCGCGAACGGGGGCTCTGTCGTCACCCCCTCGTTGGTCGATCGGATCGAGACCCGAGATGGAAAGTTGGTGTTTGAGAATGAGCCTCGACTGCGTGAGGCGTCGCCGCCGCTTGAGAGCTTCGACCGGGAGCGCATTCACCGGGGGCTCGTTGGCGTGGTGAACGATCCGACGGGGACCGCGTACAGTGAGCGACTCAACGGCATCACTGTGGCCGGCAAAACGGGCACCGCGCAGGTTGGGCGCGAGCGGCGGCGCGTGGGCGAAAAAGAGATCGTAGGATGGGACACGACGCAAGACCACGCGTGGTTCGCCGGGTACGCGTCCGCCGAAGATCCTGAGATTGTCGTTGTCGCCCTCGTCGCGCACGGCGGAGCGGGCGCTGCGGCGGCGGCCCCGATCGTCATGCGAGTCATCGGCGATTATCTCGGGGGGCGGCGGGCGGGTTCCGTGGACCGCACCGTGTCTCCCGCGCGTCGAGACGCGGGCGTGCCCCCTCCGCTCCCAGGTGGCGATGGGCAGGTGTCCCGATGAATTCTTTCCTTCGCATGAAGCTCGGGAGTTGGCGTGGGTTCGCCGGAGGGATCGACGGCGTGTTGGTCGTGCTCGCGGCGATCCTCATCTCCATCGCGGTGGTCAACCTCAACAGCGCAGGGGCGGGCGACTGGACAGGCTTGGTGCGGGGACAGATCGGGTTCATCGCGGTGGGGCTCGTGGGCATGGTCACTGTGGCGCTCTTGGACTACCGTTTGCTGTTTCGCCTGGGGTACACCATCTACGGCGTGGGGCTGGCGCTGGTTATTTTGGTGGCCGTCGTCGGTGTCACGACCAACTCGGCCGAGCGGTGGCTTCGCCTGGGGATGCTCACGTTTCAGCCCTCTGAGCCGATGAAGCTGTTTCTCATTTTGGGGATCGCTCGGTATCTTCAAGAACTGTCGGAGTCGTCGCTGGCGGGGACCATACGCGGGTTGGTCATCCCTGGGGTGATGACCTTGGTGCCAGCGGCGCTCATCTTGCAGCAGCCCGATTTGAGCACGTCGGTTGTGCTGGGGCTCATCGCGTTGAGCATGCTCGCGTTGGCGCAACTCACCCTCCGCAGCACGCTCATCCTCTCGCTGCTCGGTGTATCGAGCATGATGCTCGGCTGGCGGCTCCTCATGGAGGATTACCAGCGGGAGCGCATCGATGTCTGGCTCAACCCGGAGAACCACGCCGAGGGTGCGGGCTATCAGATCCTTCAGGCACGAATCGCCGTGGGCAACGGAGGGATCTTCGGGCGAGGCGTGGGCGAGGGGTCTCAAAACCTCCTGAACTTTGTCCCCTACAAGGAATCAGATTTTGCCTTCGCCGTGTTCGCTGAGGAGTGGGGTTTTTTGGGAGGCTGCATGCTGCTGCTGGTGTTTGTGCTGGTGGCGTGGCTCTTAAACGTGGCGAGCCAGGCCCGCGATCGATTTTCCGCCCTCGTCTGTGTCGGGGTGGCAGCGTTGTTTTTTTGGCACACCGTGCTGAACGTGGGGGTGGTGTTGGAGTTCATCCCCAACACGGGCTTGCCGCTGCCGTTCTTCACGCACGGTGGTTCCAATGTGGTGACGATGATGCTGTCGCTCGGGGTTGTCTCGAGCATCAGTCGGGCGCGACGAGAGCGCTGAGAGTTCGAGACGTTAGTACCCGCGCGGGCGACCCTCCGGGCGGTAGGGATGGTGTGCGATCTGATCTTTTTGTTACATCTGGTTGATCAAAAAAACATTATATGTAACAAACATCAAGATGAACGCTCGCCGGTTTGTGCTGGACCTGCTGTCTGCGGCGCCCTCGGGCGCGCTGCGGCTCGATCAGATCTCACGGGGCGCGGCGGTGATGGGGGTCGGCACCACAGCCGTGCGAGTCGCCCTCACGCGACTGACAACGGAGGGGCGCGTGTCTCGGGTGCGTCGCGGGGTCTACCAGGTGCCGACCCCCATCACCGCCGCGCCCCGTGAGATCTGATCGAGCCGCAGCGCGCCCGAGGGCGCCGCAGACA
>JBDQGY010000150.1:0-11007 GCA_040265175.1 Nannocystaceae bacterium
CCGCCGACGCCGATCAGTCCTCTCCTGCCTGCGCCACAAGCTGCGTGACCGACTCGGACTGCGACGCAAACGCCTTCTGCGACGCGGGGACCTGCGCACCAACTGGCACCCCCGGCGACCCCTGCGGGGCGAGTAATGAGTGTGGGGCCGGGCTGTCTTGCGCCGACGGTGTCTGCTGCGACGGCCCCTGCGGCGGCACCTGTGAGGCGTGCGACCTCGCGGGGAGCGCGGGCACCTGCACGCCCATCGCCGACGGCGACGACCCCGCCAATGAATGCGGCAACGTGAGCTGCAGCGGCTACTACTTTGGCTGGGTGGGCGACACCTGCTACGAGCGCGCCAACCTGGCGGACGCCTCGTGCGACGGCGGAGGGAGCTGCCAAAGCTCGGCGGACGTGTGTCCCACACAGGGCCAAGGGCCGGCCTCGGCAACCTGCGACGACGTCTGCCAAGACCCCGACCTCGCCACCTGCACGGGGACAACCGGGGCCACCTGCGACGCGGTCATCCCCTCCCCGAACACTCAAACCTGTGGAGAGGGCGCGTGTCAGGTGACGACGGAGGTCTGCAGCGGCGGGGCGCCCGTGACCTGCACCCCCAACGGCGGGGCCGCGAGCGCCGAGGTCTGCGACGGGATCGACAACGACTGCGACCCCGCGACGCCGGACGGCAGCGACGAGATGTGGGTGGGCGCCGCTTGTGACGGGGTCGACAGCGACCTGTGCGCCGAAGGCGTCCTTCAGTGCACCGCAGGCACGCAGACTTGCACCGACACCACGGGTGACGCCATCGAGCTTTGCGATGGTCTCGACAATGACTGCGACCCATCCACGCCCGATGGATCCGACGAGCCCACGCTCAACGACGCGTGTGACGGGACCGACACCGAGCTTTGTAGCGAGGGTATTGTGACCTGCGTGGCGGGGGCCCTGACCTGCACGGACGACGCGACGTCGTCGCTGGATCTCTGCGACGGGAACGATAACGACTGCAACCCCGCCACCGCGGACGGCAGCGACGAGGTGTGGTCCGGCGCCGCCTGTGACGGCCCAGACGCCGACCTCTGCGAAGAGGGCACGTTCCAATGCGTGATGGGCACGCAGACCTGCGGTGACGCCACCGGCGACGCCCTCGAGGTCTGCGACGGCATCGACAACGATTGTAACCCGAGCACGGCCGACGGCGCTGACGAGCCCACGCTCAACGACGCGTGCGACGGCCCGGACTCGGATCAATGCGCGGAGGGGAATCTCCAGTGTTCCGCTGGCAGCCTCGCGTGCTCCGATACCTCCTCCAACGACATTGAGATCTGTAACGGCCTCGACGATGACTGTAATGGTTTTGAAGATGACGGAGGCGTGTGTCCATGCACCGTGGTGCGCGACAACGGCCGTATCTATCAAATCTGCGACGACACCAACGCGACCGCGAAGATCTGGTCCGAAGCAGACGCGGCCTGCGCGAGTGGGTCTTCCGGCTATCGACTCGTCGCGATCTCAGACCAGGCAGAAAACGATTTTCTCTTCGCCCAAGTCGACACCTACCTCGACTTATTCAACAATCTCAAGCCCCAGGAAGATCAACGATATTTTTGGATCGGAGGCACCGACTTTTGCCCGGACCCCAGCATGACCTGCGGTGGCAACTGCTGTGAAGGCACCTGGTCGTGGACCAACGCGACGGTGTTCTACGACGCAGGCGCCACCGTCACCTACGCCAACTGGTACGACAACGACGGGACCAACGGCGACGTCGCCGCGACGGAGCCAAACAATGCGGGAGGAACGGAACACGTCACGGAGTTCGGCCGCTTTTACTCCGTCACCGACACCGCCAATCAGTCGAATTGGAACGACGCCGACGGCGGCAACGTGAACTTCTATATCTGCGAATACAGCCCTTAGCCCGCGACTCGTGGCGGGTTTCGCGACGTGTGCGCGCTCGAGCGGTCGCCGGCCGGTTGATTCCTCGGCCTTGTCGGTCCACGCTGCGCCGATGGCCTCGATCGTCCTCAGCACCCTGAACGCGCGCTACATGCACGCCGCGTTCGGGCTGCGTTACCTGCTCGCCAACATGGGCGCACTCCAGGACGAGACTCGCCTGATGGAGTTCACCATCGAGATGCGGGCCGCGGACATCGTAGAGAAGATTATGCAGGAGGCCCCGTCCATCGTCGGACTCGGGGTCTATATCTGGAACGTCCAGCGCGTCGCCGAGGTCGTCAAGACGCTGCGAGCGATCGCCCCCCAGGTGAAGCTCGTAGTGGGCGGACCCGAGGTCAGCCACGAGATCGAGGCTCAACCATGGCTGGCGGACGTGGACTACATCGTCACCGGAGAGGGCGACGCAGCCTTCCCCAAGCTTTGCGAGCGGCTCTTGAGCGGCCGCAAGCCCCTGCAGCGCGTGATCGACGGCGGCGCCCCCGAAATCTCGACGATCTCCCTGCCGTACGACCTTTATGATGAAGAGGACATCGCCCACAGGGTGCTCTACGTCGAGGCGTCGCGCGGCTGCCCCTTCCGTTGCGAGTTTTGTCTCTCCTCCCTCGACAAGAAAGTCCGCGCCTTCGACCTGCCGGAGTTTTTGACCTCACTCCAACATCTAATGGATCGCGGTGCGCGGTCGTTTAAGTTCGTCGATCGCACCTTTAATCTCGACATTCAGCGAAGCGAAGAGATCCTGCGATTTTTCCTCGACCGCATCGAGCTCGGCCTCTTTATCCACTTTGAGATGGTGCCCGACCGACTCCCCGAGCGACTGCGCGAGCTCATTCGCGCGTTTCCGGAGGGCTCCCTCCAATTCGAAATTGGCATCCAGTCGTTTGATCCGGAGGTCGGCCAACGAATTCAGCGACGCCAGAACTTGGAGAAGACCTTCGACAATCTCCGCTTCCTCTGCGAGGACACGGGCGTCCACCTCCACACCGATCTCATCATCGGACTCCCCGGTGAAGACCTGGCGTCATTTGGTGCCGGTCTGGACCGTCTCATCCGCGCGGGGGTTCAAGAAGTTCAAGTGGGGGTCTTGAAACGACTCCGCGGCACGCCTATCGCGAGGCACACCGAGGAGTTCGCCCTGGTGTTCGACCAATTCCCGCCCTATGCGATCCTCTCTACCGCTGACGTCGATTTCCCCACCATGCAGCGGCTGAAGCGATTCTCGTTGGTCTGGGACGTATTCTGGAACCGAGGGACACTGCTGCACACGATGGCGCTGATGTGGGGCGAAGACTCACCCTTCGAGGAGACCTTGAAGTTCTCAGATTGGCTGTTTCAGCGCGACGGCAAGGTCCACGCCATGGCGCTCAAGCACCGCGCCCGGCGGCTCGCGGAGTATATGCAGGCGCGAGGAGACAACGGTGACGCGGTGCACGAGGCGCTCACGCGCGACTTCGCCGCCCGCGGGAGCACCCCTCCCCCGCTGCTTGAACCGAAGGCGCGTGCGGCGGGAAGCTCGCCCACTCCCACCCGACAGCGGCGGCACCTGTCCCAGTAGCGATCGCTAGTCCTCGACGTGGGCGGCCAAAAAAGCGTGGGTCCGCGCCATACTCTCTCTCGCCTCGGGGAGCCACGGCAGATAGATCTGCCACACGTGAATCCCCTTTGGATCCTCGACGAAGGTGGTAGCGACGCCGACCCGCTCAAGCTCACTCTTCAGTCGTCGCGCGTCGTCGCGGAGCACCTCCAACCCACCGACCTCAAGCAAGGTTGGCGGCAGGCCCTCATGATCCCCGAGCAGCGGAGTCACGCGCGGGTCGGAGACGGCGAGCGCTCCCGCGTACATCTCCGCGAAGGTCCGCAGCCATTGAGGACGCACCACCCAATCCGTCATGGCCCCTGACGCCGTCGAAGGCGAATCACACCGTAGATCCACCCATGGAGAATAGAGGACGAGGCAAGCAGGGTCCGGCAAGTCCTCACGTCGACACATCTGCTGCGCGAGCGCGAGCGCGAGACCCCCACCGGCGGAGTCCCCCATTACGACCAGCGGCGCCTCGATACTCGACGGTGTCAAGGCCTTCGCGACGACCTCCAGATCCTTCAGTCCCGCCGGGTAAGGATGCTCTGGCGCCAGTCGGTACTCAGGCATGACCATGTGACGACCGAGCGAGGCGCACATCCTCGATACGACGCCGCGGTAGGCCTCCGTGCTCCCCAGACAGTAGCCTCCTCCGTGGACGTACAAAACCACCGCGTCTCCCCGCGCGCTGGCCGGTGTGAAATCGAGGCACGGGACCCCCTCCACCGAGCGCTGCGTGACCGAGACCTTGGAGGTTGGCGCGTGCCCCATGCGGCCGAGACCTTTCTTGAGTCCATGACGCATCCGCGGGATGTCTGCGGGTGCCTCCGCGTACTTCTTCGACATCCGCTCCAAGATGGACTGGAGCAGGACGTACGCGGCGCTCCTGCGCCGTCTTGGAGGTCTATTCGTTTTCAACATAGAGCGAGGGGATTTGATGGACGCGGTAAATGACCGACTCTGGATAGGTCAGCGACCACGTTGGCGTCGCGCTTGGCGTCGCCGGAACTTCCTCGACCTTCCCCGGCGCCTCAAAGCTGCGATTACCTCCGCCCGCCACCAACCACCGCTGAGCTTGAGTTTTCTCGACGCCGCCGAGAAAGTTGGAGTAGATTCCAATGGAGTGCGACCAAATTTGTGTCGCGGTCATGTTCACTTCGTCGAGCTGATACGACACCGCGCGACTGTAGGGCTCGGTATCCCACGGGCGTTCGTTGCCGTTGTCGAACAGGGTGAGCACACCGTCCGCCGAGAGGTTCGGATTGTGCTGACTGTAGAACCATTCCGCGGATTCTCCATCACCATCGACCAGCGAAAAGTCCCCCTCTGGTCCTAGCTTCCAGAGGACTTCACCGGTCCCGCGGTCGATTTTGAGGACCCAATTCTGGTGACGCAAGGAGAGCAAGTAGGCATCCTCCGCTTCGAGATAGACGACCGCGTTGCCGTGGGTCCAGTCATAAACTACCTCATCAATCCCGACTATGAGCGGATTGAGGGAGAGCGGTCCCGGGTATCGATTCGTGTCTAGATGATCGAAGGTGGACCACTCCCATATGATCTCTCCATCCGCATTGAGCTCAACAATAAGATCGCCGCGCACGATGACCTCCCCGCCGAGGTCCGGCACCTCAAGCTTCCGAGCGTTCCCCGCCAAAGTCGCGAATCCTCCCGTTGGGAGATCAATGACGTCGTGATGAAAGTAGAGCTCCTCGCGAGGCGAACGATACTTCTTCACGACCTCACCTGTGAGCGTGAATAGATTCCATCCGCCGGGCACCAATACAGCGAGGGTCCCGTCTGTCCGAAGTCTGACATCTCGAGGAGCAAACGCAGGCGTCACGCCAGGGTTTTGGAGATACCAGATAACCTCACCGTCACGGTCTACTGCGAGCGCCAGCGCCTCGTCCTCGCTCGCGAGCCCGCTCGGGTCCTTGGGCGCCGGTCCCATTAAGAACAGCGCGCCGTCCTCTTCCAAGACAGAAGATACGGACGCGGACGGAGTGTTCGCGGGTAGCGGACCGGTCACGAACGTTCGTGTGTGCCGCTCGATCTCGGCCCCCTGCTCGTCTTCAACGACGAAGATCAACTCGTAGCTCCTCTCCGACCGCATCTCCGTCACAGAGAAGGAGTGACTGCGACCAAGCTCCGTGGGAGGAACCCGCCTTTCTCCTCCAGCCGGGGCGCGCACAACCGTCCGGATCCGCGTCGGGATCGTCGTCTCAATCTCAACATCCGCGAGCAGCGTGCAGTTCAGCCCCATGCGGACGTCGAGGGAAGCAACAACGACGGTCGCCTCAACCCCGCTCATCGTCTGACCTTCACATGAAAGACTCGAAGCCGAACACGCGAGCATAATGACCAGTGCGTTGATTCTCAATGATTCTCTCCTCTCGACGTGGCGAGATGCTTTCCGCGGACGTAGAGTACCGCCCACACCCTGCTCTCGCCATCCCGGGTCGTACACGACCGCTCGAACGCCCTGAATGAACTGCCACATAGCCGCACGCAGTTTTGAGGCGCTCGCAGCCCCAAGGTCGTGATCAGCTGCAGGCGAAGCAACTTCTCGGAAGACGCTCAAACATGCGGCCTTGAGGGGGAGCGCATGGACTGCGATGATCTCATCGAGTTCTTCGACACCGCTGACTCGATGGCGTCTTGCCCGAGCGGCAGGCGCACTTCGAACACCGTCCCCTCCGAAGAGGAAGAGTTCAAGACCAGCTCGCCTCCAAACTCCTCCACAATCTGCCGGCAGATAGAGAGTCCGAGGCCAGTACCCTCTTCCGAAGATTTGGTCGTAAAGAAGGGCTCAAAAATCTTGCTGTGCAGCTCGACGGGAATTCCCGGTCCGTTGTCTGAGACCTCCACGACCGCGGTGTTCGAGTTCTCATCATGTCGCAGACGAATGGTGACAGCGGGCATATAATCACCGTTCGCGTCTTGATGTTCAGCGCACGCTTGCGCCGCGTTGACCACGAGATTCAGCACCACCTGTTGCAAGCGATCCTCTCGGCCCCAGATCTCAAGCTCTCCCCCCGGGCCGTGCAGCTGGATCTTGGCCTCCTCCTGTACGCGTGCCCCCGCGACACGGAGGGCAGCGCGAACGCTCGCCTCAAGATTGAAGATCTTCTCGTCCTCTCCCCGACGCGAGACCGTTCGAAGATCCCCGGCGATCATACGGACCTTCTGGACCCCCGACCGCATATCCTCCAGCATCTCCCCCATCTCCTGGATAATCTCTTCGCGCTCCTCCTTCGGCACCTCGGACGCGGACACCTTGGCGATGTCGGAGAGCGACTCGCTCAGGGTCTCCACGTTCGCTTGCACGTAGGTCAAGGGGTTGTTGATCTCGTGCATCACGACCGCGGAGATCTGGCCCAGGGCCGCCATGCGTTCGCTCGAAGCCAGCCGACTGCGCTGCTCTTTAATGCGATAGGCGTTGACGATGGAGTTGTGACTCTGCTGGCTCACATAGCGAAAATAAACACCCAGGAGAGCCACGAGGCTCCCACCGACAACATACTTCGCCACGTCCCCCATCGGAATCAGCACCATCATCACGATAATCGCAATGGCGGCGCCCGTGAGCCACTGACCGCGAAATCGCATGCAGTCCCTTAGCTCTTTGTCGCAATAGGTGCAGCTATCGTAGATTGGCGCCCCAGCGCGCTGGACGAAGACACAGTTCGGGTTGAGGCGATCCATTCGAGGCTTCCAGTCAGACCCCGAACCACCGCTTTGGCCGAGCACTGGAAGATGCACGGTGTCCGGGTCCGGCTTTTGCGTCTCGCTCATCAAACAGCTGTTCGTGGAAGAGGACTAGGCTCCCTCGGTAGCGGACACCGTTGGAAAGACCAGCAAGTAGATGAATCTCCCCGCGCAAAAACCGACCACCCCAGCGAGCAACGCCAGCGCGGCGACTCCGGAGACTACGAACCGCGCAGCCGCGTATTCATTCAAGTAGATTCCGCCGGGGATCAACAGCCCCCCCATGAGCAAAAATGAAAACGAGTTCGCGTTCCAGAATGTTACTGCGTTCGGCCCGTTCTTCACAAACGCCCTCCCCCGTACCCGAACCATGAGCGACAGCGCCAGCCCCACGATCCCTGCGGCTATCGCGAGGATGCCCTGCTCTGGTATCGCGACCGCTGCGGCAGCGGTGATACCCAACAGGACAAAAAGAGCACGCATCGCAATCCTCGCGCGGGTAAATTCAGAACTCCCGAAGTACTGAGCGGCCGCTGCTGTCTTCAATCCCATGGCTGCGATAGTCTCACGCTACACGGAAATGTCCAGCGAACGAGCGTATTAAGGCTCCAAAAGTTGGACGACATCGCGCACGATATCGCTGCACCGGTAACGATGGGCCCGCCGCGGCAGAACTGTCCTCGCCGTATTCGGGACCGACACGGCGAGGACGTCGGCTCCGACATTTGGTACGGTAATCCCCAAAGCATGGCTCTGCCCATCGATATTGCGGTGCTTGGCCTCGGCGCGGTTGGGACGTGGGCGCTACGCTCCGCGAGCGACTGCGGGGCAGCCGTCCTTGGCATCGAGATGTTTAATCTGGGCCACGCCAACGGCAGCAGTCATGGAGGCGCACGCGTAACACGAAGCGCATATTTTGAGCACCCTGATTATGTGCCGCTGATTCGCTGGTCGACGGAGCGAATTCGGTCACTGGAACGCGAGGTCGCGGAGTCCTTTCTTGAGCCATGCGGCACGCTGATTATAGGCCAAGAGCGATCCCGCTTACTGACCTCGTCGGCCAACGCCGCGCGGCGGTTTGAAATTGACACGGAGTACCTGTCCCACAGCGAGCTTCGTCGCAGGTATCCCCATTTTGATGTTCCGCCGGACTTTACCGGCCTGCTCGAGCCAGACGCGGGGTTTATTCGCGTCGAGCCGTCGCTGGCGGCGACCCGAAGATCCGCACGAGCGCACGGCGCCCACATCCTCGAAGAAACCCAGGTCCATGGGCTGACTTCGACCGATGACGCGGTCCTTATCCACACGACGCGAGAGGATATTCAGGCGCGTGCGGTCGTCGTCTGCGCCGGACCATGGATCTCCAACCTGCTCCCAGAGCTTGAACCGTGGCTCAAGGTGACCCGACAAGTTCAAGCTTGGCTCGCTCCGCCCCCCGATGGGGCGCCGAGTCTCAGGCCCGATTCGCTCCCGTGCTGGCTCATTGATCGGGGCGCCGCGGCCCCGCTATATGGAATCCCCTCCGACCCATCGGACCCTTGCCATGGCGCCAAGATCGCGGTGCACGGAGAGGGTGCTCCCACAACCCCGAACTCAGTGTCTCGGGAGGTACGCCTCGAGGAGTCTGCCGCCTTGCAGGCGCTCGCCGCACGGTGGCTCGGTCCCACACGATCAAAGATCGGCAAGGCGACCGTCTGTCTCTACACGTCCACATCGGATGGCCATTTCGTCGTGGAGAGATCACAAAAGGACCCACGAATTTCTATCGTCGCGGGGCTCTCCGGTCACGGCTTCAAAATGGCGCCCGCGCTCGGACACGCTGCCGTCGAGCTCGCGCTCCATGGGCGCACATCCCTGCCCGTCGATTTTCTGTCGCGACAGGGTCGCTCCCCGTTCGTGAGCCCCCACCGTTGAGAGACGGCCCCCCGCTCCTAGCCCTGCGGAACATCGATGGGCAGGCAACAACCTGTGGAGCAAAAGAACCCCTCTTCACAATCCGACGAGTCTTCACAGGCGTCGCCTCCGACACACCCAACCTCGACACAGTCAGGATCGATAGGCCCGGTCTGTCCAAAGCAAATCTCGCACTCCTCCTCCTCGCATGGGTTGGAACAAGACTCTTGCAGCGTGCATGTGGTGCATTGGTCGATATCCTCCATGGAGCAGGGGTGCGCTTCGTTCCCCAGATAGACATTTTGTCCGGTGAACCCCCCCATACCATCCGGCACGAGGATCTCGCAGCAGCCAAAGCAATCACAGCCGTTGGGCGTCATCTGCGAACACAGGTTAATGCAGGTGTCACTTTGCGGGGTGTTGGGGGGCAAGCAGTTGTCGTCGACGACACCACCGTTGTCACATCCATCGTCGAGTCCGGGGTTCAGCGGATCACAGGAGATGTTCCAATCGCAGTCATCGTTCCCGACGCCGCTGTCCGCGTCCCAATAACAGTCGGACTTGCAGTCCATATTTTGCCCTGGGAGGTCTGTCAAAAATGACCCCTCCGAGTCATCGCACGGGCTCGTACATTCCAGATCAGCGAGGTCGATGAGGCCGTCTTCGTCATTGTCGATCCCATCTTCGCACTCGACCGGCTGCCCACCGACGACGGTGCACTCTACGGTGTCGCCGTCCCCGTCACCGTCACCGTCGCCGTCACCGTCGCCGTCGCCGTCGCCGTCGCCGTCACCGTCTCCGTCTCCAGTTCCCACATCCGCACCACTCTCTCCCACATCGGCGCTCCCGCCGATGGAACCAATGGAATCCGCATCTCCACCCTGCTCCGCCGCGTCACTTGCTCCGGGAGAGTTCGAGTCTTTCGAGCTGCAACCAGCGATAAACAAGAAGGCGCTACAAGAAATGGCGAGGGTGAGGCGTCCGTACTCCACCTTCTAGTTACACACCATACGTCGTCCTTTCGCCAGCCCAAAACAACGATTTGACTCAGGCGGCACCGCGACACGTCACGCGCGGCCTGAGCTTCGATGTGTCCAAACGCCCCACGAACATCCCACACCGAAGATGTGACCCGGGCTCCGGGCCGTATGGGAGGGATCTGCGGTGTTTTTTTTTCGAGCCCACTCCAACCCGAGAAGGCACAGGCATCATCCATGTAGACAACGGCCATCTAGATTCCGACGTGGGCGCGATTTTTGCCGTCGTGAACGACTCAACTGGAGGGTCGACATTGAGCAGCGCACGGTCCACGTCCGCACCGCGTGAGCCGCGCGACTTCGAGTACTCGCCCAGATCCGAGTGAAACCACGCCAAGGCGAGAAGTTCGGACATCGGAGATCATGGGCGTGCACCACTCCGATGGACCGGCCGGTGGTACGCTCATGCCAGTATCGCCGACGACGCCCTGTTTCGACCAGAAAACTCAAATCGGGCCGCACCCTGCGAAAGGACCCCTTACATGCTGCGCCTTCACCGGACTCTCAAATCTTTCCTCCCCTCGTTCATGCACCGCCACCTCCAAAGCAGTGCCGCGTGCGCGTTGTGCTTGAGCATCGCCGCCTGCTCTTCCTCGGCTTCCAGCCAAGACGAGTCGGGATCCGCGGAAGAAAGCGCGTCGAGCACCGCCGGAACCCTCTCTGGCGACGGCGACGGTGACGGCGACGGCGACGGTGACGGCGACGGTGACGGCGACGGTGACGGCGACGGTGACGGCGACGGCGACGGTGACGGTGACGGCGACCAATCTGACATCCGAGTGGTCATCACCGCCGACAACGCGTATGGCTTCGGATGGGGCACCACAGATGAGCTGTTTACCTATTACGGAGG
>JBDQGY010000151.1:0-10939 GCA_040265175.1 Nannocystaceae bacterium
GCCGGTGCTCGATCCCGCGGAGCTCTCGCGCACCGTCGCGGCCGCCGTGCACGCCACCGCCGCCATCGGCTACGTGGGCGCCGGCACCATGGAGTTCTTGCTCGACCAAGACGGCACCTTGCGATTCATGGAGATGAACACGCGCCTGCAGGTGGAGCACTGCGTCAGCGAGATGCGCAGCGGCGTGGACTTGGTCCAAGAGCAGATCCGCGTGGCCGCGGGGCACCCGCTGTCCATGACGCAAGACGACATCACGTTGACCGGCCACGCCATCGAGTGCCGGATCAACGCGGAGGATCCCAACGACAGCTTCCGCCCCGCCCCCGGCGCGATCACCACCTGGGAGATCCCCCGCGGCGAGGGCGTCCGGGTCGACACCCACGTGGAGGCGGGCTACGTGGTGCCGCCCCACTACGACAGCCTCTTGTGCAAGGTGATCACCCACGCCGACACCCGCGAGGCCGCCTGCGACAAGATGATCGCGGCGCTCAAGGAGCTTCGCTGCGAGGGGGTCCCCACCACGGCGCCCATGCACCTCGAGATCCTCCGCAACTCCAAGTTTCGCAGCGGTGACTACGACACCCGCGCCATCCCAGGCTGGCCCCCCACCCCGTCCACCGACACAAAGGATGCCCCGAGCGACGCGTAGCGAGCCGTCTCGGCACCAGGAGAACCCCCCATGGCCCACGTCCCCTTGACTCCCATCGGTCGCCCCCGTGACCAGGTCGCCGACGACCGAACCTTCCAAGACCATCGCGAAAAACACGAGGCCCTCGACGCCGTGCTCGACGAGCGGCGCGCCGAGGTGGCCGCCGGCTGGGGCGACAAGTACAAAGAGCGCGTCCACAAAAAGGGCAAGCTCACCGCCCGTGAGCGCGTGGAGCTGCTCAAGGACGCCGGCACCCGCATCTTCGAGGTCGGCACCTTCGTCAACTACGACGTGGGTTTTGGCGACAAGGGCATGAAGTGTCCGGGCGCCGGGGTGGTCACCGCCTTCACGCGCGTGGAGGGTCGGTGGTGCATGGTCATCGCCAACGACAACACAGTGGCGTCGGGCTCATGGTGGCCCAAGACCCCCGAGAAAATCGAGCGCGCCCAGACCATGGCGCTGCGGCTCAAGATCCCCACGATCTATCTGGTGGACTGCTCGGGATTATTTTTGCCGGAGCAGTCCAAAAGCTTCCCCGGGGGCACAGGCGCAGGCCACATCTTCAAGAAGAACAGCCTGCTGTCGGCCCACGGCGTGCCGCAGCTCGCGGGGGTGTTCGGCGACTGCATCGCCGGGGGCGGCTACATGCCCATCATCTCCGACCGGGTCTACATGACCGAGCAGGCCTACATGGTCATCGCCGGCGCCGCGCTCATCAAGGGTGCCAAGTCCCAGAAGATCACCAGCCTCGACATCGGCGGCCCCGAGGTGCACGTGCATCAAAGCGGCTGCGCCGATGTGCGCGTACCCAACGACGAGGTGCTCATTGACTGCCTGCGCCGCGAGGTGCAAAAGCTGCCCTCGTCGGGCGCCGACTTTTACCGCCACGGCCGCGGCCCCCTCGATCCCGCCTACCCGGCGCACGAGCTGTGCGGCCTGCTACCCCCGGATCACCGCGAGGCCTACGACGCCGCCGAGGTGCTCGCCCGCCTGTGCGACCAGTCCATGTTCTGGGAGGTCATGGCCGAGCAGGGCGAGGAGATGATCTGCGGGGTGGGCCGCGTCGGTGGCCTGTACGCCGGCTTCATCGCCAACCGCCAGGGGCTCGTGGGTGACCCTGAGCACGGCGACCGCCAGCGCCCGGCGGCCATCTTGTACCGCGCGGGCATCGCCAAGATCGCCGCGTTCTCGCGGGCCTGCAACGCCGACGGGATCCCGCTCATCTGGTTGCAAGACATCTCGGGCTTCGACGTGGGCGCCGAGGCGGAGGCCCAGGGCCTTCTGGGCTACGGCTCAAGCCTCATCTACACCAACTCCACCAACGAGGTGCCCATGTTCACGGTGCTGTTACGCAAGGCCTCGGGCGCCGGCTACTACGCCATGGCGGGCATGCCCTACGACCCGGTGGTGCAGCTTTCGACGCCGGTGTCGCGGCTGTCGGTGATGGAGGGACGCACCCTCGCCATCGCCGCCTTCAACACCAAGCTCGACGACGACTTTGAGATCGTCACCAAAGACCCCGACGAGCGCGCCGCCATCGAGAAGGGCATGGCCGACACCGCCGCCCGCATCGAGAAAGACATGGACCCCTACGTGGCCGCGCGGCAGATGGACACCGACGAGATCGTGAGCACCAAGGAGCTTCGCGACTACCTCGAGGCGCTGGTGGAGATGGCCTACCAAAACACCGGCGCGCGCCGGATCAAAAACCCGAGGATCTGGAGCATGCACGACCTCGACCTGCTCGTGGGAGGTCCCCGATGAGCCGCGCCGACAGCCGCACCCAGCACACCACGCTGACCGCCAAGGTCCGCCGCGACGATGACGGAACCTTGCTCGTGCTCGCCCCCTGTGTGGGCCGCTTTCGCGAGGGGCCCGGCGTGGGCAGCCGCGTGCAGCCCGGGCAGGTGCTCGGCGTGCTCGAAGTGCTCGGCAAGCGCCTCGTGGTGCACGCACCCCACGACGCCCGCGGGACCGTAATCAAAGACGACGCCGCCGCCGTGTGCCAGCCCACTCGCCGCGCCCCGGTGAGCTTTGGTGACGTACTCTGCCGCCTCGACCCGCGCGCCGGCGTGGACGCTGCGGAGGCAGAAACCGCCCAAGCGGCCGCCGGCAACAGCGCGGGGGATCTCGTGTTTAAGGCGCCCACCTCGGGTCGTTTTTACGCCCGCCCCTCGCCGGACCAGCCCGCCTTTGTGAGCGGTGGCGACGTGCTCAAGCCGGGCGCCACCGTGGGGCTGTTGGAGGTGATGAAGACCTTCAACCGCATCACCTACGGCGGCGCAGGCCTGCCCGAGACGGCCACGGTGATCCGGGTGGTGCCCAGCGACGGCGACGACGTCGAAGCCGGCGACCCCCTGCTTGAGCTGGCGTGAGTCAAAACAGAGAGGCCGGCAGCTTCGTAAAACAGCAGCAGAGCCCCCAAGGGTTGAGCGCAACCCCAGACTCCGCGTCCCTGCTATGATGCGGCGATGCTGCGTTGGAATTTGTTTCGCCACGCCTGCGCGTCGATGCCCACCCGCCACATCGTGGGCTTGGCGTGCATCGCGGCGGCGTCCATGGCCGTGGGCGCGTGCGGAAGCGACGACGTCATCGGTGGGAGCGGCGCCGAGGGTGCCGAGGGTTCCACCGCCGATGAGTCGGGCTCCGGCAGCGCCGACGCCTCTGGTGAATCGGGCTTGGCGAGCGCCGACGCCGGCAACTCCGACACCACCGGCGACGACGGGCCCATCTCCTGCGGTCTTGGACCCGGCGAGCTTCCGTACCAAGAAGGCGCCTACGTCCCCCAAGGCGAGAGCCGCACCGCGACCCGGGAATTTTGTACCGGGGGATTTCACGCCATCGCGGGCGCCGCCGACTCCGTGCTGGGCGTGACGCTCGAGGACTGGCCCACAGACAGCGTCGCCCGGGTTCGCGTCGAGGACTTGCTGGGCGCGCCGCTCGTGGACTGGACCGCCATGAACGCCGGCGAGAGCCTGTCCGTCTCGCCGCCCCTGTCGGGCGAGGTGCTCGTGCGCATCGAACCCGAAGATCCCGAAGCCGACACCCACGACTACACCCTCTCCGTGGCCTGCGAGGAGGGCTGCGACTTTGAGTACACCCGCTACCCGGTGCTCTTGATGCACGGCATGGCCGGCACCGACACCTACATCAACGTGCTCGACTATTGGTTCCAGCTTGAGGGGGTGGTGCTGCCGCCGGGCTTCAACGTGCAAATTCGGGTGGTGGACGCCTTCCAGAGCACCGAGACGCGGGGTCAGCAGTGGCTCGGGCACCTCGAAGAGCTCGTCACCGCGGGCATCGGCCGCAAGTTCAACCTGATCGGGCACTCCCAGGGGGGGCTCGACGCGCGCTTGGTGACCGCGTCACCAGAGGCGGCGGGGCGGGTGGAGTCGGTCGTGACCGTGGCCGCGCCCCACCAAGGCACGCCGGCGGCGGACGTGCTCGACGGCACCTTCGACGCCTTCCCTATCGGGGCTGAGATCGCAGACGCGGTGGCGGGCGTGTTCGGCGGGCTGCTCGGGCTCACCGGCAACGACCTCGTCGCGCAGATCTCCGACTTCACCCCGGAGGCGATGGTGGCGTTCAACGCGGCCTACCCCGACGTGGACGGGGTCTACTACGCCTCGTACGCGGGGCTGTCGTGCGGCGCCCTCGATTTCCCCTGTCAGCTCGGCAACAACGGCGAGGTGGTCGACCCGCTGTTCTCCATCGTGCACGGGTTCTTGCTGCTCGCGTCGGGCGACAACGACGGCCTCGTCCCCGTGGAGAGCGCGAAGTGGGGCGACTACCAAGGTGCGGTATCCGCGGACCACATGGACGAGGTGGGGCAGATCGCGGACGTGTTCAACCCGGCCTTCGATCACAAGGCCTTCTTTCTCGGTGAGATTCGTCGTCTCGCGGCGCTCGGGCACTGAACCGCGCCCACCGGTCATCTGCCGGCGCAGCCTCTACCGAGTCCCGCCCCCCAAAATTCGGCCGTCATCGGTGGCCTAGAGGCGATTGTCCGCGTTCGCCGACCAGGTTTGACGCTCCCGCAGGCGTCGTCCTAGAGTGCGTTCGGCCCTCGTGGCCCCATTTTCATCATGATGAAGCGAAGCATTCTCGGTCTCTCCCTGCTCTTGTTGGCCCCGTTCGCGCCCTCGTGCGACAGCGCCACGAACTCCATGACGGTGCCCCCCAAGGTCCTCAAGCCCGGCGGGATCTACGTCGCCACCAACAACGGCTGCGCCGAGGGCTGCGACAAGGTCGTCCGCGGCGATCTCATCCAGAGCATCGACGGCAAAGAGGTGAAGACCACCAGCGACTTTTTGGCCGCCAACGTGACCGACGGCAAGCCGCACACCCTGGGCGTCTACAAGCAATCCGATAAGGCCGTCCAAGACATCACCATCGTCGCGGAGCCCAGCGACAAGATGCCCCCGATCAAGGCGGCCCCGCCGTTTTGGACCGTCGGCGCCGAAGAGCTCGACAAGGCGCCCCCCGGCTGGGCGCGTCGCCGTCTGTTCGGACACGCGAGCCCGCAGATTCAGCTGTACAGCGTCGACGGTGGACTGGTCACCGGCCGCGACTTTTACGGCAAGCGACAGTTCATCGTGTTCTGGGACTGGCAGACGTCGAGCCAGCAGTTCGACAACACCGTGCTGTTCCAAATCCTCCAAAAAGCCCAGACCGACCTGCGCGCCAAGGGCTACGGCGTGTTGTTCGCCTACGTCCCGCTGCCAGGCCGCGCGAGCCGCCCGGCGCCCAACGACAAGGACATCCGTAACCAAGCCGCGCGCGATGAGGTGAAAGAGGACGACGGCGGGCCCTTGGAGTGGCCGCCCATGTTCCGCTATCCCAACGCCACCGAGTTTCAAGAGGCGCAAAACCTCGGCATGGAGGGGGGCCGCACCTACCTTGAGTCTATCGGCGAATCCCCGGCCATCATGATCATCGACGAGCACGGGATCATCCGCTGGCACTCAGAGGGCACGATCCCCGACCCCGAGAATCCAGCCGGTCAAGCCAAGGACGAGGCGCAGTACACCATGATTCGCGCCATCTCCTTCGCGCTCGAAGACATGTAATCGCTCCCTGCGAGCACAAAAAAACGCGCCCGCGCTTCTTCGCGTCGGCGCGTTTTTTGTACGCGACGCCTCGAGGCGCTATCGAGCCACGCGCTCAAGCAGCCACGCCCGCGCCGCCTCAGGGTCGAGCGGCGCCACATTCCCCTCGCCCCACGCCGCGAAACACCGGGCCAAGATTGGGCCCAGCGCCTCGAAGTCTTCGACGACCTCGACACCCGGGGGGCGCTCAATATCTTGATGGTCCCCCACCACGATCAACGGCACTCGCTGCGCTATGGCGCCCATGGACGTCCGCGAGGTGGCCCAGTAGTTCATCAGCGGCGCGATACAAAGATGGGCGTATCGACGAGTTCGCGCGGCGGCCAACGGATCCGCCTTCTGATCATGGCAAAGCTCCACTTGAACGCCGCCCGTCGCGTGCGCCTCAAGCTGCTCCACGATGGCGTCGCGTGCGGACTCTGCGTACTCCGGCGGGAGGAAGATGCTCACCTGATAGCCCCCGTCCACTTTCTGCGGACGCTGAGGCGCCGCGAGGGGGACCATGGGGCCGCGATGCACATCGAAGAAAAATGTTCGCGGGCGGTCCTCCGCTTCCTTGGCCTTTTGCGCGGTCGCGTCGTACTCGGCCAGGGCACTCTCCACATCTCGGGTCCAGCACGCGCGCGCCGAGGCGTCGAAAATCACCGGTCCCGGCCATACGATCTCGTTCTCCACCCCCATGCTGGTCAATAAATCCTCGGTGCCCGCCCACGGGCCATGCACCACGAGCGGGGTCTGCTCGAGCAGCTCAAGCTTCGACTGAGGGATCATCTTGAGCGCGATCCGAGGGATGATCCCATGGATATGAATCTCGTCCGCCTCGTACATTAAGCTGAGCGCCTCAGGAATCTCGCGGTCGTTCATGACCACGTCCGCCACCACGATCTCCACAGACGGATCCCACAGCTCGACCACCCGCCTACGCACGCTGTCAGGCCCGCTCAGGCGGGGGATTTGGAGGGGGTCCACGCCGATCATCTCGATGCGGGTGTTGCAGGCGACGAAGTGAACAGCGAGGGTCATGACCAATCAACGACGCGGGGCATCGTGTGCACAGTGTCCTCGGTTCCGCCCCTCTCTGGCAAGTTCTCCGCGAACGCCTCGCGATCCTAGGCCGACGGCGAACCCCGTGAACGACCGCAATGCCCGGCCTGCCCGCCTTCACTCCGCAAGGGGGTGCGTTAGTCGAGGCGCGCGAGGAGCCTCACCTCGCACGGGCACGAGCTCCAAGCCCTCCACCAGCCACGCGGGCGTGGTCACCTGCAGGTTCACCGTCTCCGTTAAGATGCCCTCCACGCCCAGCGCCGCGCCAAGGCCTCCGGCGACCCCAGGTGGCACACGAAACCGCGTGGTGTGGGGCGCGTCTCCGAGCGCCCGTATGCGACGCAGCACGCGCAAGCTCGCCGAGCTGAGCAGCGCCCCCCGAACGAGGGTTCTTGAGCCATCGGCCCCCACCCGAACGAGCGTCGCCGGCGCGGGAAGATCCACCCGCCGACCGGTGCCGTAGCCCGCCGCCTCGTCGATCTCGTTGACGCCGAGCACGGACTCATCGCGCAGCGACTCCACCACGTAGATGTGCTCATAGCCATCCTCACGGGCCCTGGCGAGGGCGTCCTCCTCCAGGGCATCTGCGCCGCTGCCCGGCCGATGACTACGCAAGGTCAGGTTGCTCGCGGAGGCCCCCTCCATCAAGCTCAAGGTCCCTCGCGAACGCCCGTTGCTCGCTGAAATCGCCGCGTTGGGGTGCCGCGTCATCCACAGATCGCGCAACACGCCGCCGCGCACCACGTCGACGGGCCGGGCCCACACCCCCTGCGCGTCCTCCCCGTAGCTCCCAAACCCTCCCGCGAGGTGGGGGTCATCAGACAAGTCGATCCACGGCGGCATCACCTGGGTACCGACCGAATCGATCCAGTGGGGCTGCAGCTCCGTCATAGGGCCGTACTCCGACAGCGGCGCGGGTGTCCCAGACGCGTGCGGGACCACGGTCACAGCGAGCAGCTGGGCGGCAGCGTGGGCCGACAATATGAGGGGACCGTCGTAGTCCTCTTCAACCCTCGGCGCTACCGCCAAGAGCGCCAGGGCCTCCACCGTCTCCGCGACGAGGGCGCTCCCCTTCGTCGCCAGAGTCTTCCACCCCTGCTCCCCGAGCCACTCCTCGTCACGCAGATGCAACACCGCCGCGCGCGGCAACACCAGCCCATCGGCAGCGCGTGCCTGGGCGACCACCGCGAGCACGAACTCGATCCGCGACTCGCAGCGCGCGAGCCCATCCGTGTCCAGATCGTCTCGTTGGGCGACCACCGCCTGCAACGTGACCTCGCCGCGCTCGATCCACGGCGCCCCATTGAAACCCTCTGAGAGCGCCCGCGTGAGGGCTTCAACGCGCCCCCGCTCCGTGGAGAGCCATCGCCGAGCCTCCGCCATTCGTGATGTCATTCCCTCGCAATTGTCCTGCTCACCTGCCACATCGAGAGGCGTCGGCGCCGGGCTCCAATCTGGAATTTTCGTCGGCGCGTTCAACGAGGCCTCCGCCGACGCGCGCATGTCGAGGCTCTCCAACGCACCCTTGTAGGCGGCGTCCGCGGCGAGCCACACGGCGCGACGGGTGGCCGCTGCGTCGGGCACGAGCGGGATTTGAAACACCTCCCGCGCTCCGCTTCCGAAGAACTGGGTGCTGTCGCGCGCCGGGTCGCCCACCCGCGCCTCTACTTCGCCCATCGCCCGGCGGACCAGCTGACTCTCCACCAGCGCGCCGTATCGACCCACGGCGTACAACAACGTTGCCCGCTGCAGCGTGGCCCTCAGCGCGTACGGGCGATCCGCACCTTCGATGTACAACCCTCCCAGCCCCCGCGACAACTCCGTGTGTACCGCGAGTCGCTCCCGCCGCGCCGCGTCCGACGGCGCCTTCGCTGCCGGTTCAAGGGCGCCTACGAGCGCCCAGCTCACCGCGAACGTGGCGACGCCTACCATCACCGGATCCCCCGTCGATCCCGCTCGACAGTGACAGCCTCACGCCCTGGAGGTCCAAGCAACGTGGCCCGGTCCAAAGAGCGATCTCCGCGTTCGATTTCCAGCTGCTCCAGCAAGAGCGCAGGACTCGAGGCGCTCACGGGAACCCACCCCGACTCGGCCCCGCAGAGCCCGTTGAACACCTCCATTTGATCCCCCGCAGCGACGATGGTCTCCAACGCGGCGAGCGGGGTCCCCACGATGTCCACGCCGCGCACGAGTTCGTCAGGTCGCCCGTCCACGTACACGCGGAGCACCAGCACGGGCTGCACCTCAAAGGCCTGCGCACCGCTGAGTTCGGTGGTCGTGTACCCACCCACAATCTCCTTGAACCAGAGGCCGTAGGGCTTGCCCTGCCGGCGCGCGAGCTTGACAAGGGAATCTCGAAGCGTCTGCTCGGACACGGTCACGTTGGCGGAGACGATCAAATTTCCTTGGCGCGCGACCGCCTGATACCCCGGCGCCCGGCGCCCGTGCCCGTTGCTTCGATCCCCCTCACGCACGGGGGCGCGGCTGCGCAGGAAGTCAAGCAACACCCCGTCTTCTACGAGCACCACGGCCTCCGAGGCCACCCCCTCGTCGTCGACGACATAGTGACCCGCCAAAGGCTGGCCGTTGAGGGACGCCGCCGTGGGATCATCCACCACATCGAGAAAGGGCGGCAAAACCGGCGCTCCTAGTTTCTGTGCGAAGGTCTGCCCTTCGGTCCGACTACGCTGGCGATGCCCCTCGAGTCGGTGACCAAAGACCTCGTGAAAAAACACCGCCGCCGCGCGTCCGTCGAGGATCGCGGGGCCCGTGAACGGCGTAGCCAACGGGGCCTCACGCAGCGCGACCACCTCACGGCGAAGGCGCAGCGCGGCCTCACGGACGGTGTCTTCGTCCGGCAGGGCGTCGAGGGACTGTCCGTCAAAGCTCGCGAATCGCTCCACGGTCATCCCGTCCTCGGCTTGCGCGCTGACCTCCATCGCGAGGCGCACCCGCGTGGTGGCATGGACTGAGCGTCCGCCGTCCGTATCGAGCAGATGATGGGTCTGTTCGACGAGCTGCACGGTCACGCGCGCCGAGAGGATTTGGTCATCGTCCTCGAGCAGCTCGGAGAGCGCTCGCACGCGGGGACGCCATCGCGCCCACGCGTCGCTCATGTGGAGCGACGGTTGCCATGCGTAGTTGACGCGCGGGGTCGGGGGCCCAAAATCTTCCGGCGACGACATCCCTGAACCTTGGATTTGAGCCTCAGATGACACCTGGGCGTGGGCCTCCAGCGCCGCGGCATACTGGGCGTCGGTGACCTCCCACAGCCGTTGGCGCAGCGCGAGCGGGGCCGGATCCAGCGGGAAGCTCGCGCCTGTACCGAGGCCGTTGCGTTCGTATCCGGCGATCGGGTTGCCGTTGTCCAGCGCCCGCGTGCCCACCCGCACGTCTACATCCACCAGGCGGGTCCGCTCGTCGAGCTCCTCCATGATCGCTCCGCTTTGAGCGCCCAGCCATCGGGCGCGCGCGTCGATCACATCGTAACCGAGGTAGTAGGCTGGGACATCCAACGAGGTGTCGGACAGCTCTCGATAATGCTCCGACTGGACCGTCTCAAGCAGGTCCATCAGCGCGCGCGAGCCCACGGAGATGTCGTCCGCGGTCTGTGTCGGAGCGAGAGTCCCCCTCTCCAGCGCGACCACCGAAGACTCTCCCCTCTTCATGCGCGGTACCGACACACATGAAGCGATACACCACGTCGAACACGCGAGCGATGCCGCCGTGACGACGCGCCACATACCAGGGATTCGCCAAGGTCGAGGCGCCAACCTTGGCGGTCGGCGGATCAAGGGAGTGTGATCCCCGGGGCGCGCCCATCTTTGGGATCGCGCGCGCGGAACAACACGACGATCCGACCGATCACCTGGCAAAGTTGAGAGGAGGTCGCCTCGGCGAGCGCCGCTCCTGCCTCGTCGCGGGGGCCCTCGTAGGACTGGCCCAAGCGCACCTTGATCAGTTCGTGGTCGAAGAGCGCGGTCTCGATGGCCCGCACCACACCTTCAGAGATGCCTTCGCCACCCACCTGCACCACCGGCTGCAGTGGATGGGCGAGCTTTTTAAGGAATTTTCGCTGGGCGGAGGTGATGCGAGCGCTCATGAGTCGCCCAGCATAGGCAAAGAGCCCCAGCGTAGC
>JBDQGY010000152.1:0-10863 GCA_040265175.1 Nannocystaceae bacterium
ATCGGCTCTCCATCGTCGGTGTAGACGCGGCTCATGATGTACGCGTCTGCCGTGCGGAAATAGCCCGGAATCGCGCCTTCACGGGAGAAGCCCACGCTTCGCCAGCTCTTGGAATCTTGCTTCTCGACCACGGTAAAGACCTTACGAAGACCCTCGGTACGGGCAATTCGGTCGAAAAAGTCGCGTTTTTGCTGGTAGTTTCCTACTCGGTAGTCAAAGACGCGAAGGTTTGCGTGCTGTCGGTTCAGCAAAAAGCAGAAATCAATGTCCCCTCGGCGGTAATAGTGCTCTTCGACGGGGGAGTGGCTCGAGCTCTTGGGAGCTCCTTGTCCGGGATTGGTGGTCAGCATTGCTGGGAGGTTCCTCGAAATGGGTGCGCGTCCGCCGAAGAGATGGCAAGGGAGCCTCAGGGCGATTCTCGTCGCACTGTCTTCGGCCTTAGAATCTGTAAGTGGCCGAAATCCCCAGGGAAACAGGGGAAGCCAAACCGGCTACACGTCCTTACCACCGTGGGTCAATGATGTCAAAGCTAAGCCTATCGAATGCATTGGAAGGAAATCGCCGCTCGTGGCGTCCCAAGAGGGTTTTTGTGGCCGTCTGGGTCGCAGCAATGTGCGTTTGGACGCCCGCTTGCAGTCTATTGAAAGGCTCCGAGGCGGGCTGTAGCAAGGACACCGATTGTAAGGGTGATCGTATCTGCGACGCCCATCGGTGCGTGAGCGCACATGAGAAATCCGAAGGCGGCGTGGCTGACGGAGGCAAAGAGATCTCTGCGTCGAATGCGCCGGTGGCAGCGAGTGCACCCGCCTCCGCCCTGGGCAGCTTTGCTCGGGGCGGACCCGGCCACGCGGGGGCGCTCGCCCATGCAGCCCCTGCCACACGCCCCGAGTTGGCGTGGGACATCGACCTTGGCGGGGTCATCTACGCCTCTCCCCGCTTGGTAGAGGGGGAAGGCGGCGAGGTGGTCGCGTACGTAGGGACCCACGGCGGCAGGCTCGTGGGGGTGGTGGTGGACGGCGCCCGCGCCGGTACCACGGTGCTCGACATGGACCTGGGGGGCCGGATGTGGTCGACGCCGTGGGTGGACGAGGAGGGGGTGTTGTACGTGGGGACCGACGCCGACGAGTTGGTTGCTGTGACCCTGTCCACGGGAGAGATCGCCTGGCGGACCAAGATTGGTGCGTGCGCGCAGACCACCGCGCCCGGCCCGGAGGGGGCACGGTGCGATGTGGATGGGGGCCCCACCCAAGGGCCTGAGGGCGATCTGTACATCGGCGCCGACGGTGTCTACCGACTTCGACGGGACGGCACCATCGTGTGGCACTGGCCGGCTGAACTCAAGGAGGGGGAACGCCCACCCCACGTAGCTTCGACGCCGGTGGTCACCGCCGATGGTCGCGTCCTCTTTGGTGGACAAGATGGATTCGTTCGGGCGCTGGATTCCAACGGACAGGAGCGCTGGAGTTACAAGGTGATCGCGGACGTGGATGGTTCTGGATGGGTAGGCGAAGACGGGGAATTTGTCGTGGGTGCCGACGACGGTCGGGTGTATGCGATTCGACGGGACGGTTCGCTAAAGTGGAGCTTTGTGGCGCAAAAGGACATCCGATCCAGTGTCGGTGGCGACGGGAAGGGCCGCCTCTACGTCACATCGCACGGTGGATTTTTGTACGCCCTCTTGGCGGACGGATCGGTGGAGTGGGTGTTTCAGACCGCCGCGCCGATTCAGTCGACGCCGGTGGTGGACGCCCAAGGATGGGTCTTGGTGGGGGGCCAAGACAATCAACTCTATGTGCTCGGGGAAGACGGCGCGGTGCGATGGGTGCTTGAGCTGCCCGCGGACGTGGACTCCAGCGTGTCGCTGAGTCCGGCGGGCACCCTCGTGGTAGGCTGCGACGACGGACACCTGCGCGCGTACGGAGCCGCGGCTTCGAACCCCGCGGCGGCGGCGGCACCCTCTCCATGAGCGCGCCTCCAAAGACGACCGTGCCGTCGGGTTGGCGGCCCTGGGGCTGTTCATGCGCCCGAGCGGGCTTGCGTTCTATGCGGGGATGTGTAAAGGACGGCTCTCGTGAGTGAATCTTCGTCCCCGAACATCGCTGTGGGTCGCCTCCAGATGCACCCCAATGGCTTCGGCTTTGTGCACGTGGATGGTGACTCAGAGAATGTATTCATCCCGCCACGTCGCGCGGGAGGAGCCCTCGATTCGGACATCGTGGAGGTGGAGACCCGCCCCTCTGAGAAAGGCGTGGAGGGTCGGGTGGTACGGATCGCGGAGCGCCGGCGCAAACGAATTGTAGGGGTGCTGCGGCGCGCAGGAAGGAAGCGGTGGTTCCTTGAGCTTGAGGACCAGCGGATCTTGCACGACGTGGTGCTCGAGGGGGGAGCCAATGGTTGCGTGACAGGGGACGTGGTCGTCGCGTCGATTACGAGATTCCCCGACTCCGATCGAGATCCTATTCGCGTTGAGGTGGATCGTGCCATCGGCGCGCCAGGCCTCTTGCAGACCGAGGTTGCCAAGATCCTCGTGGAGCACAACGTGGACGAGGTGTTCCCGGAGGAGGTGGAGAAAGTCGCGGAGGGGGTCCCCACCAAGGTCCGCCCGGAGGACCTTGAGAATCGGGAGGACCTGCGTGAGTCCCCGTTCATGACCATCGATCCAGACGACGCGCGCGACTTCGATGACGCCGTGTGTGTCGAGCTGCTCGGTGACGATGAACATCTGTCTGACATGCGGCTGCACGTGGCGGTGGCGGATGTCTCTCACTACGTGCGAGAGGGCACCGTCATCGACAAAGAGGCGACCTGGAGGTGCTTCTCGGTGTACTTACCCGATCGCGCCATCCCCATGCTCCCAGAGCAACTGAGCACGCATATGTGCTCGCTCGTTCCCCACGAAGACCGCCTCGCGATGGTGGTCTCCATGACCATCAACCCTGCGGGTGAGGTGTCCGACGTGCGGCCGTGTGCGGCGGTGATCCACAGCCACGGGCGGCTCACCTACGGTCAGGTCGCTGCGGAGTTGAGTGACGAGGGCGCGGGCACGTTGCCCCCGGAGCAGGCGGCGCGCGTGCGGAGACTGCGAGCGGCGTCGGATCGACTGCGTAAGTATCGGATGACGCGGGGAGCGATCGAACTCAACCTCCCAGAGTCTCGGGTGGTGTTGGACGAAGATGACTCGGAGCGGATCCGCGACGTGGTGCGGGCGCGCGCCTCGAAGGAGATGGCGCGGGCGTACAACCTGATCGAGGAGATGATGGTAGCGGCCAACGAGGCCATCGGTGGGCTGGCCATGAAGGCCAAGCTCCCGCTCCCGTATCGAGTGCACGACCGCCCCGACGAGGAGAAGCTCACCTCTCTTTGCACCGCCGCCCTCTCGCTGGGAATTCAGGTGAACCCCGAGCGTCTTCAAACACCTCGTGGGGTGCAACAGTTTCTGAACAAGACCAACGGGAGGGATCGCGCCGACGCCATGCACAGCATGATGCTTCGCGCCATGGCGCAGGCGGACTACCGCACCGAGAACGTCGGCCACTTCGCCCTCAGCGCGCCGGCTTATGTCCATTTCACGAGTCCCATTCGTCGCTACCCGGATCTGATCGCGCATCGCGTCATTAAGGCCTTCTTGGAGAAGCGGCGAGGGCCGAGCGGCCCACCTCCGGTCCCAACGATGCCGAAAGAAGACGTGACGAAGGGGCAGTGCATTCGCAGCAGCGAGCGCGAGCGCTCCGCGGCGCAAGCGGAGCGGGACACCCAGCGACTGTTTGCGGCCGCGCACATGCGAGACCGCGTCGGCGACCGATTCGAAGGCACCGTCTCGGGCTTCTCCGGGCAGGGGATGTTTGTCACGCTCGACGATCCGTTCGTGGATGGGATGGTCCGGATGTCGCAGATGGAGACGGAGCTTGGCGACCAGTTTGAGGTGGACGAGACCGGCGTGCGCATTGTCGGCGCCGGCGGAAAGTTGATCACCATTGGCGATCGCGTGGTCATCGAAGTGACCGAGGCGAGCTTGGTGCGTCGCCAAGTGGACTTTGCGCTCCTCTCGGTCCTGACGCGCAGTCCGCTGACCGAGGGAGAGACGGCCATCGTGCAGCGCGCGAAGGAGGGGACGCTCAAAACCTCGAATCGACGCGGCGGCAAGCGTCGGGAAGACGGCGATGATGGCGATGGGGAGATGTCAGTGCTTGAGGCCGCGCGCTCGGGGCGTCTGGGCAGAGAGCGCGGGCGGCCTGCCGGAGCCCGGGGCCGAGGCTCACGCGGCTCGAAGGGCGGCGGCTCGAAGGGCGGCGGCTCGAAAAAACGTCGCAACAAACGCCGCAACTAGGGAGGCGCGGCGATCACAACATGGCGGCGGTAACATGACGTCGACGGGGTCAGATCTCGATGGCGAGGCCGAGGTACCACGTGTCGTCACCGACGCTGACTTTGTTCATCAGCGAACCGAATCCATCCATGCGAGAGAATTGCCACTCGCCGAAGATGTAGGTGTGATTGATACCTGTGGCCGAGTCGAGGGCTTTCGCGGCGCTTGGCTCGAGGAAGTCGAGGCGGAGCATCATCCCGAGGTTGGCTTGCCACCCTGCGGATCCACCGCGTCCCTTGACCCCGGCGTCGTTAACGGAGATGTCGCCGTCCCCGTTGCTGGCCCACCAAAAGCCGTAGGCCAGTCCGCCCCGGGCGTAGGGGACGAGGGGGATCTTGAAGCGGTCCGCCAGAAGCTCGAAGCGGTACCCCAGCATCAAGGTCATGGGAAATACGCTGAACCGCACGCGGTCCGCGTCGCTGCGGGTGGTGGGATCCGACGGTTGAGTTTGGACCAGGATGGCCTGCGCTCTGTCTTGAAAGAAACCGATGGAGGTCCCGAGGGAGAGAGGTCCGCCAACGTTGATGAACTGCCACTCAAAGCCGAGGCGGGTCATCAAACGATCCCGAGGTTGACCCACGGCGACCCCACGGCTGTCTGTCTTTCCAAACACCTCGGCGTAGGCACCGAGCCCCGGCCCTGGGTATTTGCCGTCCACGTTGGGAAGGTAGGGTCCGAACTTCACCTCAATGGCGAAGCGCTGCGGACTGCCTGTGAACCGAGCGACGGGCTCCAAGGCGACCTCTGCGGCGTCGAGCATCGGCACCTTGGGCTCTGAAGGCGAGTAGTCGATGGCTTCGGGGAGCTGCTCCGCGGTGGGGGAGGCGAACTCGATGGGAGATTGATCGGGAGCCGGGCTTTGGAACTCGACGGCCTCTTCCGGCGTGGCATTGTCCGCGAAGTCGACAGTTTCCGTGTCGGCGGTTTCGCTGCCCTTCGGAGGATTCGGGGCGTCCTCGTTCGGCTCAACGGCAGAGGCGGGAGGGGACGCGGTCGCAGGCGCTGGCACCTGAGCCTCGGGCGGGGTTGGGGGTTGGACCGTCGCGCTGCTGAAGGAGGCGAGGACCACTCCCGCGGTTGCGAGTGCGAGGGTCATCACTGGCGGCGCCTCCGTCGTCGGGGGCGCCACGCCAGCCCGACGAGCCCGAAGAGCGTGAGCGCGGCGACGCCCGCGGCCCCGCCAGAGTTCACCCCGGAGCGTTGGACGGAGCAAAACCCCGCCTCGCCGCAGATTCCTCCCCGAGTTTCACATTGCTCCCACGCGTCGTGGGTTTCAACCGGTGAGGCGATCACGATGGTGCTGCTGGGGGAAGGGTTTCCTGCGCGGTCGTAGGCGACCACCAGGAACTTGTAGGTTTCGCCGTTCTCGAGCCCTGTGATTCGGGCCTGCTGCGTGTTGAAGGAGAGGTGCGAGGAGCACACGTAGTCGTAGTCCAAAGTGCCCAATCCTTGTCCGGGCACATGCGGCTCGCTGCTCACGTCGCCGTCGCTGTCGCCGTCGCCGTCCCCAGTGGTGGAGAGGTCACCGTCGCCGTCCCCGTCGCCGTCGCCGTCGCCGTCGCCGTCCCCAGGGGTGGAGGGGTCGCCGTCGCCGTCACCATCGCCGTCGCCAGTGGTGGAGGGGTCGCCATCGCCGTCGCCGTCGCCGTCGCCGTCCCCGTCGCCAGCACCTGGGAGCGGGTCAGTGGATCCGCTCAACGCATAGGCGAGATCTTCTTCACGAAAGGGCTTCCCGTCGAAGCGGCCCTCCGGGCACAGCTCTTGGGGAGTATAGTAGATGGTTCCGTTGGGAACCGCGGTGGCGGATTGGCCAGAGATTCCTCGACCAGGCAGCGGCTGATCGTTGGCATCGGCGCAGAGCACTCGAAACCCATACACGTCACCGCTGCCTTGGAGGTTCCATGTAATTTTTACGGCGCCGTCGCCGGCAAACACCTCGAAGTCAGAGGCCTTCACCACCGGCGGAAGATAGTCAAAGGTGACTGACTGAAATTCCTCCGAGTTGGCCGAGGTGGCGCCCGACATGAAGAACTGCCCCTCGTTGCAGGAGGTCTGTCCGGCGCACATCCACACCCCCGATTCTCCAGTGCGGTCGTAGCAACCCTCCGCGGGCTCAGCCGAGCCGATTGATTGGGGACCCGAGGGATCGACACCCCATCCGAAGAAGACGGGATCCACATCAATCTCGGGCGCGAAACTATAAAAGTCGGGGAAGCCCGACTGAATTTGGGCACACGGAGTGAACTGCGGCACGTTGCCCGATTGGGCGCTGTCGCAGGATTGTCCGACGTAGGCGTTGGTGAGGTCGTTGGTCGCCGAGGCCTGGTTCAGGAGGTTGATTCGGGTGCGGACCGCTTGACCGCAGCTGCAGCGCGCCTGGTTCATGAAGTACTGCATGTCCGTGGATGTCATCTGTCGTCCACGGGCTGGTGTGGCGCCGTTGCTTGCGGCCTCCGTCAGGTAATAGAGCACCGTGTAATCACCGCCGCCGCCTTCGTCTTCGGCCGCGACCGGCGCGGGCAGCAGCAGCAGCGCGAGGGCGCTCGCGGGGAGGATAGAGAGGTGGAGGCGACGCATACGCACGGGTCCAGACGATCGTTGCAACGATAGTGCCACTGACCGCGGGCGTCCAACACATCGTGGAGGTCGATCGCGGCGCAGTTTGATGGGACACCCGCGTCCCAAAGTCGCCGGGTCACGACACCGAATGACATTCTGGCAACATTGAAGTGACTGCCGGTGCCCAAATCGCGCGATGCGCGGCGCCCGCTACTCCGCGCGAGGGGTGTCGAAGAAGCGTCGACCCTGTGCGGCCATGTCTCGGAGAAGCTCAGGCGCGGTGAATCGTTGACCGCAGGACGCGGAGAGGGCGTCGAGCTCACGGATGACCGTCGGGAGGTCTTGGCGATCGAGCCAGCCGAAGGGACCTCCGGTCTGCGGCGCGAAGCCGATCCCGAAGACAGCGGCGACGTCCCCGTCGCGCGCAGAACGGAGGATTCCGCCCTCGAGACAGCGCACCGCCTGTACGGCTTGGGCGAGGAGTAGGCGGCGCTGCAGCGCGGGCGCGTCGAGCGGGTCCGAGCCGGAGGAGGACGCGTGGGCCGTGAGCTTGTCCCAAAGACCGCGTCGCTTCCCGCCCTCGTAGTTATAAAATCCGGCGCCGTCCGCCTTTCCGGTGCGTCCATTCGCGACGAGCGCTCGGACGAGGTCCATGCCCGGAGAGTCGACCGCGTCCCCGAGGTAGTCGCGGCCCTGCTCGTTCGCCTTGACGCCCAGCGTCAGCGTGACCTCATCAAAGACTTGCAGCGGTGGGACTACCATGCCCGCGGCGCGGGCCGCCCACTCAATGAGCACCGGGTCATGTCCCTCGGCGACGAGGTTGGCACCCTCCATGATGTAGGCGGAGAAAACACGGGTGGTGTAAAACCCGTAGCCGTCATTGACCACGACTGGGAGTTTTTTGATGCGTTGGCAAAACGCGAGGCACCGCGCGAGTGTGGCGTCGCTCGTGTTCGAGGTCGTAATAATCTCCAACAGCGGCATCTGCTCCACGGGCGAGAAGAAGTGCAGCCCAATAAAGGACTGCGGCGATCGACTTTTGGCCCCAACGTCAAAGATGGGGAGCGCAGATGTGTTGGAGGCCCACACGCCGTCCTTCGCGAGGAGCGGCTCAAGCTCTTCATTGATGGCGTGTTTGAGCCCGAGGTTCTCGAACACAGCCTCGATGACGAGGTCGCTGTCTTGGAGCGGACCCGGCTCTAGGGTGAGGGTCAGCCGGGCGAGGATCGCATCACGCTGGGATTCCGAGAGGTGCTTTCTGCGTCGTTTGAGCTGTGACTCGAAGTGCGCACGCGCCTTCTCAAGGGCCTCTCCGTGGACATCCTTGAGAACGACCTCGTAGCCCGCGTCGGCGCAGACGAAGGCGAGTCCAGCGCCCATCATGCCGGCACCGATGATCGCAATTTTGGTAAATGGCGGGCCCTCGTGGGTAGGGAGCCCCTCGCACTTAAGCGCGGCGGAGCGGCCGTACCACAGCGTCCGAATCATATCCTTGCAGGAATCGGAGACAGCGAGCTCGACAAAATACCGCGCCTCAATGTCGAGCCCCGTGTCGAGATTGACCGCGAGCCCCTCGGAGATGGCGGAGAGGGCGAGCTCGGGCGCGTGGAAGACCCCTGCTGTTTTTTTACGGAGCATTCCCGCGGCGGCCATCAACATGTTGCGGGCGTCGCCGGAACCCGGCTGCGGACCGGGAATTCGCGGAGACTTTTGGTCCCACGGCTGCTTGGCTCGAGGGTTGTCTGCGATGAATTTGAGGGCGTGGGCGCGGAGCTCGTCCTCACCCTCCACCAGCGCGTCGAGCACGCCCGCCTTCAGCGCGGCGGCGCAGCGTAATTCTTTACCTTGTAAGATCAACTCTGCGGCGGCTTGGATCCCGATGAGGCGTGGGAGGCGCTGGGTCCCGCCCGCGCCTGGAATAACGCCGAGCTGAACCTCGGGAAGCCCAAACTTGGCGCGCGGCGTCTCGATCGCGACGCGATGATGACAGGCGAGGGCGAGTTCAAATCCTCCCCCGAGGGCGGTGCCGTTGAGGGCGGCGACCACGGGCACGGAGGAGGTCTCGATGTCGCGAAACAGGGCGCCGAGTTCCTTGACGCCTTGGTACAGCTCCGCTGGATCGGTCATCGCGAACAGGCGGTCGATGTCAGCCCCGGCGCAAAAGTCTCGGTGGGAGGAGGTGAGGATGATGCCCTTTAGATCTTCGTGGGCGCGGGCCCACGTGAGCGCCTCGCGGAGGCCATCGCCGAACTCGGCGTTGATGACGTTGGCCTTGCCGGGCATGGCGAGGGTCAGCGTGGCGACGCCAGTGGAGGGGTCCATGCTCCCTCGGAGCGCGGTGTGTTGAAATTCCTGGGTAGTCATGGCCGGCTTAAGTCCTCTCGATGATGGTGGTGACGCCCATGCCGCCGCCGATGCACAGCGTGACGAGTCCGGTGGAAGCGTCGTTGTCTTCCATGGCGTCGAGGAGCGTGCCGAGGAGCATGGCCCCCGTCGCACCGAGTGGGTGACCCATGGCGATGGCGCCTCCGTATACGTTGACGCGATCGGGGGAGACGTCAAAGTGCTTCATGAAGGTCATGGGCACCACCGCGAAGGCCTCATTGACCTCGAAGAGATCGATGTCCTTGATGGACATGCCTGCGTGCGCCAGCGCTTTCTCCGTGGCTGGCAATGGGCCGTCAAGCATGATCACGGGCTCGCTTCCGCAACACGCGAAGGCGCGAATTCTTGCCCGTGGTTTGAGCCCCTGCGCAGCGCCGAACTCCTCGCTCCCAAGAAGCACCGCCGCGGATCCATCCACGATTCCTGAGGAGTTTCCCGCGTGGTGGATGTGGGAGATCCGGTCGATATGGGGGTATCGCCCCTTGGTGAGGGCGTCCATCCCGAATTGGCGACCCATCATCTCAAACGAGGGCGCGAGCTTGGCGAGAGCGTCTGTCGTGGTGCCGGGGCGCGGATACTCGTCCTCGCTCAAAATCGGCAGGCCGCTGCGATCGACCACGGGGATGACGCTCCGGACAAACCGCTTGTGTTCGTTCGCCGAGGCCGCCCGTCGCTGGCTCTCCACGGCGAAGGCGTCGGCCTCGGCTCGTTCAAACCCGTGGACCGTCGCGAGCAGGTCGGCGGACACTCCCTGGGGGACGGACCCGACCTCCCACTGCGTCTGAGGGTCCCAGATGGCGCCGCCATCGGAGCCCATCGGGACCCGAGACATGCTCTCGACGCCACCGGAGACGACGAGGTTGTAGAAGCCCGACGCGACCATCGCGGCTCCCTGATTGATGGCCTCAAGGCCCGACGCGCAGAAACGATTGATCGTCACGCCAGAGGCGCGCTGGTCGTATCCCGCGGTGAGGGCTCCAAACCGCGCGATACATGCGCCCTGTTCGCCGGCTTGGGTGACACATCCGATGACGACATCATCCACGCGTGACGTGTCGAGTTCATTCCGGTCCGCGACGGCCCGAAGTGAGGTGGCGAGGAGGTCGACGGGACGCACGCCATGGAGCGCGCCTCCCTTCTTACCCTTGCCACGAGGGGTGCGGACCGCGTCGTAGATCATTGCTGCTGGCATCGTTGTATCCTCCGAAAACTCCAAAAAGATAAGCATGCTCATCAAATTTCTGCAAGCGACCGCGCGCGGGACCGGCGGGCGGGCAATGCGGGGGTTGAACTTGGCGGCGTAGCCTGCGACTCTTCGGTGTGCCCTCACGTGCACAGATCGCGCATCGACGCGCGCAGGCCGACGCGGCGCTCAACTTGTCGCGCATTCAACGGGGACTGGAGCGCAGGATCCAGGTCCTGCTTGAGCGCGAACGTCTGCACAAGGTGACGCCGTCCCAAGCCAACGCGCTTATGATTTTATTTCAAGAGAAGGACCCCTTGACCGCGCGTGATCTCGCCGCCGAGATGAGCCTCTCGGAGGTCACTGTGGG
>JBDQGY010000153.1:0-10855 GCA_040265175.1 Nannocystaceae bacterium
CATGACTCACCACCTCAAGCGTCGACTTCCCGTAGCAGCCTTCGCGCTGAGCAGCGCGGTGGCGCTGGCGCCCTCCTCCGCGACCGCAGCGCCCAGTCCTTCCGCAGCGAAGGCGAAGGGGAGCGGAGGGAACTTCGGCATCGGCCTGACGTTGATCGACCCGATAGGGGCGACCGGGAAGTACTTCTTTGACGCCAACAACGCTGTGCAGTTTCACCTCGGGTACGGCGGCGTATTGCCGAAGGGGGGCGCGGGCCATGGGTTTCGGCTCGGGGGCGACTGGACCTATCACATCGCGACCATCGCCAGCGTTGAGAATGTCTTTGACTTTATCCCCTACGTGGGAGTTGGTGTGTTCGGGCTCGTCGGGCGCTGCTGGAACGGAAGGCGCTGGAACACGGCGGACAGGGGAGGCACGTGCGGAGGTATCCTCTTTCGGACTCCGGTGGTCGGGTTTACGTTCCATTGGAAGCCCCTTCCGTTCGACACGTTCATCGAGGGGTCGTGGTCGCCGGGGATAGGTTTCGCACCGGGAGGCGCGTTCGCGGCGCTCTCGAGCGGCGACTTCGCCCTGGGCTTTCGGTACTATTTTTGAGCCGTTGGGGACTGATCGCGTAGCATCGTGCCGTGGATGATGAGCCGCAGTGGTTTGTCTACGTGCTGCTCTCAAGTGGGGCGCCACGCGGGCGAGCGCGTCGCTCCTACGTGGGGATCTCACTCGACCCAGGGCGCCGATTGCTCCAGCATAACGGCGAACTCCCAGGCGGCGCGAAGTCCACGCGAGGAGGGCGCCCGTGGCAGATAGGTCGCGTGCTTGGTCCGTACCGCAGTCGTGGTCGAGCGCAGCAGCTTGAGGCCTCCTTGAAGAAGTTGTCCGGGATGGGCCGCCGGCTGGCGTGGGAGCCGCCGCCAGAGCTTGAGGACGAGGCGCCAGCGGGTTGAGGGCGACGCCGGCGTCACGCTCGCGTCGCGGAGGGCTCGACACACCGCGGGGCTCCGATAGGTACAACGTACGATTCTTGGGTATGGTCTGGCGTGCTCAATCGCTCAAAAATCGAACGGGACGCCACAACCACCGCCGCACGCACGCTCGTACGGGCCCGCGCCCGCTTCGCGCCACGCAGCGACCGGAGGGTCGGTCGAGCGCTCGTGATTGGAGTCTTGGTGGGGTCGTTCATGGTCAGCGCGTCCTGCGGCACGGAGGGGGCGGGGGACTCCACGTGTTGCGAGGACCTGTCGCCGTGGGGAGAGGTGCGCGTGGAATCGAATCCGCGAAGTACGTTGAGCGCGATGGTGGAGGCGACCACCGCGAGCCCGGTGCAGGTCGCCGTAGAGTTCACGGACTCCATGGGTCTCGTGCGTCGCACCGATTGGACCGATCTTGGCGTGACGCACGAGCTCGTGGTCGTCGGGATGCGGGCATCTGAGAGTTACGAGCTCGAATTGGTCGCGCGAGCGTCGGTGGAAGGGGCAGATGTTGAGGTGGGGCGGACATCTCGAATTTTTGAGACCGGGGCGCTCCCCCCAGACACCAGGCTTCCCGTAAGCGCGGACGTGGCGAACGGGGCCTACCGCAGCCACTACACGCTGGTCGGACCGGGACGTCGGCCGAGCCTTGAACCGGGGGGGGACACGGTTGAACCTCTTGTCTATGCGTTGGATGGGGATGGCGAGGTGGTCTGGTACTACGCCGACGCCACGGTCCCGAACTACTTCATCGAACGTGACGTCAAACAGCGCGACGACGGCACGTTGATGGTCAACGTGCCCAATGGTCTCCGCGTCATCGACATCGCGGGGAGAGAACTATTGACCCTGTTGTCGCCGGATCCGGACCTCATCATCCATCATGACAATATTCTGCTGCCCTCTGGGGGATACTTGTCGCTCACGAGGGAGGACCGCCTCGTGCAGGCGCCATCGCTGGGAGGAGAGGTGCTCTTGTCGGGGGACGGGCTGCTCGAATGGGATGCCGCGGGGAATGTTGTCTGGCAATGGTCCACCTTCGATCATCTCGATGTCGATCGTTTCCCCGGCGTGCTTTCCACAACCGCCTCCGTATTTGGGGGGGGGGCGCTTGATTGGACCCACGGGAACGGCCTCGCGTTTCGTGAAGAGACCAACTCCTACCTGGTGTCACTTCGTCATCAGAACTGGGTGCTCGATGTGGCGCGGGAGACCGGCGAGGTGCGGTGGATTTTCGGCGACGGTGGGGACTTTACGCTCGCCGATAGTGGCGACGGGGCGCCGGCGGAGTGGTTTTACTCGCAGCACTCGCCCAGCATGGAGGCGGATGGGACGATGCTCTTGTACGACAACGGGAACGAGCGGCCCGACGCGCCGGATTCCTACTCCCGCGCCGTACGGTTTCAATTGGATGAAGAGACCATGGTCGCGACTCAAGTGTGGTCCTATCCAGTGGAGCACTACACGATCTTTTTAGGCGACGCGATGACCCTCGACGACGGAGGCGCCCTGGTATGCGCGGGGGGAGTGCTCGGTTCTGAGCCACCCGCAGACGTGGTGGAAGTGTCTGCAGACCCGATCGCAGAGGCGCGCTGGCGGGTCTCATATGGCGCCGAATCCGTGGTGTATCGAGCCAAGCGGATCGCGTCGTTTTATCCGCAGCCTTGAGCGAGAGCGCCTCCCCGGCGGGGGGCGCTAGAGATCTGTCGCCCTCCGTTGTAGCCTCCTCGCGTGAGAGACACACAACGACACGTGAGAGTCAGCGCCCGAGGGTGCACCCACATGCTCATGGCGCTCGTGCTCGGGGCGGTGACGAGCGGTTGCGTCGATAATGACGCCGCGAGCGACGACGCGGGCGCCGAGACCACCGGCGCGGGCGACGATGGGGTGATGCTCGATTACGTCTTCCCCGAGGATTTCGGTTGGGGGGTCGCGCTCGCGGGGTTCCAGTCGGAGCCGGGGTGTCCAAACCTGCCCGCGGCGGAGTGCGAGGATCGCAACAGCGATTGGTATCAATGGGTGACCGACCCCGAGCTCGTCGCCGACACGGGGACGCACAACTCGGGTGATCCTCTCAGCGATGGCCCTGGGATGTGGGAGACCTATGAGGAGGACTTTTCTCGCGCCGCGGATGAACTCTCATTGACGACGATTCGGATCTCATTGGAGTGGAGCCGGTTGTTCCCCGATGCAGCGGCGGAGGAGGCGACCAGCCCGGAGGCGCTCGCGGCGTTCGTGGACCCGGCGGCGGTGGCTCGATATCACGAGGTTTTGCAGGCTGCGCGGGCTCGCGGACTCGAGCCCATGGTGACGCTCAATCACTACACGCTCCCGCTGTGGCTTCATGATGGGAAGGCGTGCAAGGAGGACCTCGACACCTGTGTCCACCGAGGGTGGGTCGATCTCGAGCGGATCGTACCGGCCATCCGAACCTTTTCCGGCTACTGCGCGGCGGAGTTTGGCGCGGAAGTCGACTTGTGGGCCACGATCAATGAGCCCATGGCGGTTGTGATTTCGGGCTACTTGCTGCCGAGCGCCGGCCGCACCAATCCGCCGGGCGTGTCGCTTCGTGTTGATGAGGGGGTGGATGTGATGTTCAACATGGCCGAGGCGCACGCGCAGATGTACGCGGCGGTTCATGAGCATGATGGGGTTGATGCCAATGATGACGGGGTCGCGGCGATGGTGGGTCCCGTCCCCAACCTTGCCGCGGTCGAGCCGGTAGACCCGAACGATCCGAACGCCCCGACGGCGGTGCTCCACGCGGACCACCTGTACAACTGGGCGTGGCTGAACGCGGCGATTCGCGGAGAGTTCGATCGCAACCTCGATGGAGAGATCGATGAGACAATCCCCGCCTATGCTGGGAGCGCCGACTTCATCGGCGTGAACTACTACACCAAACTCTTGGTGGAGGCGGTGGATCTCCCGGTGCTGTCCAATAACTACCCGTGGTTCGACTTCTTTCCCAACATCAGTGACTTGTTCAATACCTACCCCAAGGGCTTGGAGATCGTGTTGACCGACGCCCACGAACGATTTGGCCTGCCTCTCTACATTACCGAGAACGGCACAGAGGATATGACCATCGATCAAGCGGAGGAGTTCTTAAAGCCTCACCTCGCGTCGGTGCATCGCGCGATGGAAGCGGGGGCCGATGTTCGAGGCTTCTATTGGTGGACGTTGGTGGACAATTACGAGTGGAACCACGGGATGAACCTACGCTTTGGCCTGTTCGGGCTCGAGGGGGACAAGTCGCGGACCCTGCGTCCGGTCGGGGCGACCTATGCGGACATCGCCGCTAAGGGCGGGTTTTGAGCGACTTTTTGGTGGCGGCGCTGACGCGCCATCTCATTGGAGCCGCGCCACATTGAGCCGGCTTGGAGGAACCACACCGTTGGGGTAGGGTTCTCGCAGAGGTACGCATGATGGTTCGCAATTTGATTCCTTACTCGTCTGGTCTTGTCGTGATGTCTTTGGCGCTGGGTTCCACCAGTTGCTCCAAGGAGGAGGGGTCATCCTCGTCTGACGTGGGCGAAGAGACCATGACTTCCGCGGAGACTGGAGACGGAGACGGAGACGGAGACGGAGACGGCGACGGAGACGGAGACGGCGACGGAGACGGCGATACCGCATTTTGTGACGGACTTGGTTTGCCCGTGGCGACCTTGGCCGCGGACGGGGGCACCGGTTGGGGAGATATCGGCGGGGCCTTCTCGGTAAATACGACGTTCGGTCCGTGGGACTTGGAAGACAACTGGAGTGGATGTGACTCTTATTTCTTCATCGTCGACAACGGCGACTCGCTCTCCGCCCAACTGAAGGGCACGCTCGGGCCGGAGCTGTTTGAGCGCTCCCCTAGGAACGTGCACTACTTCTTTTTGACCGCGTCTGGAGACGCGGCCGCAGGCGCCGACAGTTGGCAGCAAGCGACGGCGGGGGCGCTTCTCCAGGTCGAAGATGTTGAGCTTCAAGACTTTTTCCTCGACCGAGTGCACTTTGTCACCGATGCACCTGCCGACATCGCGGGGAGCGTTGGGAGCTTTATGAGCGCGAACACGGGTGTCGCAGCGTTCGCGCTCGACCGTGGCCAGCGGTGGGACAACCCGGGCGCTTACTACGACATCACCAACACCTTCGTAACCTCGTCACCGATTTATGGCTACGTGCCACGCTACTACAACTTTCGCCACGCGCAGCAGCTTGAGCTGGAGGCGCAGACGGGAGTGACGGAGGTCGCGGTGATCGACCAGCAAGAGTTCACGCCGGACTGCCTTGTGGGCGAGCCGTGCTTTGATACGCAGAACGGTCCGTTCAGCAACAGCAACAACAACCGTGTCTGGGCGGCGTCTTTCCCGTCCGCGGCCGAGATGGCCAACTTCGACACTCTGGAACTCGTGGTGTCTGCCACCTGTGGGCCCGACAACTACTCTGACTGTGGACATTGGGACTACGAGGCGTTCATCGACCTCTGCGACAACGACATGTGTGACAACGTGCTCGGCCAGGTGGCCCGCTGGATCACGCCGTACTCCCGACCAGGGACCCGGACGTGGGTCCTCGACGCGAGCTCGTATTTGGGCTATCTGCAAGCCGGCGGCGATCAGTTCTTCCGCTTCTCGATGGTGTGGAATATGAACCCGAGCACGTGGGATGTCCGTTTCCGGCTCCGCGATGTAGGGGCGGCGACGCGGCCGACGGAGACAGTGCTCGTGCACAACGCCAATCGAGGGTTCAATGACACCTACAACGACGGGTTTAGTCCGCTCGCGTTCACGCCTCCGGCGGGAACGACCAAGGTGGAGATCGCGACGATCATCTCCGGCCATGGCCAAGCGACCGGAAACTGCGCGGAGTGGTGCAACCACCAGCATGAGTTCACAGTGAACGGCACGGGCACCTACACACGACAGTTCCCCGGGCAGGCAGGGCTCGCCTATGGATGCGCGGAGATGGTTGACGAGGGGGTCGTGCCCGGTCAATGGGGCAACTGGACGCCCGGTCGCGCAGGGTGGTGCCCTGGACTCCCCGTACAGCCGTGGGTGATGGATATTACGGACGACGTCCAGATCGGCGTGGAGAACACGCTCGAGTATCGGGGGCTGTATGCGAATCAGCCTCCCACCGGTGACCGCGGGCGCATCCGAATCAACACCGTGCTGGTTTATCATCAATAGACAAGCGCGCCGGATTCTGTAGCGCGCGGGGGGGCGGACGTGACGGACAAAGCGGTCGACAAGTACCTGGCTCGGTGGGCCGAGCCCGAGGTGCATGCGATCGAGGGGGCGCTCGGATCGGGTTGGGACGCGGTGGTCGTGGTCCCGTGTCGCGATGAGGACCCGGCGAGAATCGTTCGGCTGCGACGCGAACTCGCCGTGGTCGCGCCGGGGGCGCTTCTCATCGTGGTCTCTAACGGACCTGCGGGGGCGCCACGATCGCCCGAGGCTGATCTCTTGAGAGCGCAGGTCTCCCGCGAGCCGCGGTGGCAAAGTCCGCACGTAGGCTGGCTCCGAGGTGAAGGGTGTGGCGCGCTCTGGGTAGAGCGATGCGGTGAGACGCGTGGCATTCCCGAGAACCAGGGAGTTGGCCGCGCGCGAAAACTCGGGGGGGACCTCGCGCTGGCGCTGTGGGCAAAAGGAGCTGTGCGGTCGTCGTGGATCCACTACACCGACGCGGATGCGACGCCGTCACCGGAGATCACAAAGGTAGAGGCTGCCGGCAATTCTGCCGCGGTAGTGTGGCCGTTTGGACACGAGCCCAGCGAGGATGAGGGGCTGCGACGCGCCCACCTGCAGCACGAGATCTGGATGCGTTGGTGGGTGCGCGGCTTGGAATACGCGAGATCGCCATTCGCGTACCACACCATCGGTTCATGCATGAGCGTGAGCATGGCCGGCTACGCCCAGGTCCGCGGGGTCCCACCAAAAGCGGCTGGAGAGGACTTTCATGCGCTGCGCAAGCTCGCGAAAGTCGGTACGGTGTTTCGGTGGACGCGCGGGCCCGTCAAGATAGAGACGCGGCGGTCCTTGCGGGTGCCATTTGGCACCGGACCGGCGGCGGCGCGCTTGAGCTCAGACCCTTCGAGCTGGAGACTCTCGACGCCGGAGGTGTTCGAGCACTTGCGTCGATGGTTGGATGTCATGGATGAGATTGTGGCCGGGCAGCGCGACCCATGGATCTACGCGGGGGACTCACGTGAACTGATCGAGGCCGCGGTGGTGGATGTCATGGGCGCCGGTTGGCGGGATAAGCTCACACGAGCCGACCGCCCACTGGGGTCTAGACGTGGCGCGCACGAGTCCTTTGATGCCCTGAAGACGCTTCGGTTTGTTCACTCGCTCGAGCGGACACCTCAGCTCCGGACGCGGGCCGGTGCGGAGCTTCTTGAAGGGACCCCGTCAATGACCACCGAGGCGCTGGAGCGATGGTGCGACGCGTTGCGTTCGGAGGAGGTGTCATTCTCTAAGGAGGTAGGGAGGGCGCGGATGGTGGCGCGGTCTGAACCGCGAAGAGACATGGGCGTGCAGCGTTGGATGACGACCCCTGGAATTACCGACGGTGAAGCGTGACTGGGATCGTCGACGCGGGCGCCATGGCCAGGTTCTTTCGTGTCGGCCGAGGCGGCGCCTCATCATGGAGCGTGACGTCGTAGTTGCGAACGAGTAGACCCATGCTGATCTGCATCTCGAATGTGGAGAAGGCCGCGCCAATGCAGCGTCTGTGTCCACCACCGAACGGCAAATAGTCGAACGGGCTGTACGATCGATCGAGGAACCGCTCCGGTTTAAACTCGTGCGGTGTCGGGAAGCGTTGCTCGTCGAGATGGGCCAGCAAGATGCTCGCGGAGACAGCCTTCCCCGCGGGGAGCAGGTGCGGACCAAGCTGCAGCGGTTGCTCGATCTTTCTCAACACCTCGGTCACGACGGGGTGGAGGCGGAGGGTCTCCTTGATCACCGCCTGAAGATACGGGAGTTTCGTATAGGCGATCGCGGGACCATCGTCTGGGAGTGGGTCGACCTCCGCACGTAGACGCTGAAGGACATGTGGGTTTCGCCATATCTCATCGAGCATCCATGACATCGTGATCGCCGTGGTTTCGTAGCCAGCAAACAGGATGGTGATGAGCTGACTTTTGATCTCATCTGCGGTCATGCCGACCCCATCCTCGTCGACGGCGGTGACCAGCATCCGCAATATATCCTCCGTATCTGGGCCGACACGGGACCGCTGAATTCGTTCGTCCATCAGCTCGTTGTAGCGTTGTTTCGCAGCGGAGAATCGCCGCCATGGCGGGAACCATGAACGCTGCAAAAACTCCATGAACGAGAAGGTGGGGTGGAAAGCCCCCGCAAAATTCAAGATAGCGTCTCCGAAGACCTTCTCGTCCTCAGGATTCGTGACGCCGAACACGGCCCGGATGATGACCGCAAGGCTGATGCGTTCCGAGGCTCGCGCAAAGCTCGCCGCGGGCTGGTTGCAGAGATCACGGAAAGTATCCTCCGCAGAGGTGCGCATGACCTCTGAGTAGGCGCGCATCCTGTCACCATGAAAGGGTGGCATGAGCAGCTTACGGTCCCGGGTATGCTGTGCGCCCTGCGTCGCGAAGAGCGACGCGGCGCCCGTGAGGGGACGGATCGCGTTGGCTCCGAAAGGGCTATAGTTCGACGGCAGACCCTGGAAGATTGTTTTGATGTATTCGGAGCGGACTCCGACCACGACGTCGCCGTTGAAACTCCGGATGAGGAACGGGTCTCCGAACTCCGCGAGCCATCGAGGCATCCAGTGGAAGGGCTGAGACAGGGTGCGCCAGGTCGCCGTTGGCCGAAAGGTCGCTCCCTTGATCTTGTCCATGGGCACACCGTATCAGACCCTCGCCTCAGGCACGAGGTCCCGGCGAGGCGTTAGGCGGTAACGGAGAGCTCGCGCCTCCGGCGTGCGCGTTCCATGCCAAGCTCGCAGAGACGAGCGATGAGATCGGGATAGCGGACGCCGGTCGCGGCCATCAGCGTCGGGTACATGCTGATCGAGGTGAACCCGGGCATGGTGTTCACCTCGTTGAGATAGCACCGCATGGTCTCGCGTTCGACGAGAAAATCGACCCTCGCGAGTCCGTGGCATCCCGTGGCCCGAAAGATAGAGAGGGCGTGCTCTCGAAGGGTGGTAGCGAGGCTCGCGTCGACGTCAGCGGGGACCTGCGTCTCGACGACGTCGCTCACGTATTTGTTCTCAAAGTCGTACCACTGCCCGTCGGGGATCTTAAGTTGACCAGGCGGAGAGACCACGGTGGCCGCATCACCAGATCCCAAAACTCCCACTTCAAGCTCAAGGACGTCGAGCCCACGTTCTACGACCACGCGAGTGTCAAACGAACGGGCGTGGAGGAGCGCGTCTCGCAACGAGGTCTCGTCTTGGACCCTCGAGATCCCGATGGAGGATCCCTGGTTGGCCGGTTTGACGAAGCATGGGCTGCCGACGTTTTCAAGGATGCGCTCTATGGAACTTTCGAGGCCGTCCTCGAGATCTCCTTCGAGGAGGTCGACCCCGGAGACCACTGGAATGCCCACCGAACGCGCGACGTGCTTCAGCATAATTTTGTCCATGCAGACGGCCGACGCAGCGACGCCGCTTCCGACGTAGGGGACGTTGCCAAGTTCAAGGGAGCCTTGGATGGTCCCGTCTTCTCCATAGGGGCCGTGAAGGAGCGGAAATACGATATCGGCGGGGACGTCGTCCCAGCTGCGTACGAGCTCGCCATTGGCGATGACCTCTTCAAGGAGGTCGCCGCTCGCGCCACGGCGCATGACGCCCGCGCGAGAGATTCCGAGGAGTTCGACGGAGAAGCGGTCCGTGTCGATGGCGTGGAGGAGTTCTCGGGCGCTCCGGACTGAGATCTCATGCTCCGAGGAGCGACCACCGAAGATGAGGAGGAGGCGTGCGGGTGTGGGTGTGGACATGGGAGGCGCGCGCGGGTCGTCAAAGACCATGAGGCGAGGCCCCTTGACTGTACGGGAAGAGAGCCGGCGGAGCGAATAATTCGCCCACGACGGGCCGCCTCGCGAGATATTCAGGAGGTAGGTGGTCGAGGCCCCGGCGCGGAGAGTACCCGCGACGGGGCGATGCGGTTTGCTGCCGGATCCGCCGACAACCGTCCCGAGGCCTCAGTTGCAAAGGCAGGCGGGAGCGTTGACCAGCGTGCGGCTAACCTCAGTGCCTTCCCAGGTCATCGAGGTGGTCGCGCTGTTGTCTTGCGAGACGATGAAGGCGTTGCTGTTCAATGTGGAGAGGTCGGGGCTGAACTGGATATTTGTGAAGGGATCAATGTCGACCACATCGTTCACCGGGGTGTCTCCCGCGGCGGGGGCTCCAAATTGCCCGCACAAGAAGCCGTCGCAGTTGATATTCCCGATAGTGGTGTAATCGAACAGGATGTCTGGAGACGCCGTCCAGTTGAAAGAGTTGGTGGCGAGGGTGCCTATCGATGCGCCGCAAGAGTTGGCGGCGGTGGTCTCCAAGGTCTGGGTGACGACGGTGCCCCCTGACCCGGTGACAAAGTTCATGCTCATCTCGTAATCGATGACTTGGGCGGGGCCTCCGCCGGCTTGCCCGTTCACGTCCGTGAAGTACATGGTGAGCACGCCCGGTCCGATGGTCTCCGCGTCGCTGTAGGGCGTCTCGCAAGTGAAGGAGGCGTCTCCCGCTCCGAAAGGCGTGTCCGTAATATCAAACACAGAGCCGTCGAGGTTGTAGGTGATGGACCATAACTGGCAATCGCCGTCGCCGTCGCCGTCGCCGTCGCCGTCGCCGTCGCCGTCGCCGTCGCCGTCGCCGCTGGTTGTGGTTGGGTCGCCGTCGCCGTCGCCGTCGCCGTCTCCGGAGGTGGAAGGATCAC
>JBDQGY010000154.1:0-10747 GCA_040265175.1 Nannocystaceae bacterium
ACCGGGGCCGCTCGCGGTCGCCCCCGCGCCCCCGGCGATGGTCTCGTAGTACCCCCAGTTCTCCCCCCCGAACGAGAGATTGTTCATGGTCCCCTGGCTCGCGGCGGCGAGCCCGAGAGCACGCAGCAGCATGTCCACGACGCGCTGGGAGGTCTCCACGTTCCCCGCGGCGACGGCGGCTTGTGGCGGGGGGTCGAGCAGTGAGCCGGGAGGGACGTGGATCCGCACGGGCTCGAGGCATCCTTGGTTGAGCGGGATCTCTGCGCCAACCAGGGTGCGCAGCACGTACAGGACGCAGGCCACGGTCACGGCTCTCGGCGCGTTGAGGTTACCGGCGTGGGCAGGCGCCGTCCCAGCGAAGTCGATGGTCATCATGGCGCCGGAGACATCGATGCGCACCGCCAGCGAGGTGCCGTCGTCGAGCTGTTCCGTCGCCGCGGACGAGCCGTCGGGCAGCGCCGCGATCGCGCTGGTCACCGCCGCGCAGGCGTCGTCTTGAATGTGCCCCATATACGCCTCGACGACCTCGACGCCGTAGCGCTCACACAACGAGCGGAGGAGCGCCACGCCTCGGCGGTTGGCGGCGAGCTGGGCCTCAAGGTCGGCGATGTTTTCGGCTGGCGCGCGTGAGGGGAAGGGGCCGTGTCGGAGCCGCGCCATGATCCTCTCGTGTTCGAGCGCGCCGCCGCGGGTGAGGAGCTCTGCGCAGAGCACGACCCCTTCTTGTTCGATGGAGGTGGAGAACGGTGGCATGGACCCCGGTGTCGCCCCTCCGATTTCGGCGTGATGTCCACGGCTCGCCACCCAAAACCGGAGGGTCCCCTCGTCGTCGTGAACGGGCGTGACCACGGTGATGTCGGGGAGATGGGAGCCGCCGCCGGCGGGGTCGTTGGTGACGAAGGCGTCGCCGGGGAGCGGCTCGGGGTGCGCGGAGGCGACGGCGGCCACGGACTCTGCCATCGCGCCGAGGTGGACGGGGATGTGGGGAGCGTTCGCGACCAGGCCCGCGTTGAGATCGAAGAGGGCGCAGCTGAAGTCGAGGCGGTCCCGAATGTTCGTAGAGATCGCGGTGCGTTGAAGCACGTCGCCCATGTGCGTGGCGATGGCCATAAAGCGGTGGGCGAAGACCTCAAGCAATACGGGATCGAGGTCGCCCGATCCTCCGTGCTCGGTGGGGGCCTCGTCACGAACACAGCACAAGGTGCCATCCTCAAGCCGCGTGACTGTCCACCCAGGCGACACCACGAGCACGCCGTCGTTGTCGACGACCAGGCAAGGTCCGCGGGTCGGGGTACCTTCCTCGAGCGCGCCGCGGTCGATCACATCCACCCATGCGCGCCCGTGCGGGGTGCGCCACACTTCTTGTTGTGCGGGCAGCGCGGCGTCGGCGTGATGCGTAGGCAGGGAGGATCGGCGCGTTGCTCTGTTCGGACCGATCACCTCGACGCGGACTTCGACCGCCTCGACGCAGGCCTCGGGGCGTTGAAATCCAAACCGTCGCTCGTGCTCACGGAGAAACGCCGCGCGCATGTCCGTGGGATCTCCGAAAGGCACGGCGACGGCGGTCTCGGTGCCCACCGTTTGCAACATCACCTCGGGGAACACCTCGGCGTCGCCAGGCTCAATCCCGAGGGACTCGACGCCTGTTTTTGCGAGCGTGGCGATGGTCGCCTTGATGGACGCCTCACACCCACCGAGGGGGAGATCTCCGAGGTCGGCGGCGCCGTTCCATCCTTCACGCGCCAGTCCGATCCCCCACGCCGAGAGCAAACCAGCGAGCGGGTGCACGAAGAAGCGCCGAATCCCAAGCTCGTCTGCGACGGCGCAGGCGTGTTGACCACCGGCGCCGCCAAACACGATCAGATCATGATCGCGGAGGTCGTAGCCGTCAGTCAATACGGCGCGGCGGATGGCCTGGGCCGCGTGTACGTTGGCCACGTGCACGAAGCCTTGCGCGATCTCATCGGGGCTTTGGCGTACGCCGACCTCGGCGAGCGCGGCGCTCATGGTGACGAGGGCGTCGTGGACGGGCGCGCGATGGAGAGGGATAGGGAAGCGCTCTGGTGAGATGCGGCCGAGGTACAGGTTCACGTCGGTGAGCGTCAGCGCGGTCGCGGAGGGATCGCCGTAGCAAAGCGGACCTGGTGTGGCGCCAGCGCTCTCGGGGCCCACCATAAGTCGCTTACGGTGGACGCGGCAGATCGAGCCACCACCCGCCGCGACCGTGTCGATTTTGAGCATGGAGGCGCGGATCTTGATCCCATCTACGAGCTGTTCGTTGCGTCGCTCGAGCGCGCCGGCGTAGCGATACACATCGGTGGAGGTGCCCCCCATATCAACGCCGATGATCTGGGTCAGCCCATGGGCGCGGGCGAGGTGAGCGCACGCGACCACCCCACCGGCTGGTCCCGAGTAGACCGCTTCTTGTCCGCTCAGCTGGCTCGCACGCCGGAGCCGGCCGCTCGACGCCATCAGCTGCAATGAACTCCCGGGGAGCGAGGAGGCGATCGTGCGCAGGTAGTCTGCGAGCAGTGGAGTGAGATACGCGCTCGTCGCGGCCGTGTCGCCGCGGGCGAGCATACCTGCGCCCGAATACAGCTCGTGGGACGCGGTCACATGGACGAAGCCCACGTCGCGGGCGACGGCGCAGATCCACTGCTCGAGCGCTGGGTTGAGGGTGGAGTGAATCACGAGCACCGCGAGAGAGAGGATCCCTTCCGCTCGCAGCGCCGCGAGACCGGCGCGGAGCTCCGACTCGGTGGGTCGCGAGAGCTCCGCGCCGGTGGCGTCGAGGCGTGCGTTGACCTCGAGGGTGCGGGTGCAAATGCGCTCGTATTTGCGGATGTTCAGGGCGAACAGATCGGGTCGTGTCTGATCTCCGATTTCGAGCAGGTCGCCAAATCCGGCGGTGACAACGAGCGCTGTCGGGGCGCCGCGGCGCTCGAGGAGTGCGTTCGTCGCGACTGTTGTCCCCATGCGGACGTCGCAGGGGGGGATCGGCTCACGGGGGTCAAGATTGAGGATTTTTCGAATCCCCTCGAGCGGTGCCTGATCCGAGGAGAGCACCTTAACGGCGCGCATCGTTCCGCCGCCGGGGGGCTGGCCGAGGCAGTCGGTGAATGTACCGCCTCGGTCGATCCAAAACTCCCATCGCTCCGCGCTCATGCTCCGAGAGCCTATCAAGGAACGGGCACGGGGGGAGAGGCGCCGCGATCAAGAAACAGCGCCGCGCGGCGTAAGGGTGGCTGCGCGACGAGAGGCGTGGCCCGCGGAGTCCCTTGAGTCGTCTCCAAAGAGCGGAGCGCGCCGCGTCGTTCGCGACGGTGGATTGACCGCGTTGGCGACAACCAGCCCCGCGACGAGGGCCGCGGAGACCCAGATCGTCTCAAAGGCGATGGTGATGCCGTCCACGGTCTGCGCGCTCATCAACAGCTCCAAGCTCCGCAGCCCCATGGTGCCGGGAACGAGGAGGATGAGGCCCGGCACCAAGATGGTAGCCGTGGGCCGGCTCCTTCGGCTCGCCCACTCGTTCGCGAACACACCGAGGGCGAGGGCCCCGAGACCGACGCCAAGATTGGGACCCACGAGCGCGGCGCCAAACTGCGTCCCCAAGGACGCGATCAAGGTGCCGATACCGATCGCGAGTACTTCGCGACGACGTGCGTTGAGGAGCACTGCCAGCGCGGGAGGGGTGACCAGGCTGGCGAGTACTTTCAGCGACCAGTGCGTCGCCGGAGCGGTGGCGAGCGCGTCCGGGAGGCCGAGGAGATCGACCGTGCCGCGGGTGAGCGCGTGGCCCAGCGCGACACCGAGCCCGAGCGAGAGAAACCCGGTCAGCGCGCCCATCAGCCGAGCCGTACCGGCGGCGAGGTCGCGACGTGCGAGGTCCGCCAACCCGCGCGTCATGGACAGGCCTGGGAGGAAGATGATAATCGAGGACAAGGTGACGATGTCGGGGGCGGAGATCCATCCGAGGCTGCCCGCCAAGGAGGCTCCAAAGCAACAAGTCATGGCGATCAGGCACTCGCTAAGCACGGGGGCCGTGCCGATGGGAGTGAGCCGCGCGATGCAGGCGATGAGTGTGGCGAGCGCAGCCGCGACGCCAACCTCGGCGACGCCGCCCCCAAACAGCGCGGCCGCCCCCGCGCTCGACAGCGCGAACGCGACGATCCAAACGGCGTGGGCTCGCCCCGACGGCGGCATCGTTCGCGCGTGGCGAAAGTCTTCGAGGCGCATGTCGGCTTCCCCAGGTGTCAAACTCCCGCTGCAAATTCCGGTTGAGATGTCGAGGAGGTCTGCCATGCCCGAGATGTCGTCATTGGCGGGTTCGAGCCGGTGAAGCAAGGTGCGTTGGGCGCCGTGAGGTCCGAGGCCCATGAACAAGGCGGTTGGGGTCGCGAAGACCTCGGCGGCGGTACCAAGGGCGGCCGCAGCGTCTCGCACATTCGACTCGATTTCGTGGGAGGCAAACCCCACCTCGTGCATTGCAACCCCGAGCCGGACGAGGCACGAGGTGGTCGCCTCCTCGGGTCTTTCGCCGTGGGGAATGTCCAAGATACACCCCGCATTGCGGGTTTTGCGCATTGAATCTTCTTCGGTCTGAATGTTTGAGAACATTGTAAAGTTCCTCAAGATTGTTCTTGTCAACAAGATAATCAAGTAAATGCGGTGTTCAACAGAATTAAATATCAAAGTAGGGTTTGGATATGACGCTGGACCAAATTGACCGGGCGATTTTGGCAGCGCTGCAAAATGATGGTCGGTGCGCCAACAAGACCTTGGCTGCGGCGGTGGGCTTGTCCCCGTCGAGTTGCCTTGAGCGGGTGCGCCGTCTTTGGAGCTCAGGGGTGCTGCGACGGGCGACGGTGGACATCGATCCCAAGGCCCTCGGGATCGGCATTCGGGCGATGGTGTCTGTGCGGCTTCGACACCACGGGCGCGAGGACTTTCAAGGTTTTTCCGCCCATGTGTGGACGCTTCCCGAGGTCATCTCGGTCTACCAGCTGTCGGGCGCGGACGACTTTCTCATCGAGGTCGCCGTGCGTGACACGGAGCACCTGCGCGATCTGACCTGGACCAGCCTCACCGCGCACGAAGCCGTGGGTCACATTGAGACCGCGTTGATCTTCGAGCAGCACAGACGCCCCGTGCTCCCGGACTACCTCGACGACTAGGGATACAGCAGCGAGATAGCGACGGCCTTATCGGCGCCCGCATCGAGCGTAAATGACGACTCGGACCAGCGCGGTGCGCGGGTGCGCGGCCGCGGATTCCTGGAGGTACCCCACCCCTCTTTAGGGATCCCAAACAGGTTCTTGTCGAGCTTCTTGTTGTCGTTCTCATCGTGCACCACCGTGATCGCATATTGACCTGGAGCCAGGCCCGGTACCGAGTGAGACACCCGACCCTTGTGTGCGCGGATGCGGGCTCGGTGCACGGCCTTCTCGCTCACGTTTGGAAAACCGGAGGCGTCGTTAAATACGAGCAGCAACACGTGCCCGTCCTCGCTGCGGACGTTCGTGACGCGAATGTTAAGGGTGGCGTCGGCGGCGGCGTCCTCGGTCGTTGAGACCGCGGCAGCGGTCATCGGGATGGTGAGGGCGAGGGCGAGCATGGTCCGCAACACCGCGCGCTGGAGTGGACGTCTCCATGGATGTTTCACGTTCACCCACCCTGTGTGACACGGACGACCACCGGCGCAAAGTATTTTTGTGTCCGCGCGGCAACCCCGCTGCGCATCTCGGCTCGGGCGCGGCTTCAAAACTCTCATCCGGCCTCCTCAATCGTGCGGAGAGAGGCGCGAACGAGGGCCCCCATGCTTGAGCAGGCGAGGAAGCGGGTGTCGTTGTAGTGCTGGCTCAGCTCCGACGCGAGCTGCTCCACATGTTCCGTCGGCGCGAGCACATCCCCGGCCATGGTGGTGAGCAGGTCGTCGATTCTCGTCCGCTCCGATTCCGCCCGGATCCGGGTGAGGGTGCGCTCTTCCTCGCGATACTGCAGGGTCGTCTCGGGTGTCATGGTCCGCATCCCGAGGAAGATGATCGGGTTGTTCTCTTTATAGTATTGCGGCAGGTAGACCGAGCAGCGGGGTTCGTAGCATTGCTGATCGAAGTCGATGGCGCGTATTCGGTAGACGGTCTCGTCAAAATCCGGCGTCATGTCCACGACGAAGTTCCCAGAGTGCATATCGCCGAGGAGCCGAATAAAACAACGCTCGTTGAACTTTACAAATTCTTTGGCGAGCCGCACCTCGTCGAGATGGACCCCCTCCAGATAGTCACGGCAAAAGACGTCACCAGGAATCCCCGAGATATGCTCCTCGATGATCGTGTTGTCGCACGAGAGGTAGGCGATCCGATTGGGCGACAAGATGTGCTCAAGCTCGAGGCCATACACGCGCGAGGCGTCGGCGCGTTTAACGTAGAAGTAGTCAAAGTTCTCGTTGAGGGTGTTGAGGATTCGAACGCGGAAGGGCTGGGTGTTGCCGAAGCTGCATACGTCGACCCGATCCGTCACGAGGTGTCGCATGAGCGAGGTGTCGCCCTTCACCTTGAGCATCGCGTAGGTCTCCACGAGCTGCGCGGCGATCTGGGATCGCTCGACCGCCGGGTACAGCACCGTCTCCCACAGCGTGTCGCGGCCGTGTTTATCGTAGACGGGGGTGGTGTCTCCATAGCGGAGCAGGTCCTCGTACATCAAGGGCAGGGCCACCTCGCGTCCGTGACGCCGCAGGTAGGCGCGCAGGTCCTCCGAGATCGTGACAACGCGCTTCCGGGTCGAAATCATCATCGGTCGTTCGAGGTGGAGGCTGCCGCTTCCGCGAGATAGTCGGCCGTTCGTTTGACGTAAGCTCGCCACGAGAACTCAATCAAGGCGCGGTCTTTTTGAGTGCAGGTGCGGACGACGCGGAACGGGTTTCCGACCACCATCGTCCCGGCTTCGACGACTTTCCCCGCCGGGATCACACATCCCGCGGCGACGAGGGCACCCGCCTCCACCTTGGCGTTGTCCAAAACGATCGCTCCCATCCCAATGAGGCAGTCGTCACCGACCGTACACCCGTGGAGGATGACGTTGTGTCCGATGGTGACGCGGTCCCCGATTGTGGTGCGCGAGAATCCCTCCGTGCAATGGATGGTCGTGCCGTCTTGGACCGAGGTCTGGGCACCAACGATGATCGGCCCGTCGTCCCCACGCAAGGTCGTGTTCGGCCAGATGCTGGATTCGGCTCCCACTTCCACGGCGCCAATGAGCACCGCCATTTCGTGGACAAAGGCGCCGTCTGAGATACGAGGAGAGGTGCCGCGGAACTGCTGGAGCATGCGGTGACGCTAACACACCGGGGCGGGCACGCGCTCACACGGAGGGGGGCGGCGGGTCGGCGACGTCGCACTTTTCGCGCGCGGCGTGGATGAGCTCTTCAGGTGTGTGCGCGCCCATACCACCGTCGTGGTCGAGCCCCGCCCGGCCGAAGGCGCAGGTGCCGAATTCAGAGAGCTCCGTGCGGAGCCTGTCCATGAGGTTGTTGATGTCGCTGACCTCTGCCTCGGGCAGCAGCGCGATCCAATAGTTCTCGCCAAAGTTCGCGACAACGTCTGGTCTCCGAAGGATGCCTCGGAGTTTTCCCGCGATGGTGCGATGTGCGGCTTGGGAGTTGTGGGCGCCACACCGGATGGCGAGCACGCTGAGGCTTCGCTCATAACGCCGCGCACGGGTCACCTCGCTCGAGATGCGGTGGTACAGGTACTCCTTGGTGCACAGACCGGTCTCTTGATCTCGCAGTCGGATCGCCTTCGCGTCGTCGTTGGCTGCGCGCTCGCTCGAGGGCGCGGAGGCGAGGACCGCTGGTCCGGGGCCGCGCGACCTCGACAATCTTAAGAGCAGGTGGGTCTTCGCGAGGATCTCGGTAGCGGTCGCGTCGGCGCGGACGAAGTCGCAGCTGCTGCGACCGTAGGCTTCGATGCATCTCGCCTCGGGTGTCGTCGCCCCGAGGACGGCGACGATCGGGATCCCGTTGGTGCGCCGGTCGTAGGCGAGCAACTCCAAAATAGCGAGGCTCCTGTCGTCCTCCACGGTGAGGTTGACGAAGATGATGTCTGGAATAAACGTCGCGACGAGCGTGGTGATGCGATCATCGGGGGCCGCGGCGGCGAGCTTGCTCACTTGATACTGGGAGTGTTGCAAGAGCGTGCTGACCCGGGTCACGTCTCCGCCCCCAATGCAGAGCACCCGCCCGCTCGATGGATGCGAGATCAAGCGGACGTTGTCTCCCAAGGAGCGTCCAGTCGATGTGCTGTCTGCGGCTTCACCCATGGCGTCGTGCGATCGAGAGCAGTGGCGTCGGTGCGATGACGGACAGCCTCGCGCTGTCGCCTAGAGCGGCAGCATCCCCTTGCCGGGGCCCATGAAAAAATACCAGCCTGCGCCGGCGGCAGCCAGCAAGAGCGCGAGCAGGACGATTTTGGCCGCTCCGCCGGACTGCTTGGGCGCGGGGCTTTTTCCCATCGGGCCCGATGCGGTGTTTGCTTTGGCCCTGGGGACATCACGGGGGATGTGGCTGTCGAAGTCCAGCCCGCCGGTGAGGTCGTCAATGGAGGGAAGCTCGCCGCCCATCAAGGTGTCAAGTGGTTGGGCACCGTCGATGAGCGAGTCGTCTTCGACGTCCTCAATGGAGCGAAAGCTCGTCATCTCATCTGCGAGGAGTCCCATGATGAGGTCGTTGCCGCTGCTTACTTTGAGCTTGGCACCGCTTTGTTCTTTTCGGGTGGCGCGGTACTCGGCGAGCACCTGCTTGAGGTCTCTATCACTCACGCGCAGTCGGTGGGAGAAGAGAACTCCTACGAGGTCGTCCGCGAAGGCTGAGGAGGTGGTGTATCGCTGGTCGGGATCCTTGGCGAGCGCCTTACGGAGGATCTTCTCGAGATCCTCGGGGACCTCGTCGTTGATCTCCGCGACGGAGGGGACCTCGGCCGCTCGGATCTTCTCGACGGTGTCAAAGTCGGTCTTGCCGAGAAACAGTCGCCGCCCCGTGAGCATCTCAAAGCCGAGGATGCCGACGGCGAAGATGTCGGTGCGCAGGTCCACCTCTTGGCCCTGGGCCGCCTCCGGCGAGAGGTAGCTGAACTTGCCTTTCACGACGCCCGGGTCGGTGGACTCCACCTGGGTGGTGGCCTTCGCGAGGCCAAAGTCTGTCAGCTTCACCTCGCCGTTCCACGAGATCAAAATATTCGGCGGAGAGATGTCGCGGTGCACGATCCCCACGGGATCGCCCGACTGCTCGTCGCGGAGGCTGTGAGCGTAGTCGAGACCCTTGAGCATCTCAATAAGCAGCCACACGGTGAGCGCGACGGGGAGCCTGCGACCGTGGGAGGAGAAGTGCTCAAGTAGGCTTTTGAGGTTGGTCCCCTCCACGTACTCCATGACGATGAAGTACGTGTTGTCCGACTTTCCGATGTCGAAGACGGAGACGATGTTGGCGTGGTTGAGGTTGAGGCTCAGGCGCGCCTCATCCAAAAACATTCGGACAAACTTCTCGTCCTTGAGGAGGCCGGGGAGGATGCGCTTGATGGCGACGCGGCGCGTGAACCCGGCCATCGCTTCTGCTTCCGCGACATAAACCTCGGCCATTCCGCCGGAGTCGAGTTTAAAGAGGGGGCGGTACTGCATGGTGGGGTTTGGACGAGGGAGGGAGGCGAGGACGGACGATTCGGGGACCAGGCTCGGGCGGACGGCCGCCGCCCCAGAGGGTCGAAGTGTAGCAAACCTGCAGCGGGATGGGGGAGCATCAACGTTCAGAGCGCTCGGCGGACACACCGGCGGATTCGCGGGGTGGATCGTAGCCGGCGAGGATGAGTCGGAGAGTGCCTACCCAGATATTCGTCTCCATGATCACCGGGATCCGCCGTGAATCGGCCGAAACCCACGCTCGAAAGGTGTACGGTCCCTTGCCCTTCACGGGCTCTCCAAATCGATTGACCCGGGTCATGGTGCCTTCGAGAAGCTCGAGGTCGCCTTTCTCAATTCCGAGCGCGGTCGCCAGCGAGGGGATCGTGGAGGGGGGGGTGCGTCCGCGCGAGACGATGTCCACGCGCAAGAGGGTCCGGATGTCCAACGTGTGAGCCACCGCTCGCTCATTGGGCTTGAGATGCAGCGAGCGGACCCAGGCGATCAAGCTCAGGGGGTCCAGGGTGCGCTCCGGGAGCCTGGTGGCGACTTGCCGCCGCCGCTCATCTTTTTGGTCGACCACCCGCGCGAAACCGCGGCCTTCGAAGGAGGTCTTTGTCACGCGGAGCTTGTATGGAGTCATGAGACCGCTTCGCCGGACGATGTTGGTGGCGAAGACGCTGGCCCCAGAGTGGGCGTCGACAAAGCTCGACATCTCATCCTCCACCGTAGCGAACATCCCGAGCACGCCGGAGGTGCTCGCGTACGCTCGCAGCTCGACCGTGTCGCCGAGCCCGCGCGCGGACTCGGGGCCGGTCGCCGGGATTCGCGAGGCCACAGAGGCCTCCACCGTCCCTGTGGGGTTGCCGCTGAAGTAGAGCTCGAAGCGGAATTTGAGTCCAGGGCTGAGGACGCTGGTCCATGGGCGCACGGGCGGGGAGGTGGGGCCTCGCCGTCGGCGGTCATCGAAGCGCGGGCGATCGAGTGTTGCGCTCGGCTTTCGAGGGGGTGGCGAGGCGCTCACCGTCGCCAGTGTTTATGGAGATCTCACCACGTTCGACCCGCTCGATCACCGTCGCTTGGA
>JBDQGY010000155.1:0-10673 GCA_040265175.1 Nannocystaceae bacterium
CCCGCCGAACATGCCAACCACCGCCCGCCAGTGCAGCGAGGAGAGGGCGCCTTCTTGCTCGCGGTCCCATCGCGCGAGGAAGGGTCCGATGATGTGTCGTTTGAGGGTGGGCGAGGTGCGGCGGGCGTACAACAGCGGCACCATGGTCAGGCGCTTATTTTTTCGCTTAATGTCGTAGTACAGAGGGAATCCGACGGTGGTGGAGTGCGTCGCGTCGCGCTTGAAGTGCCACACCAACGGGAACTGCACGAAGTTGCGGGCCTGCTTGTTACGATGATCCACGGTGAGGAGCGGGAACGCGACGCTCCATCGCTCTCCTCGCTCGATCTTGTTGTCGTCGAGGTACAACGGGAGCAGCCAAGAGAGCTTGCGCTCTTTGAACACGTGCTGCCGGAAGAAGATGGGGGGCACGACCGCGGTGCTGACTTTGACGGGGGTGCGGAACTGCCAAAACAGCCCCGCGGTTTGGAACCACCGCTTGTCGCCATTGCGCTGGGCAGTGTACAGCGGCCCGAGGACCCACGTGGTGCTGCGCAGGGCGTCGGGCCTGCGGCTTTGCTTGTGCCAAAACAACGGCAGCACGGTGGTCAACGAGACGTCGTTGGAGACGTCGCGGACGAAGGTGAGGCCGTAGACAGTCAGGCGCTTTCCGGGATCCTTGGCGTAGCCGCCGAGGGGAGTGAAGAGCTTTCGAGCGCCGTTAGGTCGCCGGTCAAAGTAGTACAGGAGCGCGGCGGCGTGGGTTTTTCGACCCGCGGCGTTGGAGCCGTACATGAAGAAGGGGAAGCTCCCGCGCACCGTGTAGCGACACTTGGGGTCTTCGCTTTTTCGGTATCCGCACTCGTCGTAGCGGAAATAAAGAGGGAGCCATCCGCTCAAGCGGAACGAGGGCAGCACTCCGTCTGCGCCGCCTCGCAGGTTGAGCGCGAAGGCGTCCTCCTTCTCGTTGGGGATCCTGGAGCGTCGGGACAACCGAAAAATGTCGAGGTAGCCGAGGGCTGCGAGACCGACGCGGGTGTAGTTGTGGCGGCCCTTGGTCCCCACGGCGGCGGGGAAGGCGAACCACACGCGGCTCCCGTCTGGACGGACTCGGTCAAACCAGAACGGCAGTCCCACCGTGGTCCGCTCACCGTTGGCCTTGTTTTGGAAATGATAGATCAGCGGCAACGCGATGAGATGTCGCTTCTCCTCGCTGTCTTTCCACCACGTGAGCGGCGCCAGTCCCGTGTGGAGCGCCTTCCGGGAGACGCGGTGAAAGAACGGGCCCGCGATGAGCAGATGCGTCTGTCGGGTTTTATTGCGCGCGTACATCCATGGCAGCCCCGCGTCGAGGTCGATGCCCCCAGGTTGCCGCCGCCGCATGTAGAAGGGGAACGCCGCGAAGGCCTCGCGCGGGAGCGCCTCATTTTTAAACTTGGCCCGCCACACGAAGGGCGTGAACATGTCCACGTCGGCGTGCGCGTGCCGGCTCTTCGTATAAAACGGGAACACCACGGTGGTGTCGCCGACGTTCTCTCCGGTGAGCTGACGATGCCGGAAATAAAACGGCGCGACGCCAAACGCCTGGGCGTCGGCGTTGCGGATCCGGTAGGTGTTCGCCAATACCCAGGTGCGTCCCTTGGGGGTGGTCTTCATGCCGCCGAGGGGGGTCGCCCACCAGGACGTATCTCCGCGGGCTCTCCGGTAGTACAGGGGGAACAAGAGCGAGTCTCGTCCCTCGGCTCTCTTCACGTCCCAGCCGAGCCACATCACGCCCAGCGTGCTCACGTCGGGGCTCTTGGCCCGCACGAAGAAGGGCGAGACCGTGCGAGAGGTCTGCGCCGCCCGGTCGGCCACGTGGAACGACAGCAGCGGCGGCGCGATATGCCAGCGTTGATCGCCACCCCATCGTCCAAAGTACAACGGGGCGAGGCCGAGCTGTCTGTCGTCGCCCTTGCGGTGCGCGTAGGCCGGTCCCAACACCCACGTGTCCCTGCGGATGTCGGGGTCGCTGTCTTTGAAGTGCCACAAGAGCGGTGTGATGACTTGGTATCGTTTTGTCCCGTCGCGACCCGCGAACACGAGCGGTGTGAGGCCGAAGTCTCTGCGCTCCCCTTTGCGGCTCGAGAAGACGAGCGGGCCCACACCCCATCGTGAGGTCAAGGGAGCGTCCGCGCTGGCGGGCCGATGCGTTCGCCAAAACAGACCTCCGGCCGCGATGAGTCGCGCGTCGCCGCCGGGGCCTCTCTTGGCGTAGGAGAGCAGCGGGTGGACGCCAAAGCTCCAGCTCTTGTTGGGTCCGCGCGCTCCAAAGCCGAGGACGGTATGCACCGCCGACCCCTTTGGGTTCTTCCGCGCGTAATACAGGGGTAAGAGCAACGAGGCGGAGGCGTCGGCCTTGGAGTCCCGCATGCCCAGGTACATCGGGAAGGCCCATTGGACCTGCCGTCCAGGCGCGCCCCAGGTGCCCATCGGTCCGATGATCCAGGTGGAGGAGGCGCGGCGCTTGTCTTCGAGTCTCCACACGAGCGGCGTCCATGCGGTCGTCGTGTGGGCGCCTGTGTGGTGCGAGAAACTGAGCGCCGGCGGGACGACCCAGGTGTTCTTTTGGCGGGCGCGATCCGAGCGTTGGATGTACAGGGGCGTCCACAACTCGTTGCGGTTGCCGAACTCCAGCGTGCTCTTATGGAAGAAGGGGAACGCCGTGCGGTGCTTAACCCCCTTGCGCTCGTCACTTCCGGCGATGAAGACGGGGCTCAGGTGGAGCTTGGCCGTGCCCTTGGTGAGCCCGAGATACACCGGAGCGAAGATCGTATAACGCTTATCGTTGCTCGGGTCGTTGTCTTGGAGGTTCTCGTGGCCGTACCACGCGAGCAGCAGCGACATGCCACGGAACCCGTCCGGTCGCTTTTGCTGGAAGTGGAGGGGAGCGACGAGGAGATTCTTGACCTCTCGGTTGCCCCACCACCACACCAGCGGGAACTGGCCAAAGCGAAAGGACTCGCCCACGCGCTTGTAGCCCATAAGCAACGGCACCATCGCCCACGCAGCGCGCTGCTCGGAGAAGCCCCCGAAGAACAGCCCCACCGGGTTAATGTAGCGGTTCTTCTGTTGCTGCTTGGCGTGCCAACCGACGGTCAACGAGAGATCGAGATGGAGGAGTTTCTCGGGGTGGCCCGCCTTCGGTGTTCGGTGCAAGAACAGCGGGGGCAGATACAGCGCTCTGGTCGTGTGGGTGTCAGTCTCTTTACGCAGGTAAAACGGCGGGATGCCTCGGGTACGCTTGGCCGCCGTGGATGTGGACGTGGCGGTGGAGGGCGTGGCGCTGGGGGAGGGGACGTCCGCCGGCGCGTCTGCTTCCTCGCCTGCCGGCGTCGAGGAGGAAGGTGCTTCGGGGCGCTGGTACGCGAGAGAGGGCTGCAGCGGCGCGGTGTCGGCACGAAAGGCCTCGGCCCACCGATCGAACTCATCGCTGCGGCGGGCGGCGTCTTCGGCGGTCGCCTCGTCGATGTGGTCGGTCACCACGGAGGAAATCCGGTGCGCCCGTGAGGTCTCGTTGCCCGCGGTCGCACCGGCCCCGAAGTTGTCTGTGCGGACGAGGGAGAACGGGCTCGCGCGGACTGAGGGAGCAAAGAGCACCGTGCACATCAAGGCGACCACCACGCGCACGCCGATTCCTGCCGCGCGCCCGCGACGACGCGTGCACCCCGAACGAGGGGCGGCCCCTCGCCTCGCAAGGGAGCGGTCATGGTACGCGAGCGCGTCACGTGCAGACCGTGGAAGATGGCGTCGTGGATTGCCCAAGAGCCTGCGTGGAATAACCGACTCACGAGCGCTCCCGCAACCGTAGAAGGCACGTTTCAGGGGGGATCGTGCTGTTTTCTGCGCACCGGCGCCAATCGCCCGCGTCGAACGGCTTGTGCAGGGAGAGGGCATGGTCTACTCCTTCGACATGGCCAACGACGCGAAGCGCGGAAACCCCGCTGTCCCCGACTCGGTACGAGAGGTCCACGAAGCCCTGCAAGTGGATCTGGAGTGGCTGCGTCGTCAGCCGGGGCAGGCCACCGAGCGTGTCATCAATCTCTCGAGAGAGTGGATCGATACGGTGTGCGCGGACACGGAGGCGCGCGCAGGCGAGGACGCCGAACTCTCCGCCAATTTCAGCCTGCACTCTGATGGCACGCTGCTCTTGCGGGGGCGCTTGCGAGGGGGAATCGTGGTTCCGTGCGGGCGGTGCTTGGGCGACGCGGCGGTGGACGCGAGTGAGGAGATGTGCCTGACGTTCCTGCCAGCAGCCAGAATTCGCGACTATATGAAGACGGCGTCCGGGGACGATCCGGACGGGGTGGAGCTCGTCGCCAGCGATCTCGATGAGATCTTTTATGAGGGGGATGCTGTGGATTTGTCCGACGTGGTGCGCGAGCAGTTGCTGCTCGCGTTCCCCATGCGGGTGTTGTGCGCGCTCGGGGAAGCATGTCGCGGCATGTGTGGTCGGTGCGGCGCCATGGTGAACGACATGCCGGCGGACGCGACCCACTGCGGCGCGTGTAAAGCGCCATTTGCGGACGAGGAGGAGGACGGGGAGGCTAAAATCCCCGAGTGGAAGCGCAAGCTCATGGGTCTGTCGGAGGGCTCCTAAACAGCAGGTGCGTCAAAAGCGCGGTCGCTGTTGGGTTTGGCTATGCAATGGCGGCCGGCTTTGATAGAGAGCGGTCCCCGCTGGGGCCGAGCGCCCCGCGAGAATCAGATTTCAGCAGCGGCGAGTTTCCACTGAGAGTTCGCCCAGGAATGAGGACACCATGGCCGTTCCCAAGAAGAAAAAATCTCCTGCTCGTCGCGACATGCGACGCGCCAACCACGACCGGCGGACGCCGCCGAACCTCTCCGCATGTTCCAACTGCGAAGACCTGACCATGTCCCACCACGTGTGTCCCGCATGCGGGTACTACAAGGGCCGTCAGGTCATCGACGTTGCCCAGGACTAGGGGCCCTTACGAAGGGCCTCGTGTGAGGAGGAGACCGTGAGCGTACGCGTCGCGCTCGATGCGTTTGGGAGCGATGAGTGTCCGGCGGCTGAGCTGGAGGCCGCTGTGATCGCCGCGCGCGAGGGGATCGACGTTTCTCTTGTGGGAGATGCGGGGGTGCTCCGCGCGGGACTCGAGGGGCTGGTGGGATCGGGAGCGCACGGTCTTCCGCTTCGAATTGTTGACGCCAAAGAGCGGATCAGCATGGACGACAGCCCCGCGAGGGCGATCCGCGCGAAGCCCGACGCGTCGATGCCGGTGTGTTTCGAGCTCGTCAAGCGCGGAGAGGCCGACGCGGTCGTCTCCGCGGGAAATTCTGGGGCGATGTTGGCCTGCGGGTTGTTCAAGTCTGGACGTATTAAGGGCGTGGATCGTCCGGCGATCGTCTCGGCCTTCCCGACCCGCGACGGCCAGTGTTGCATGTTGGACATGGGGGCGAATGCGGAATGTCGACCCCTCAACCTCGTCCAATTCGCGCTGATGGGGGCGGTGTACGCCCGCGTTCGGCAAGGACGGCCGCGACCTCGCGTGGGGTTACTGTCCAACGGATCCGAGCCTGGAAAGGGGACGAACCTGACCCGGGCTGCGCACGGACTGCTCGAGGAGGCTCAGCTCTCCGAGCTGGAGTATCTCGGCTACGTGGAAGGCAAAGACGTGTTCGCCGGAGAGGTCGATGTCGCGGTGACCGACGGCTTCACCGGCAACGTCGCGCTCAAATTCGTGGAGGGGGCGATGGGCTTGGTGAGTCACCTGCTGCGAGACTCGGTCGACGCGCGCCTGATTCGCAAGGTGGGAGCCATGCTCGCGCGGCCTGCCTTCATCGCGCTCAAAGATCACCTCGACCCTGACAGCTACGGGGGCGCACCGCTGCTGGGGGTGGACGGCGTTGTCATCATTTGTCATGGAGGTTCGTCGGCCGTCGCGCTCGCCAACGGGCTGCGACAGGCGTCCAATTTTCATGACGGTGGGCTCACGGCCGAAGTGGCCCAGAGCCTCGCATCACACGGCGCGCTGATGCGGGCCGCGAAGGAAACTGAGTAAGTCGCATGCAAGAAGTCAAATCATCCACGGCGTTGTTTTTCCCCGGTCAAGGCAGCCAACAAGTAGGCATGGGGAAGGTGCTTTGTGAAGAGAGCGCGGAGGCACGGGCCGTGTTTGAAGAGGCCGATGACGCCTTGGGCTTTGCCCTGTCCGAGATGTGCTTTTCGGGAGACGAGGCGCAGCTCGCCCTCACGGCCAACACCCAACCGGCAATTTTGACCACCAGTATCGCGACCCTTCGGGCCATGGAGGCGCGGGCTGATCTCTCCGTTGGCCTGGCCATGGGGCACAGCCTGGGTGAGTTTTCTGCGCTTGTTGCGGCAGAAGCGCTTCGATTCGGCGACGCGGTCAAGCTCGTTCGTCTGCGCGGAGAGGCCATGCAGCACGCGGTGGAGCCTGGTGTGGGCGCGATGGCTGCGATCATTGGTGCGCAGTTGGAAGAGCTTGAGGCTGCGTGCGCGGAGATTTCAGGCGAAGAAGTGGTGGCGCCGGCCAATGAGAACGGTGGTGGTCAGACCGTGGTCGCCGGTCATGCGGGAGCGGTGACGCGCCTCGTGGCCGCGGCGAAAGAGCGGCGGTGGAGGGCGATTCCTCTCAAGGTTTCTGCCCCTTTCCATTGTTCTCTCATGGCTCCTGCGGCTGCACGGCTCGCCGCGGCGCTCGACGAGATCGAGGTCTCCGCCATGCGCTTTCCGGTGGTGACGAACGTGGAGGCTGAGCCCAACCAGGACGAGTCACGCGTGAAGGCGCTGCTCGTGGAGCAGGTGACACATCGCGTGCGCTGGGAGACATCAGTGCGAAAGGCATTGCACATGGGGATCACGGATGCGTACGAGGTTGGTCACGGCAAGGTCTTGCGCGGTCTGGTGAAGCGGATCACCAAAGACATCAACGTGACGTGTCTCAGTTCCACCGCTGATTTTGATGTGCTAGACGTTCGCGCGTAGTGGACGACACGACCACCCAACTTCCCCCCAGTCTTTCCCTCTCCGGGCTCGTCGCTCTTGTGACGGGAGGCTCGCGCGGCATCGGCCGCACCATCGCGGAGACGCTCGCATCACGCGGCGCGTCGGTGGCGGTTAACTACGCGTCGCGAGAAGACGCTGCGGTCGAAGTGTGCGAGTCGATCCGAGCCGCGGGAGGCACGGCGACACCGGTCGGTTTTGACGTCTCGGATTCAGAGGCAGTCGCGGCGGGGATCAAGCAAGTCGTTGAAGAGTTTGGTGGGTTGCACATCCTCGTGAACAACGCTGGCGTGTCCATTGACTCGCTGCTCATGCGCGCGAAGGAGGAAGACTTTGAGCGCATCATCGCGGTGAATCAACGGGGCGCGTTCTCCTGCATGAAGGCCGCGTCGCGTCACCTGCTGCGCGCCAAGGCGAGCGGCCGCGTGATCAATATTTCCAGCGTCGTGGGTGAGCGCGGCAACCCAGGCCAGACAATGTACGCCGCGTCCAAGGCAGCGATCTTGGGGATGACAAAATCGGTCGCCCAAGAACTCGCGGGGCGAGGCATCACCGTCAACGCGATCACGCCCGGCTTCATCGAGACAGACATGACCGACGCCGCGCTTCAAGACGACGCCCGGAAGGCGTTGCTCGCTCAGATTCCTCTCGGGCGGATCGGCCTGCCTCAAGAAGTCGCAGAGGCGGTGGCGTTCCTCGCTTCCCCGGCCGCGTCCTACATCACGGGTCACGTCCTCCGCGTCAACGGAGGGCTCCACCTGTGAGCCGGGAGGGGGCTAACAGCTACGCTGGACGCCCCCTTTGACCGCAGATAGAATCCTGTTCAAACTTGTCACCCACGTTCAAAAAAGGACTACCCAAATCATGTCAGCAGAGGTTGAATCCCAAATCATCGAAATCATTTGCGAGCAGCTCGACGTCGAGGCTTCAGACGTCGACACGTCCAAGAGCTTTATGGACGATCTCGGGGCGGACTCGCTCGCCATTGTTGAGCTTGTCCTCGCGCTCGAGGAGAAATTTGACGTCAAGATCCCCGACGACGAAGTCGATGGACTGCAGACGGTGGGACACGCCGTCTCTTACATTACGCAGCGGCTCGGATAGCTCGAGCAGCAGCGTCCACGCGGTCCCGCTCGGAGCGCGTGGACGAGTGCGTCTTTCGCTCGTCGAGAGGCGCGAGGTTCAGGAGCAACAAACATGACACGACGACGAATCGCAGTAACCGGGACCGGGGTCATGAGTCCCCTCGGCTTGACGATGAATGAGACCTGGGGCGGCCTGATGGAGGGGCGGTCGGGTATCGGTCCGATTACTCGCTTTGACACTACGGACTTCGGGACAACCATCGCCGGAGAGGTCCGAGGCTTCGATCCGACCGTCTACTTCTCCAAGAAGTACGTGCGCCAGATGGATCTCTTTATCCAGTACGCCGTCGCGTGTTCGTTTCAGGCGCTCGAGAGCGCGGGCCTGAGCGATGAGGCGTCCCGCCCGGATCCCGAGCGCTGCGGCGTCTTCGTGGGCGCGGGACTCGGCGGCATCATCACGATCGAGAAGACGCACGACTCGCTGCGTGAGAAGGGCCCCCGGCGCGGTGTGAGCCCCTACTTTGTCCCGGCGATCATCGTGAACCTGGCCGCCGGCCAGATCTCATTGTTCCATGGGCTCAAGGGACCGAACTTTAGCCACACCTCCGCCTGCTCGACCGGGGCCCACTCCGTGGGCGAGGCGGCCCGTACCATCGAGCGCGGTGACGCGGACCTGATGATCGCGGGTGGCACCGAGGCGACGATCTCTCCACTTGGCGTCGGCGGATTTAACGCGGCGCGTGCGTTGAGCACCCGCAATGACGACCCCGCGGGAGCGTCGCGACCCTTCTCCAAGGATCGCGACGGTTTCGTCATGGGGGAAGGCTGCGGCGTGATGGTGCTCGAAGGTTGGGATACGGCCAAGGCGCGAGGGGCGAATATCATCGCCGAGCTTGTTGGCTATGGGGCCAACGCGGACGCCCATCACATCACGGCGCCGTCGCCCAACGGTGAGGGCGCCCAACGGTGCATGAAGCTCGCCCTCAAAGACGCGGGAATCGAGCCGTCGCAGGTGGGCTACATCAACGCCCACGGCACCTCAACCTTGGCCGACACCATCGAGACCCGCGCCATCAAGGGGGTCTTTGGGGCTCACGCTGAGTCAGGCCTGGCTGTGTCGTCCACCAAATCCATGCACGGGCACCTGCTCGGCGCGGCCGGAGGAATCGAGGCGGCCATCTGCTGCGAGGCGCTCCGCGTGGGCAAGCTGCCTCCGACGATCAACCTTCACGATCCGGATCCCGAGTGCGATCTCGACTACGTGGCGAACACGGCCCGAGACGCGGACGTTGAGTACGCGCTGTCGAACAGCTTCGGCTTCGGTGGCACCAACGCGAGCCTCGTCTTCCGCCGCGCGTAGCCGGCGGGCGATCTCCGGCTCAGGCCAAGCGAGCGGGTTTTGTCGCCTCGCGGGACCGAACGGCCCCGCTGACGGCGCTCGGGGTCGGGTATACTCCGGGGGTATGTCTGTCACCGAGGTATTTGTCGGTAGCGATCATGGCGGAGTCACGCTGCGTGAGTTGCTCGTGACGCACATGGAGGGGCGAGGGATCCGTGTGCGTGGTCGATTCGGTCCCGAGGCGGCCGGCGAGTCTGTGGACTACCCAGACGTCGCGCACGAGCTGTGTGCGGCGGTGTTGGCCGCGGAGGGGAGCGCCGGGATCTTGGTGTGCGGCACGGGGCAGGGGATGGCGATCAGCGCCAACAAGGTGAGAGGAATTCGCGCCGGCGCGGCGAGCGACCCGTTCAGCGCCCGGATGCTGCGCGCCCACAACGACGCGAACGTGCTGTGTCTTGGAGAGCGCGTCCTCGGGAGCGAACTCGCGAAAGTGGTCTTTGATGCGTTCATCGATTCAGAGTTTGAGGGAGGTCGACACGCCCGCAGAGTGGCGAAGATCGACAACGAGGGGTCGGAGGCCTAGCCGATGCGATGCCCTGTCTGCGACTCGCGCAACACTCGGGTGTTGGATTCTCGTGAGTCAAAGGATGGGGGGATTCGCCGACGCCGGTCGTGCAGCGAGTGCGGTCACCGCTTCTCGACGAAGGAGCGGATCGAAGAGACGCTCCCGAGCGTGATGAAGCGCGACGGAACTCGGCAGTCCTTTGACCGAAAAAAATTGTCGCGAGGTATTCAACTCGCGTGCAGGAAGCGCCCCGTCTCCGACGAGGAGATTGAGCATGTCGTCCAGGCCATCGAGCGCTGGGCGGGCACCCGCGGGGATCGAGATGTGCCTGCGGATCACGTGGGCGAGCGGGTCATGCACCATCTTCATGAACTCGATCCTGTTGCCTACATCCGCTTTGTGTCCGTGTATCAGAGCTTCGAATCCGTGGAAGAATTTGAGGAGCTTCTTCATGAGATGGAGAAGGCAGAGCGGGTCAATGTGGAGGGGCAGCGCACCCTGTTCGACTCGACCCCCGCCAAATCAGGAGACAAAAAACCTTCGTTGTCCATGAAGGCGAAGGCCCGAGAGGTGAAGTGAACCGCCTGAAACGCTCACAAGTCGAATCGTACGTGATGGGGGCGGCCTTGGAGGCGGCGCGGCGTCGGCGAGGAGCGGGGCGCGTCGGAGCAGGAG
>JBDQGY010000156.1:0-10608 GCA_040265175.1 Nannocystaceae bacterium
CATTCAGACAACAGCACCGATGTAGAGTACGTGCTTCGATAGGGATCGGCCAAACTTGAATTATCGGGTAGGGTTGCCCCCGTTGAATCGCCGCCGCACCATCGACACCCACTCGACGCGCCCAGGGTCCGCCGCCCGCAACTTGCGCTGCTACCGCGGCTTTCGACCGGCCCTCGCGCGCGTGCTGATGGCGCTGCTCCTCGCGTCTTGCGGTGCCGACACACATCCCAACGAACAGCCATCGGGCCCCTTCGCAGACGTCGCCCCCCCGCAAGCTGCCACGAATCCCCTCCCCCTGCCTCTCGATGCCGAACATCTGGTCGAACGCCTGGGAGAATCACACGCCCTCGCACGCGCGAGAACCGGGCCCCACGCGCTCCGATGCTCGGTCGACATCGACGCCACCCCTCCGACCAAGCGAGAGCATCCTTCTACTGGAGGCGTGGTCACCGTTCCCATCTCCGTTCACGACACCTTCGAGCTCGACTACCGCGTAGATCCAGACGAATCCGTCGAAGGATCCCCCCCACACGAAACATTTCGAATTCTTCAACAGGACTCACGAGGCATCGCGCGAGAGGTCCGCACGAGCGGTGAGCGCGTCTTCGTTCGCTTCCATGACCGATCATGGGTCCACCACGCGCGAGACAGCGCCCTGCTCGAGACCTGGCTCAACGACTCCTATCACTGTGTGTTTGACGTGCTGTCCATGGTTGGGCCCGGCCTCGTCATCCGACGCCAAACGCCGACCAAAACGCCGAGTGGCAACCGGGTGCGCTACGACCTCGGGCTCCGCAATGACACCCCCCACGCGATGGCGGCTCCCCCCACTGCGGCCTCTACCGATCCACAGGCGTGGCGAGCCGGGGCTGTTGTCACCCGACTGTCGGGAACCATCTCCTTCGACGCTTCCACCGGGACCTGGGATGAGGCCACGGTCGATCTAGAGTTTCGAACCCGCTCGCGCGAGGTCCGCGCCGGCGGCGCAGAGACACATCTGAAGGTCCGCGCAAGCCTGGATAGCGGCGCGTCACCGCCGCGATGGTCCCTCCCAGAGGCCTCCCTGCCCATGCCATCGCGACGCAGATTGACCCACGAAGCCCAAACTCTCCTCGACGGCCTTGCCCGCCCGTGAAAGGTCGGGATACAAGCGAGCGGTGACGAGCGAAAAGCAATGGACTGAGGCGGACCTCCCCGCCCCGCTACGCGCCGCCCTTCAGGCGGCGATCGACAAAAAGGCGCGCTGCCCCGCAGTCCTCCGCATGAATGAAATCGCCGGGTACACCGACTACGTGCTGCTCGTGTCAGGCCGCTCTGAGCGGCACGTACAAGGCATCACGGACGGCATTCTCGACGCGCTCGCGAAGTTGAAGGTCAAGCCAATGGGGACCGACGGACTCGGGGAACACACCTGGGACCTCCTCGACTACGATGATTTTTTGGTCCACGTGTTCTTTCATCCTGTCCGCGCCTTTTACGACCTGGAGCGCATGTGGAGCGACGCCCCTCGGGTGCCCCTCGACGTTCCCGATGAGGTCCTCGATGAGAGCGACCTGCTCGGGCTAGCGCCACCCGATCCCATGCCTGGCTTTCGTGGAACTCCCGAATTTGGTGGGTTCGCGGACGAGTTTGACGACGAGGACGACGCGCCCGAGAGTCGACGCGTCGCCAACCCCGACGCAGCCTCCGCAGACAACTCCTCCCCCGGGCAGCGCCATGATGAGGATGACGACGCCCTCTTCGACGAGTAGGCCGTGAAGCTCTGTCTCTCGGTGGTCGGAAAACTAAAGGACCGCGGGCTTCGTGACCACGAGGCCGCGTTCCTAAAGAGGATGCGAGGGCCGCTCCCCCTTGAGGTTCAAGAGTTCAAGACCAGCCACGCCATGCACCTCAAGTTCTTAGGACCCACCGTCCTTCTCGACGAGCGAGGTCAGCAACTCACCAGCAAAGAGCTCGCCGCGTGGATCAAGACCTATCGAGATGCCGGGACGCAACGGTTAATCTTCGCGATCGGGGACGCTCACGGGTTCACCGACGAGGAGCGTGCGCGCGCGTCCAAGGTGATGGCGCTGTCGCGGCTCACCTTGCCGCACCGTCTCGCGCGGATCTTGATGGTTGAGCAATTGTACCGCGCCAGCACGATTATCGAGGGGCACCCCTACCACCACGATTAGGTCGCTCCGAGCGCCTTGAGAGGAGCATCACGTCGAGGGGCCACTCGAAACCCGCGGTTCTTCTGCGCACCTCCATTTCATGCTTCATACTTAGCCCGCTGGAATCACCATGAAGTTTGAACGCTCATTCATCCCCTCCCGTGGCGCGTGGTCCTCTCCATTTTGCAAATGGCAAGGGACGTTCTCGACGCTTCATCCCCTCAAGTTCGCGGCCGATGTGACCACAAAGGCTCTCGCCGCTCGTAACGTCCCGGTTGAAGCCATCGACGATCTGGTCCTCGGGTGGACCATACCCTCCAAGAACTCGTTTTACGGGACTCCGTGGATCGCTGGATTGATCGGCGCGCCCGGGCTCACGGGAGCCATGATCAGCCAAGCGTGCGCGACCTCCGTCGCCGCCGCCGCGCACGCGGCCGCCCGTGTAGAGACCGGCGCGTGTCAAACAAGCCTCGTCATTCTCGCCGACAAGACCAGCAACGGTCCAAACGTTTACTACCCCAACCCGAAGGGCATGGGCGGTACGGGCGACACCGAGAACTGGGTGGTGGATTCGTTCGCCAACGACCCCTGGGCCAAGAACGCCATGATTCAAACGGCAGAGAACGTCGCCAAGGAGGAGAACATCTCCCGTGAGGCCCAAGAGGCCCTCACCGTTCGTCGCTATGCGCAGTACCGCGAGGCCGTGGATACTGACTTCGCCGCCCACTTCATGATCGCCCCCTACGAGGTCAATCCCAGCGGGCGTCGTGTCATCGCCACCGTCGCCCACGACGAGGGAATTGTGGAGACCACTGCCGCAGGCCTTCAAAAGCTGCGCCCCGTCCTCCCCGAGGGGACCGTAACCTTTGGAGCTCAGACCCATCCCGCCGATGGAAACGCCGGCATGCTGATCTGCGCTCAAGACTCTGCGCGCTCCCTCGGAGGAGGCGAAGAGCCGATCCAACTGCTCTCGGCCGGCCACGCCCGCGTCGAGAAGGGACGCATGGCCAAGGCGGTGGTACCGGCGGCTCAACGCGCGCTGAAAGCCGCAGGAATCTCCGCGGCAGACTGTGCGGTGATCAAGACCCACAACCCCTTCGCGGTCAACGACGTCTACTTCGCACGCGAGCTTGACATCGAAGCCGAGGGCTTCAACAACAACGGATCCTCGCTGATCTACGGCCACCCCCAAGCTCCCACCGGCGCGCGCCTCATCGCAGAGGCGATCGCAGAGGCGCGCCTCCGCGGCGGCGGCTACATTCTGTTCGCAGGATGTGCCGCCGGTGACACCGCCTCCGCTCTGGTTTTGAAGGCATAAAAAGGGCCTCCACACACGTGAAGGCCCGCGCCTCACGACAGGCTCCTCCTCTCCGCCCGAGAACGAGGTAGCGCGTCGAGGGGATGCCCTACCTAGGCGGCGTACACCCCCGATGCAGCGCTAGCCGAGCCGATGTCCCAACCGGGACAAGGCACGACTTGAGGTACGAGCTCGACCCCCATCTCATACCTCAGCGCCGTCGAGCCCTTGGCGCGACGGACCTCCACGAACAAGGTCGCAAATTCACTCTCATCTCGGCCGCGACTCCGGAAGCCGACGGTCGCGAGCACCTCCAGTGGTTCGCCTAACTTGACGCGTGGGCCCAACACCTTTAACCCGGTGACCCCGAACACCCTCACTTGTTCGGAGACCCCACGAAGTGAACCTGACACCGCCTCCGCACTTCGCTGCACGATCGTCTCCGGCGGCGCGAACTTGCTATTCGAAACGGATCCCAAAAGTCGAGACATCTCCATCGCGCTCGGCTCGCCTTCTGCCGCGACCATTCGTTCGCGCTCCACCGCGGCGACGTCCCCTGCGTCAACCCGAATGCGGGAGGTCGTGATGCTCTGTCCAACGTTCAGTCTGATTGTGGCCTTTTGCATGATTGAGTCCTCTATATGGGTTGTGACGCGCTTCCAGACCCAATGCCACGTTCGGTTTGCTTTTTGTCAATCAATGTGACCACGACTCGGACACTACCCACCTCGACGAAAAAGCCTCTAAAAACACATCCTGAGGACTCTGAGGTCAATTTTGTCTTTTTCGTGTCTCTCGGTGTCCTACATTTTCTCCGCGAGACTCCGATCTTTGCGCGGGGCTCGCTGAGATCTTTTGAGAGATCTCCTGCAACAGTTTGAACACAATGGCGAGAGAGGGGGCATGCCCCTCACCCTCTTTGCGGGTCGAGCATGCGGCGCATGTGGTCGTCTGATGCTCACCCCAAGTTCCTCTGGGATGTGTCGAAGCTGCCTCGACGACTGCACTCCCCTCGCCCACGATTTCAGCTCCAAAGCCAACGCCACCTTCGCCTACGAAGGCCCCCTCAAGGCGCCGCTTCGGCGGCTAAAATATCATCGAGACTTCGGGGTCGCGCGAATGTTCGCCGACCTCCTCAGCGACCGAATTGCCACGCTCGCTCGTGGCCTTCCGATCACCATCATCCCAGTGCCGATGAGTAGGGTTCGACGATACGCCCGCGGATATAACCACACAGAGTTAATCGCGCAGCAGCTCGCTTTACACAGACTCAACGCCGAGCTGCTCCCGCGGGGCGTGCTGTGTCGACGCCATCGCCCGGCACAGGTGGGTCTGTCTCGCGTGCAGCGAATACGCAACACCTCCGGCGCCTTCTCGGTCGCCCGGGGTTGTCATGGTCGGCTGCGCAGGCGTCGGGTCCTCCTCCTCGATGATGTCATCTCTACCGGCGCCACCCTTCAGGGCTGCTTGGACGCGCTAGACGGCTGCGGAGCGCTGGATCTGCAAGGACTTGCCCTGCTGCGCCGGGTTGCGTAGCGTGCCAGTGTTGGCCGCGCGCAAAACAAAGAAGACTACCCCCGGCTTGCTCGTGGAGAATCGCAAAGCCCGCCATGAGTATCTCTTTATCGAAGAGTACGAGGCGGGAATCTCGCTCGTCGGGAGCGAGGTTAAATCCATTCGCGATCGGAAGATCAGCCTGGCAGAGGCCTTTTGTCAGTTCTTCGGCGACGAGCTGTACCTCATGCAGGCCCACGTCGCCGAATACACCAACGCGCACGCGCGAAATCACGAGCCACTTCGGAAGCGAAAGCTCCTGCTCAAACGCAAAGAGCTCGACTCCATCCGCGACGCGGTCAAGCTCCAAGGGGTCACCGTCGTTCCGACGAAGGTGTATCTAAAAGACCGACGGATCAAACTCGGCATCGCCCTCGGCAAGGGCAAAAAACTCCACGACAAGCGGGCGTCCATACGAGAGCGTGAACAGAAACGTGAGATGGACCGCGCGCGTCGACGCGACGACATCTCCTAACAAGTGGCGTCCGCGTCAGCGACGCTGCCCCCTGACAGGGTGCTATGCTCCCGGTGTTGTCGACGCTCCGACCAGAGAACACCCTTGAGCGACTGCCGGTGCTCATTCGCGCGGGGGTCCGATGTTTTTATCTGGAGACAGAAGAAGAGGCGCGAGCCCTCCGTCTGCTGGAACGACATGCGGACACCTCGGACCTAGAATTACGAATGTGGTCCGCGGCCTCCGGCGTCGATGAAGGTCGCGCCCCCACCCCTCTCCTCGAGAATCTCCGCAACCTGCGACAGCGCCCCAGTGAAGAGATGTGGGTGTTCTTTGAGCCGGACCCTTGGCTCAAAGACCCCGTCGCCCGACGCGAGCTTCGTGAACAGAGCGCGCGACCCATGGGGCCCGTGATCGTCATCGTGAGCCCCGCCCCCTTCGAGCGGACGCTCCAGTCGAGCCTGACACCTCTCGCCCTCCCGCTCCCGACCGACGCAGAGCTCGTCACCGTGGTGGCCACCACTCTCGAACAGTGGACAGCGTCCACACCCCCGGGTTGGGTGGACGCTGAACAGATCAAGACACTTGCCCGCGCCTGCGTTGGACTCGGTGAGCAGCAAGCGACGCGCGCGCTTCGATTCGCCTTGGGCGAGTCCAGCGAGAACGTCGAGGACCTCCTGCACCACCTTCGCGAGCACAAGGGGAGCATGCTCGACACCGGCGGCGCCCTCGCGCGAGTCCTCCCTGTCCCACCAGATGAAATCGGCGGGCTCGAAGCGCTCAAGGGATGGCTATCTCAGCGGGCGCTGTCCCTGCACCCAAAGGCGCGCCTCGCCGGCATCCCACGCCCAAAGGGAGTGCTGCTGGTGGGGGTTCAAGGCTGCGGCAAGAGCCTCGCGGCCCGCGCCTGCGGCGAGCTGCTCGGGCTCCCCATCTTGCGCCTCGACGTGGGCGCCCTGTTCTCATCGGCGCTCGGGTCCTCGGAGCGAAACCTACATTCCGTCATCAAGGTATGCGAACGCATGGCGCCAGTGGTGCTCTGGCTGGACGAAATCGACAAGAGCATGCCGGCGGGCAACAACAGCGCGAGCGATGGTGGCACCTCCGCGAGGTTGATGGCCTCGCTGCTCACCTGGATGCAGGATCGAACACAGACCGTGTTTGTGGTCGCCACCGCCAACGATATATCGAGGATTCCGCCCGAGTTGATCCGACGGGGCCGGCTCGACGAGACGTTTTTCATCGGCTTGCCCGACGCCTCCGCGAGGGTCGAGATTCTCGACGTTCACCTACGTAAGGTACCTGAGCGCAGCCTCGGCGCCCCCCCTCCCCTCAACGACACATTTGAGGCCTTCGCCGAGGTTGCCGGAGCTGCCGAGGGCTGGTCGGGTGCCGAGATCGAGGCGGCCGTGACAGAGGCTCGCCTGCGCGCGTTCGCACGAGGTCGCCCCGTCAGCGCGGACGACCTCCGCGCCGCGGTCGATGCGACCGTTCCCATGAGCCGCAGCCACGCGGAGTCTATCCATGCCTTACTCGCGTGGGCAGAGCATCGCGCTCGGCTCGCGTAGCGCACCGCTCGCATCCGGCGGCGAGTCGAGGCATCATCCGGTGGTGAGTCAATACGTGGAAGCCGAGGTCGCCGGCGTGACCGTGGAGGAGCTAGCACGCGCTCTGGCAGAGCTTGGCCTGAACTTCCAAACGTCACCCCGAAGCGGCGCGACGCTGATGCTCGAAGGCTGTCTTGAGAGCGCCGGGCGCCCCGTACACCTGCGCCTCGATGCCGGCGTTCTGGACACGGCGGAGGACTTTGGATTTTTAACCGACACAGGCCGCATACGGCTCGTGTGCGGAGATGTGGATCGCGGCCTCCTCGCGACTCGGCTGCTCGCCCCGATGCACGCAAAAATTGTGGAGGCGAGAATTCGCGCCACCCACCACGTCTCCGTCACCGCTTCCGCGGAGGCATCAGAGATCGGCGACCCGGCCATCGTGGTGCGGGTGACCGAGGATTGATCCGCGATCGCGGCTACTCCATGGAGGAGTTGTACTCACCCCGCGCCGCGTGTGCGTTACAGCGCGCCCGGTGAAGGAGCGCCTTGCTCGCGACCCCCACGTTCGACGATTTGCCACCCCAGGCCTGCAGCGCGGAGCTTTGAAGCGCGCGCCCGTAGCTGAAGGACAAAACCCAAGGCAACGAGGGGTTGCCCTCGTTCATGGCCTGGAGGTGCTGCGTGGCTAGCGTCTCGCTTTGTCCGCCCGAGAGGAACACGATCCCCGGGACCGACGCCGGCACCGTGTCGCGTAGCAGCGCGACGGTACGCTCCGCCACCTCCTGTACCCCAGCTTGACTCTCGCAGTCTTGTCCCGAGATCACCATATTTGGCTTGAGCAACATCCCGTCAAAGCGAACGCCGCAGCGGGCGAGCTGCGCGAAGACCATCCGGTGGGTGTCCCGCGTCACAGCCTCGCAGCGGTCGATGGTGTGCCCGCCGCTCATGAGCACCTCTGGCTCGACGATCGGCACGATGCCCGCCTCTTGGCACAGCGCCGCGTACCTCGCCAGCGCGTGAGCGTTTGCCTCTATGCATCGCAGGGACGGCGCCCCCTCGGCGATAGTGATGACCCCGCGCCATTTGGCGAACCTCGCCCCGAGCCCGCGGTACTCCTCGAGTCGACCTCTCAGTCCGTCGAGTCCCTCCGTGACGAGTTCACCGGGCGCTGCGGCGAGCGGCTTGGCTCCCGTGTCCACCTTAATCCCCGGCATCACTCCCTTGGTCGCAAGCAGCTCCCCGAACGAGACGCCCGAGTCCGTCGACTGACGAATCGTCTCGTCGTACATGATCACACCGCTGATGTGACTCTCCATCTCCGGCGAAGTGAACAACAACTGTCGATAGGCCTGGCGGTTTCCCTCGGTGTTTTCGACGCCGATAGAGGCGAGTCGCTTTCCTACGGTGCCGGTGCTCTCGTCGGCTGCAAGGATGCCCCGGCCCTGGGCCACCAGCGCTGCAGCGGTGCTCTTAAGTTCTTGTGCGCTCATTCCATGCTCCTGCGGTTGGCAACTCACGCCAACGCGAGGGCGACGGTGACCGCCTCCGCGGACCCTGTCAACTCGGAGATCCGCGGCCGCTCCGACCCCGCCCAGTCGCCGTGATTCGCCTGAAAATCCGCAATTTGTGGCCCCGGCATCCACTCCCCTCGGCGCTTCCGGCCGTGACCGCGATCCCCGCGGGCCGGCCCCCTCTCCAGAAAATACAGACGCCGACTCGCCATCATCGTAACAGGGCGCATACTCCCAACGTTCGATAAACACATCGTCATGGACCTGTATCAACGAGGAGAGCGCGAACATCGGGCGCACATTCGACGCCGACGCCTGCTCGCTGCCGCCGCCGGCACGGCGCTGGTCGCCCTCGGTGCGCGCCGCTGGATCGATGACGAAGCGACCGCCCTCGCCAAACGAGAGCGTCGCGCAGACGGTCGACCGCGGCTCCCCCCTGGCCAACGCGTCCTGAGTCGCTTTCGTCCCATGGGCGGCGTCGCCGGAGATCCTCGACCGGGTCAACTCAGGCTGCGAGTCCACGGGGAGGTCGACACGCCGACCACAATGACCATGCGCGACCTCCTCGCCCTTGATCAACACGACGCCGAGGTCGACGTCCACTGCGTGACCGGCTGGTCCGTCCTCGGTGCAAAGGTCCGCGGTGTCTCCATCGAGACCATCTGCCGTACCGTCGGCGTCTTGGATCGCGCCAAACATCTGATTTTTGAAGGCGCCGCCGGCTACACCGCCAACGTGCCTCTCGCGTCGTTGCGCGGCCGCAACAATCTCCTCGCGTATCGCCTCGATGGTGCGCCCCTCGCGTTGGAGAACGGCGCGCCGCTTCGCGCGGTCGTGCCAGACCTTTATTTTTGGAAGAGCGCGAAGTGGGTGACCGGTCTTCGATTTGTAGAAAAAGACGCGCCTGGATATTGGGAGACGCGTGGCTACCACAACCGCGCAGATCCGTGGGAGGAGCAGCGATATGCCCTCTTCTAAGGTCGACCGCCCCCCGAACCGATCGCTGTTCCGTCGCTGGCGGCAGTGGCTCCGCGCCGCCCACCGCGATGTGGGCTACCTGCTGGTGGGATTGACCTTTGTCTACGCGCTCTCGGGTCTCGCGGTCAATCACATCTCGGACTGGGATCCGAACTTCAACTCCTACGAGCGAACCTACCAGCTCCCCCTCGGGAGCGATGACTGGGAGGACCGCGCCCTCGCCGATGCCGCCCTTGCCGCGGCGGGTCTCGAGGAAGCCCCCACCGACGTGTTTGGGGTCGACGAGGAGGTCCAGGTCACCACCGACTCCGCGGAGTTGACCATCACGCGCGCCTCCGGCGAGGTCCTCGTACGAGGCCGGTCCCCTCGATGGTTGCTTCGCGCCTCCAATTGGCTGCACCTCAACCGAGGCAAGAGAGCGTGGACCTTGATCGCGGACGCCTACGCCATTTTGCTGTTGGGTCTGGCCGTGTCTGGCATGTTCATGCTCCCGGGTCGCCGGGGTCTGCGCGGACGGGGCGCCATCCTGGTCGCCGTGGGTGTCTCCATCCCGGTGCTCTATGTCGTCTTGTCAGGCGGGCCCTGACACTCCGTCTGCGTGCTTGACAGCCACCCTTGATCCACTACAGTTTGGTCTCGTGTCGTCGCTGACGACCTCTCCCAGATCGTCCAATCGGCAGGACACCGGGTTCTGATCCCGTCAATCTAGGTTCGAGTCCTAGTCTGGGAACTTCGCCCCACCCACCGCGGTGGGTTTTTTTTTTACTCTCCTGGGCGGGCAAAAACGGCAATGCTCTCAAAGTGGGCAGTGTGGGGAAACATGTCCACCACGCCCGCCGCCTCAAGCTCGTAGCCGAACTCTCCCACAAGGATTCCGGCGTCCCGCGCGAGGCTCTCTGGACCGCATGCGACGTAGACAATCCGGGGCGGCTGCATACTGCCCAACACGCGCACTACCTCCTCTGCCCCCGTCCGTGGCGGGTCGAGCAGCACCCGATCCCAAGACATCCCCGCCCACGCAGCGCGGGCGGGATCTTGATAGAGATTTTGCTCCTCGAAAGCCGCGTGTTCGATGCCGTTGCGAGCCGCGTTGGCGCGCCCGAGCGCGACC
>JBDQGY010000157.1:0-10565 GCA_040265175.1 Nannocystaceae bacterium
CAGTTTCCCTGCGTGCAATTTCCCCTTGAGGTCCGCGGTCACCGCCACGAGCAGCATCGCTTTCTCGTCACGCTCCCCTGCGAGCACCACCACGCCGGTTTTGAGGCGATCACGCAAAGTGTCCGCCGCGTCGCGGAGGGACTTCGCGTCTGCCCCCGGCACCGCTCGGGCGAGGATCTTCACGCCCTCAACCTCAACCACAGCCTCCTCACCGCCGCCACCGGTGGCCAACTTGCGCTGGAGCGCCGTGATCTCGTGGTCCTTCCCCTTGAGGTCTTGAAGGATCTTCTCGACGCGGTCCACCACCTCTGCCCCACCCGAGGCGTGGACCATGGCGCCCGCCTCCTCAAGGTGGCCCGTCATTGACTGCACATGTTGCAGGGCGCCTGCACCGGTGACGGCCTCGAGCCGTCGGACACCCTGGGCGATTCCTGTCTCCGAAACCACACACAACATCCCGATCTCACCGGCGGCGTGGACGTGGGTTCCGCCGCAAAGTTCCACCGAGGAGCGACCGATGGAGACCACCCGCACCTCCTCGCCATATTTCTCTCCAAACAGGCCGATCGCTCCAGCATCTTTCGCGGCGTCGAGGCTCATCTCCTTCGTGGTAGAGGGCGCGTTCGCCCAGATCTCCGCGTTGACGAGCGCCTCAACCGCGCGACGCTCGTCCGCGGTCACCGGCCGGTTGTGACTGAAATCGAACCGAAGTCGGTCTTGGGTCACAAGGGAGCCCTTTTGAATGACGTGAGGGCCGAGCACCTCTCGAAGCGCGTGGTGGAGGAGATGCGTCGCTGAATGGTTCCGGCGAATCGCGTCCCGTCGTGTCCCCTGCACCCGCACGGACACAGTCGCGCCCACCTCAAGTCCACCCGCCTCCACGACGCCGCGATGGACGTGCAGCGAGGTCGCTGGCTTGACGCAGTCCGTAATGGCGAGGCGTCCCCCGCCCTCCCACGCGAGGATTCCCTCGTCACCGATCTGACCGCCGCTCTCCGCATACAAGGGGGTGCGATCCAAGAGCACCTCTACCTCATCGCCCAACGACGCGGAGTTCATCTCCACGCCACCGACGAGCAGAGCGGTCACCTTGGCGTCGCATTCAAGCGTCTCGTAGCCCACAAAGGACTGCGTGAGTCGCTGCTCGAGCGCGAAGTAGATGTCCGACACTTTCTCGTCTCCGCCACCGAGGCGCTGCTCGCCACCCGCCTGGCGCTCCTTCACCTCAGCACCGACAGCCGCCTCATCAAGCGAGAGGCCGTGCTCTTTGGCGATGACCCCCGTCAAGTCGATCGGGAATCCGTAGGTGTCGTAAAGCTCCGCCGCCACGGGGACGGGGAAGGCCTTCGTGGCGGGCTCGAGTTCCTCGAGCGTGCCCTCAAGTCGCTTGATCCCGCGGCTCAAGGTCCGACGAAAGGACGCCTCTTCTGCCCCCACAACCTCTTCGATCGTGGCGCGCGCGGCCTGCAACTCGGGATAGGCGTCTGAGAACAGATCTGCTACCTCCGTGCATACACGGGGGAAGAATGTGTCGTCGAGTCCCACGCGGGTGCCATACCGAATCGCCCGGCGCATGATGCGGCGGAGCACGTAGGCGCGGCCGTCACGGTCGGGGAACACGCCGTCGGCGATGAGGAACGCGGTCGCGCGCGCGTGGTCGGCGATGACTTGAAACGCCGCTTCTTGATCACCTTGAGGTCCGGAGACCCCCGCGAGAGACTTGCCGAGCCGGACGAGTGGGGCGAGCAGTTCGGTCTCGTAGTTGCTTTTTGCCCCGGCCACGGTCGCCGCCAACCGCTCTAGACCCGCGCCCGTGTCGATGCTCGGCTTCGGGAGATCTTTGAGGCCGCCCCCCGCAACCTTCTCGTACTGCATGAACACGAGATTCCACAGTTCCAAGTACTTGCTGTCCTCAAAGGCCGGACCCTTTCCGGGCGTGCCAGCATCCGGCGGCGCGGCTCCATCCACCGCGATGTGGATCTCGCTGCACGGACCGCACGGACCCGTGTCCCCCATCTGCCAAAAGTTCTCCTTCGCGTCGAAGGCGTAGATTCGCTCCTTCGGGACAAGCGGGAGCCACAGCTCGTAGGCCTCCTGGTCAAAGGGTGCCTGCTCTCCATCTCCGTTGAAGACCGAGACGCACAGCCGCTCCTCAGGGATCGCGAGGACCTTCGTGAGGAATTCCCACGCGTAGCGGATTGCGTCTTGCTTGAAGTAGTCCCCAAACGAGAAGTTGCCGAGCATCTCAAACAGCGTGTGGTGTCGGGGCGTAAAACCGACGTTGTCGAGGTCATTGTGCTTACCCCCGGCGCGGAGACATCGCTGGACGCTCGTCGCGCGGGTGTAGGTTCGCTGCTCCCGGCCGGTGAAGACGTCCTTGAATTGAACCATGCCCGCGTTCACAAATAAGAGGCTCGGATCATTTTGTGGGACGAGCGGTGAGCTACGCACCACCTCGTGATCTCGTGCACCGAAGAAATCGAGGAAGCTCGCACGGATAGCGTGCGCGTCGACGGACGTGGGGGTCGTTGCCATGGCCGCGAGAGCATAGTCGGTCTGACGCCGCATCTCACCCTCTGATGCCGAATCCTCGCGCGATGGCCGTTGGCGTCCCCAAAGCCCCCGCAGACGCCGGGGCTCGGCGCACTCGCCCCGCTACTCGACGCCGCGGAAGAACAGCGCGAAATCGTCGGGGTTCGTCGATGCGGACAGCGCCGTGTCGTACGTGATCAGGTTCCGTTTCACCAGATTGGTGAGCGACTGATCGAACGAGAGCATCCCGTAGGGGTGTGCGCCCTCCTTGACCGCGTCCGTGATCTCACTGGTCCGCATCGGGTCAATGATCATGTCCTTGATGCGAGGTGTGTTGATGAGCACCTCGCACGCCGGGATCATCCCCTTGCCGTCCGCCCTCGGGAGCAGGCGCTGCGACACGATCGCCTGCAAAATCTCCGCGAGCTGCAAGCGCACGGCGTTTTGCTCGTGCGGGGGGAACATCTGAACAATGCGGTTGATGGTCTCCTTGGCGTCGAGCGTGTGGAGCGTGGAGAACACGAGGTGCCCAGTCTCCGCCGCGAGGAGCGCGGTCCGGATAGTCTCATAGTCCCGCATCTCGCCAACCAGGATGACGTCCGGGTCCTGACGCAGCGCCGCACGGAGCGCGTTCTCAAACGACTGGGTGTCAAAGCCGAGCTCACGCTGATTGACCACCGACTTGCGGTCTTGGAAGACGTACTCGATGGGGTCCTCCACCGTCACGATGTGGCACGCCCGCTCTTGATTGACGAGGTCGATGAGGGAGGCGAGCGTGGTGGACTTGCCCGATCCAGTGACCCCCGTCACCAGCACGAGACCGCGGTGCTCTTTGGAGAGATCGCGGACACGCTTCGGGACATTCAGGTTGTCAAAGGCCGGAATCTTGGCAGGAATAATTCGGAGCACCATGCCGGTCTCCCCGCGCTGCTTGAACAGATTCACGCGATAGCGCGACCCGTCCGGCGTGCCGTAGGCCAAATCCGCCTCGCCATTCTTCGTGAACTTCTCTTGCTGCTGCTCGCTCATCATATTGAGCGCGAAGGTCATGACGACGTCGCTCGTCATGGGCGGCACGTCTTTGAGCGTTCGCAACGACCCCTTGATACGAAAAATTGGCGGCAACCCCACCTTCAAGTGAACATCAGACGCACCTAGTTTGCGAGCGGCCTGCAGGACGCGGTCAAAAATTTCATTCATGGTGTTGCCCAGAGACTAGCGGACGCGGCCGCGATGCAAAAGGGCCGCCCCGCCGAACTCCTTGCGCCCGTGAAAGGCTCACTGCGCCCCCTCCCACCGCGGGCGACGTCCGATATCGCCCAGAGTACACACTCCCCTCGGAGGCCCTCCCGACGGATTTACGGCTCAAGGACACGCGCCCCGACGCCTACTCAAACTCGAGAAGTTTAACCTTGAGGTATCGACCCTCGGGGAACGCGGGCAACACCGGGAAGTCTCCGGGCAAGCCACACTCGCCCACAAGTCGCACCTCCCGAGAGGCTCTACGCCCCCCCTCGCCCACTGCCTCGAGCAGCTCTCCATCGGTCAGCCGCGCGGCGTTGCAAACCGTCAGCACGCGCCCACCCGGCGCCACGACCGAAGCGATCCCCTCGATGAGCCCGCCCCAGTCGCGTAACGCTGAGAACACCGAGCCCTTCACGTTGGAAAACGGCGGGGGGTCCACCACCACAAGATCAAATTGCTCCTTCCGAGAGGAGAATCGGTCGAGGTACTTAAAGACGTCTCCCGTGAGCGCCTCACACCCCTCCGGGTCCAAGCCAGAGGCGGCCAGGTTTTGCCGGCACTTCGCGTGTGATCGCGCCGCGGCGTCCACGTTCGTCACGTTGGCGGCGCCGGCACGCACCGCGCGAACAGCGAACGCTCCGGTGAAGCTAAACAAGTTGAGCACGTCTCGCCCCTTCGCCAAGTTCTCAAACCAGCGGCGCCCCTCGCGAAGGTCGAGGAACAATCCTGGGGAAGTCGGCGCGGAGATATCTACGTGGAAGGTCAAGCCGTCTTCGTCCACGGTAAACTCCGCGGGTGCGGGCTGCCCGGCAAGCAGACGCGACGGCTGTCGGCGCTCGTCCGGCGTCACCGGCCGCGTCCGCTCTTGCAGATAGATCCCCTTGATGTCCGAGAGCGACTCGGACAGGGCCTGTGTCAGCGTCCCGAGGACCCGATCGGCACACCGCGCGTACTGGTAGATCAGGAGGTGGTCGCCGAGGCGATCCACGGACAAGCCGGGGAAGCCGTCCGCCTCCGCGTGAATCAACCGGCGCGCGCGCTCGCAGCCCTCGGCGTGTCCCTCACGCACCTTGAGCGCCCGCTCCACGCGGCGCGCAACCTCTTCGTCGGACCACTGGAAGTCGGGATCGCGTGACACCATGCGCAGCGCGACGCCGCCCTCGGTGTCGAACAGCCCCGCCCCGACCGGATACCCCTCCACGTCCACCACCGGAACGATGTCTCCGTTGGTCCACTCTTCCGTCACACGACCGAGGGCTTCGCGATAAAGCCACGGGTGTCCTGCGCGAACACGTCGCGCGATCGGATGCTCAAGACGCACCGACCCGCTGCGAATTTTTGGCCCGGAATTCCGCGGCCTTCGATGCGGCTTGTCGGCGGCGCGGCTCGGTCGATGCCGTCCGCGGGTGTCGGTCGCCTTGTCCGTGGCGCGCGAATCCTCTTCGCGCGGTTTGCGCACTTTGTTTTTGTCGCGGCCTTCGGTCATGGCGGGTGGCGGACATATAGCCCAGACCCGGCCTGTCCCCAAGTAGCGGTGCACACCTCGTACAGGGTAGGCTCCCCCGAGCGGGCGATGTTTTGCCCATTGGAACACCATGAGCGACCGTATTGGAGAACTGCTTGTCAGAGAGAACCTTATTTCGACCGAGCAACTTCGTGAGGCCCAGTCGGACCAACGAAGCTCGGGCAAGCGACTCGCGTACAGCCTGACCAAGCTCGGAATTCTGGCGGAGCGTGAGCTCAGCGACTTTTTGTCCCGCCAGTACGGCGTCCCACCGATCAGCCTGGACGAGTACGAGATCGATGAAGAGACCCTCGCCCTGGTGCCCAAGGAGGTCGCCCTCAAGCACCTGTGCATCCCGGTCCAAAAAGCGGGCGGTTCGCTGATCGTCGCGATGAGCGACCCCACCAATATCTACGCCATCGACGACCTGAAGTTCTTGACCGGACTCAACATTGAACCCGTCGTCAGTACGGACACCGCCATCGAGGCCGCCATCGAGCGCTCGTACGAGGAGGCCGAACAGGTCCGCGACTACTCCGAGGTGCTCGGCAATATGGAGCTCGACGAGATCGATGTGGCCGAGGCCGGCGGCGACGACTTCGACGCCGTCGACAGCGAGAACGAGGCGGGACAAGCGCCGGTCGTCAAACTCTGCAACCTCATATTGATCAACGCCATTAATAAGGGCGCCTCCGACATCCACGTCGAACCCTACGAGAAGGGCTATCGTGTCCGCTACCGCATCGACGGCGTGCTCCAACACGAGATGAACCCGCCGCTCAAGCTGCGCAACGCCATCACCAGCCGTTTCAAGATCATGGCGAACCTCGACATCGCGGAGCGCCGCCTCCCCCAGGACGGCCGCATCAAAATTCGCATGAGCGGAGGCCGCGAGATGGACTTTCGTGTGTCCACCCTCCCCTGTCTCTTCGGGGAGAAGATCGTCCTTCGTCTCCTCGACAAAGAAAATCTTCAGCTCGACATGACCAAGCTCGGCTTCGAGGGCAAGCCCCTCGCGGACTTCAAGTCGTCGATCCACAAACCCTACGGGATGTGCTTGGTGACCGGTCCTACGGGCTCCGGCAAGACCACAACGTTGTACTCCGCGCTCTCAGAGCTCAACAATGACGACGTCAACATCTCCACCGCGGAAGATCCTGTCGAGTTTAACCTCGAAGGGATCAACCAGTGTCAGATGCACGACGACATCGGGCTTAACTTCGCGGCCGCGCTTCGCTCCTTCCTTCGCCAGGATCCCGACATCATCATGGTCGGCGAGATTCGTGACTTTGAGACCGCCGAGATCTCGGTTAAGGCCGCGCTCACGGGCCACTTGGTGCTCTCAACCCTGCACACCAACGACGCCCCATCCACGGTCAATCGTCTCCTGAACATGGGCGTCGAGCCGTTCCTCGTGACCGCGTCGGTGAACATGATCGTCGCTCAACGTCTCGCTCGTAAAATCTGTGGGGACTGTAAGGTCGAGGACCCAGAGAAATCCGTCGAGGCACTGGTGGACGCTGGCATGAGCCAGAAAGAGGCCAAAGAATGCAAGGTCATGAAGGGCAAAGGCTGCAACACCTGCGCCGATACCGGGCACAAAGGACGCGTCGCGCTCTACGAGGTCATGGTCCTCTCGCCGAGCCTCAAAGACCTCATCTTGCAAGGGGCCTCCACCACGGAGATCAAAGAGGAGGCCATCCGTGGCGGCATGGCGACCTTGCGACGCGCGGGTCTGAACAAAATCATGGAGGGCGTCACCACCCTCAAAGAGGTCACCCGCGTCACCGCGGCGGACTGACGTTCGCTCCCGCTACGGCACCGCCCGCAGGTCGGGCCGGTCTCCCCCCAACGAGAACACCGGCGGGCTCCCGATGGGCGCGTCGATGGTGAGCGTCGCGCCGCCGTCGTAGGTGTCGCCCGTCCACACGTGGTACCAGGTGCCCGGTGGCAGATAGAGCGTGCGGGTGGTCGCCCCCTCCTCCACCACGGGCGCGACGAGGAGCGAGTCTCCCAGCATAAACTGATCGTGCACGGCTCGCGACGCGACGTCGTTGGGGAACTCGATCATCAAGTGGCGCACCATGGGCATGGAGCTCGCGTCGGCCTGGGCGGCCATCGCCTCCAGCTCCGGCACCAACAGTTCGTGGATATTCGCGAAGCGTCGGAAGTGCGCGGTGGTCTCGGTGTCCGAATCCCACGACCAGTTCTCCAGCTTCTTGTTGCCGTCGTGGGTGCGCATGATGGGCGTGAACGCCCCGAGCTCGGTCCAGCGCTGAAACAGCTCCTTGCCCGAGGGCCCCCCGCTGAATCCGGCGATGTCGTGAGTCACGTAGGGCTGGCCGGAGAGCCCCAGATTGAGCATGGCGGGCACCACGGTGGGCAGGCCGTCGTACTCCGACCACGTGCACTCTTGATCGCCCACCCAGTGAATCATCGCCACGTCGTGCACGCCCCGCCAGCCCGATCGCGCGAAGCTCACCCAGTCGCCGTTGGGCCGCATCTCGTCCATCACCTCCCGGGTCAGCCGCTGCCACGCCTCTGGGTAGCGGTTGTGATAGGCGCGGGGGTCACTGCCGTTCGACAACTCCGAATTGAGCGGCAACCACTCCGCAAAATCAACCATCCAGCCGTCCATGCCGTAGGTCTCCACCATGGCGCGCAAGAATGATTTGACGTACTCGCGCGACGCCTCGTTGGTGAGGTCCGGATGCGTGGAGATCAGATTGGGCGCCGCGTGGTCGTACACCTCCCCGTTCTGCTTGATAGTCAGCCCTTGGGCGACCATCTCCGGGTAGTGCTCCAGGGTCGGTGTCTTCGACACGAAGGGGTTCGCGTAGGTGAGGAACTTCTTCCCGTCCGAGTGGAATTCGGCGATGAGCTCGGCGAGGTCCGGATAGAGCTCGAGATCCGGAAGCCACCGGTACTGCACGCCAAACCCCCCGTCGAGGTTCATGCGGATGCCCGTCCAGTCCTGCACCCAGATCGCCGAGTAGGGGATCTGCGCCGCCTCCAACGCGAGCTTTTCAGCGCGCACGGAATCGGAGCCACCTTGCGCCGCCATCCACGGCGACCACGCCCACGTCGGCGGTCGCTTGGGACGAGAGACTCGGTCCGAGAGCTGCCGGATCACGTCGGCGGGCGTCGGTCCACTGAGCACCCACAGCTCGTGCTCTGGCTCCAACGTCTCGAACCACGCCACCTGTGAGTCGGTGGCGCACAAATCGACGTGCATGCGGTAGTCGGTGTCCCACACCGCCCCCGCGCCGTCCGCATCCAAATAGTAGGGCATGGGGAAGTAAGCGGTGTGCTCCGATCCGTTGATCGGCTGGGATGGCTCCGTTGGCTCTCGACCGATCCCCTGCTCGCTCACGAACAGGTCAAAGGACTTCCCGCGCTGATCGGTCGTCTCGTACTGCCCCCCGAACCCATGAAAGGTGCCGGTCTCCGTGCATCGAACGGGGAGGGCGACGGACGTGGGCGTCTGCCCTGTCGGAAGCTGGATCGTGACGCGGCTGAAATCCGAATCCGTAGAATTTGCCCCAAGGTACACCCGGACCTCTTCATCGCTCCCCTCCTGGCCAAAGACAGCCCACGTCCTATCCGGGATCCCCTCTGGCTCATATCCCCCTCCCTGCTCGACGCCCTTGAGGAGCGGATACTCCACCGTCTCCTCGTTGGTGCGGGTGAACTCCCAGATGGCGGTGTCGCCCGACCAGCCGATATTGAAGGTGGACACGCGCGGTCCGTGTCCGGGCGCGAGCCCCCAAATTCGGCGTCCGTCATCCACGAGTGAGAGCCCCCCGTCATCTTCCACGACGACCTCAATGCCGTTGGTGAGGAAGATCCGGCCGTCGTCATCCCCCGCGTCCCCAGAGGACGCCCCCTGCTTCCCGCACGAACCCAGGGCTAGAAGCGTCAGGAGCGGAATCCAACGGCGTCTCATACGGTGACGAGTATCGCACCCTCCACCGCTGATCTCAATCGAGCGCGCGAACGCTGGGCGACCGCGCCCCCCCTCGTCGAGTGCGGGGCGACTCCGTGAACGTATGGATGCGCGCGAGCACCCAGTCGCGAGGCGCACCGCGCGGGCTCCTGCGAAGAGGCCCTTCGAGAGGCCACCGGGGCCATCTCAGGTTCGTACCACGTGCGCCTTTTCTGACTCGCGAGACCGCCGGGCAGCGACGACCCGAGTATCAACGACGACGGCGACGGAGCCCGAGAACTCCGAGAGGCAAAAGCAAGCCGAGCGCACCGAGCGGGCTCTGCTCACGACCGACATCACACGCGCAGCCCTCATCCCCGCGATCGTTGAGTCCCGCGTCTCCGCCGGTCTCGCCGACGCCGGAGTCACCAGAGTCGTCCCCGGAGTCTCCGCCGGAACCATCACCGGAGTCGCCAGGCTCAGGCTCGGGCGTAGGATTCGGTGTCTCGTTTCCGACGGCGACGTTGACCTGAGCGAAGCCGACCACGCCGCCCCAGTCCTCGGCCTCAATACGGATGTCGTAGGTGCCCTCGGGGAAGTTCCCCGACAGGCCCTCAAAGGTTGGCGCTGGCGGCCATTGATAAAAGCCGGCCCCCTGCACCGGATCATAGCCCCCCACGTCCCCGTTGATCACAAAGCGAACCTCTCGGATCGGCCACTCGTGCTGAACGTCGTAGGCGATGTCGATGGTGGCGTTGCCGTCAATGGCTTCGAAAATCTCTTGATCCAGTGGCGAACTGATCGTCACCGCCGGCGCGGGGTGAGCCTCACCGAAGGCAGGCCCGCAGGTGTCGAGATAGCCGCTGCGCTGGTGATTACAGCCGTCATTCCAGCTGCCGACGGCCATGGGATCCATGGAAAACGAGCCGCACTCCGCGGTCGGGTTCCAGGTCCCATCTGCGTCCGTGCACGGCGTGAAGTCGACGCCGGTGGCCTCCTCGGCCCACGGTACGTGGAAGGGGGTAAAGACGTAGGTGCCTCCACCGGTGCCGCACCCCTCCAGCGGGGCAGGCGGGAGAAGTGGACGTTGATCATGGGCACCCGGGCCAGCAGGTCCGGCCTGATGATGCGCCCGTAGGCGACCACGACGCCGAGGTCGACGTCGACCTCGGCGAGATCCGCGAGGTCGTCGGTGACCCGCAACCCCATGGCCTGCGCAGCGGCCTTCACGGGCGACGGCTGATGGGCCCCACCCCGGCCCCGACGCGTGTCGGGACGGCTGATCACCAACGGGATCTCGAAGCCGGCCTCGACCAGGGCCGTGAGCGGCGCCACGGCCAGCTCCGGTGTGCCCAGATA
>JBDQGY010000158.1:0-10225 GCA_040265175.1 Nannocystaceae bacterium
AAACCTATCGCGAGGAGATCGCGTCGGCCAACAACGATCTGGCCCTCGTGGCGAAGCGACGGCGTGGATCGGAGAGTGTCGGAAGAACAAACCGCGGCCGCCTCGTTCGTGGCGTCTCGTTGCGTGATGACGACCCCGCCTTCTTGCTGGTCCGACCCTCAGAGGCGTGGGCCACGGATTATGTCGCCAAAAGCCTCGTCTCCGCCCTTCACCGCTTCCAGCGAATCTCGCGCTACCGGCGACCGATCGCTATCGCCTCCATCAGTCAGCAACGCGGCGGGAAGCTCAAGCCTCATCGCTCGCACCAGTCTGGTCGAGACGCCGACATCCGGTTGCCCGCGAGAGACAAAGACCGACCGCTGGCCTACAAGCCGAATCATCGCGGCGAGATCGATTGGGACGTCGCGTGGATGCTCGTCCGCTCGCTGCTCAAAACCGAGCGAGTCAAGTACGTGTTTCTGGAACGCTCGGGTCAGCGCATGCTGTATCGCGCGGCGCGGCGGGCCGGACTTACCGACAGACAAGCAGCTCAGTGGTTTCAATATTCGCCCAGTGGAGATCGACGCAAGACCATCATCCGACATGCCGATGGGCATATCGGCCATATCCATGTACGCTTCCTCTGCGCGCCCCACGACACGCGCTGTGAGGAGCGATAATGCCAGCAAGCGTGGACGCACGATGGATGACCAGAGCGCTCCAAATCGCTTCGGAGGGGCTCGGAGAAACCTGGCCGAATCCCAGCGTTGGATGTGTTCTCGTGCGTGACGGCGTGACGATCGGTGAGGGGAGGACCGCTCGCGGAGGTCGACCTCACGCAGAGACAAATGCCCTCGGCGCCGTCAACGGCGCATCCAACGGCGCGCACGCCTACGTCACCCTCGAACCCTGCGCGCACCACGGCCACACCCCGCCATGTGCGCGAGCGCTCATCGACGCGGGCGTCGAGCGAGTTGTTATCGCCGCGGTCGATCCCGATCCTCGGGTGAACCGAAGAGGTATCTCGCTCTTGCGCGCGGCAAATATAGAGGTCACCACGGACGTATGCAGTGAGGCCTCTCGTGACATTCTGGCTGGATTTTTCCACAAGGTACGGACCGGCCGCCCCTTGGTGATCTCGGGAGCTGCGACGGGCGCTGCCTGCGATCCGCGGGTCGATGCCCGGCTTCGAACCGATCCAACGGTGCGACGATTGGAGGGGCTAGCCCAAGACGGAAGGCTCGAGCTGCGAGCTCCCGCCGGCGCGCATGGGATGGAGCTGCTCAAACGGCTCGGCCATCACGGGCTGACGTCTCTCTTCGTGCCCAGCGATGATCCCCTCGCGGCGAGCTTGGAGGCCGCGGGGCTCCTCGGCGCCTGGGGATGAGACAGCGACATTCTCGGAGCATCGGGTGACCAGCGTCAGCCTGGGAAGAGGTATGATCCGCCACGCGATGCAGCTAGCAACGACCATCATTGCTTCAACCAACCCTGGGAAGATACGGGAGTTCTCCGCGCTGCTAGGCGCATCGAGCAGGTGGGGCCAGATCATGCATCTCCGGGCCGCTGGGGGCCAGCCCCTCGCAGAAGAGAGCGGTAACTCCTATGTCGACAACGCGGTGCTGAAGGCTCAAGATGCCTGTGAACAGCTCGGTCGGGCCGCTCTTGGGGATGATGGAGGCATCGAGGTCCTCTCGCTCGGCGGGGTGCCGGGTCTCAAGACTGCCCGTTTCACGCGCGCGCATGGTGGTCCGACCCAGGCGATGCGGGCGCTCGCACAGCAGGCGGGATTGCTCATCGAGGGAGGGGCGGATCTCCGCGCCGGCGAGGGCCGAGAGAGCACGCCCGCGGCCGCCCACTGCGCCGTGGCACTCGCCCTCCCTGACGGGCGCACATTCACCGGCGAGGGCTCCGCCGACGGCACAATCCGGTGGCCGCCACTCGCGCACGGACCTGGGCTGTTTCCTCTGTTTCGCGGCGTTCCGCCCTGGGATCTGCACGCGCCCGTTCTGCTGCATCGGGCGAGGGCGTTCGAGAAGCTACTCGCGCACATCGACGGCGCTGTCCCGCATTGAGGACGGCCTCACCTCAAAGGTCTCCGCGATCTACTTCCCGATCAGCGTGAGGAACTCGCGGCGCGTCTCTGGGTTGTCACGAAATACGCCAAGCATGCTCGAGGTGACCATGGAGACGCCGGGGCGATGGACACCCCGCGTGGTCATGCACTGGTGGGATGCGTCCACCACAACCGCCACGCCGCGTGGTTGCAGCACCGCTTGAATTGTCGTGGCCACCTGCGCGGTCATCTTCTCTTGGATCTGAAAACGCCGGGCGTAGACTTCCAAGACCCGCGCCAACTTGCTGATCCCCACCACGCGCCGGTCAGGGAGGTAGGCGATGTGGGCTTTCCCGATAATCGGCACCATGTGGTGTTCGCAGTGAGACTCGAAGCGAATGTCCTTAAGCACAACGAGCTCGTCGTAGCCCTCCGTCTCCTCAAATGTCCGGCTCAGAATCTCGACCGGGTTGTCATGATAACCGGCGAAAAATTCCTCATAGGCGCGCGCTACGCGATCTGGCGTTCCAACCAGCCCCTCGCGATCTGGGTCGTCACCCGCCCAGCGGAGCAACACTCGAACGGCCGACATCGCCTCCTCCCTGGAGGGTCGGTTCTCCGCCGCGCGCGTTCGCTCTTGTTGAAGCTGCGCTCCGATATCTGCGGCTTGCATGGACGTTATCGAGTCGTTCATCTTGCCGGGAGTCAAGCATGGAGGTCCCATACCCGCAACTCCTCGCGCGCCATTCGCGGCCTTTTCCCGTGCGTTTTCGGGTCCCATCGAGGATTTTGAGACTGGCTAGCGTCCCCTCCGCCGCGGCATATCCTGCCTTTGGCCACGCAACCGGCCATCCACCCAGGCCGGGCCTGTGCACCGACGTCACACGCGACCACCAGCGCGCCCTCGCGTCAGCATGAACACGTCGCCGCCGTGATGGCCGATGGTGGCGCGCGTCCCCCGAGGCTCCGCACGAGTTCACCTCGTGCGGAGCACTCATCCAGTAAAACCGCGCACCCGTTCAAGGCGCATCGCGAAGGGACACTCGGCGTGGGCGAAGCGATACTGCGCATTCCTCGACCCTGACATCTTCGAGGCGACCGGGACGTCCGCCTCGCGCAGCGCCGCCTCAAAATCTGCGGAGGTCTTAGACGCTACGATGATGTTCAACGAGCCGTAGTACAGCTCGGTAATCATAAAGACCCGGCGAATTCGTCCGTCGTAATCGTCCCAACGATCCTGCTTGAGTTCTTCGAGGTGATCATCGATCTGCACGCGCATCAGCGGTGACATCACGCGCACCTCAAGCTCTGAAAAGTTAAACTTTCGCGCCCTCGAGAGGTCAAAGCGCCCCTCGATTTTTCCAAGCACTGGATGCTCGAGAACCCCGCTGTGTTCGCGCTCAAACTCCACCTCGGATGCGGCGAGGCTCGCTGTGCCCTTCGAGACCGCTCGCGCGTCCGAGATCATGGCCATCATCCCTTCGTCGTCGACGTAGTCCGCGTCACGAAATGCCGCAAAAATGGTGTCGGGCATCCCCGGATGATCGAACTTCGGTTTTCCAATCAACGGATCCCATACGAGCATCCCCACGTGAAATCGGTCATGAGATGCCGGGATGAGATCGAGATCGTAACTTCGAGAGAACTTCTTGAGATCCATACAACGTCTCCTCGGACGCATGCTATCCGGTTTTGAGGTGCCCACGAGGGCGCGACAACGCCCAAAAATCGGGAAGATGCGATTTTTTCCAGGTTGGCGTGATCGACGGGGCCGCTTGGGGCACTTCGACATCGACATGACTAGATTTATTAGCCGCCTCGTCACCTCTATCACCGTTGCCGGTGTGATCGCCTGCCATGGATCGGACGTCTGGTACAGCGTCTCCGATGACCCACTGGAGGGCGCCGACGCCGAATGGAGCCCACCACCCGTCCCGACCCCCGGCGGCAACGGAGCCGGGGACGGCGGGGGTGACGGCGACGGCGACGGCGGCTCTGGAACGACAACCTCAGGGGGCTCTGGCTCTGGCTCTGGCGACGGCGACGGCGACGGCGACTACGGAGGTGACTACGGGGATGGCGACGGCGACGGCGACGGCGACGGCGATGGCGACGGCGACCCGACGTTTTGTGCCCCCCCACTGCCCGGCACCTCCTGCGACCTCACGCCCGGCGTCTGCGAGACCATCGCAGGAATGACGACCACGCTCCCATGCTGTGAAGACCCAGACTGCATGTGTCGTGGCAGCGAGTGCGGTGCGCTCGCCTGCCAGGCTGACTCCGTCTGTGATTGTGGATGTCCCGACGGCGTCGATCCCGACTGCGGAGTCGACGCTTGCGCAGAGACCAACCTCCCATTGAATCAACCCATGGAGACTGATTCGTGCCCAGGAGCGGACGAACCGGTGGTGCTTTATATGTCCAACGATGACAGCAACTCCCAGGCCAGCCCCATCCTCGCGCGACATACGATCACACAGGGCGGCACCGTGCCAAAATCTCAGATTCGGATCCATGAGTTCTTGAACTACTACGACCTCAACAACGACCTCCCGACCGACACGCCCGTCGCCATTGACGCCCAGCTTCGGCGACTCAGTCCCGACGACGAGACCTTCGGGCTGCTGCTCGCGGTCAAGGGTCAGGTCCAATCTCCTGAAACACGCCCACCGCTGAACCTGGTGCTGTCCGTCGACACCTCCGGCTCCATGGGGGGCCTCCCCATCGAGAACCTGCGGCATGTTGTGCGCGCGATCGCCAGCCAGCTCAAGGGAGGCGACACCGTGTCGGTCGTCGAGTGGGACAACTCCTCCAATGTCATTTTGGACGGCTATCAGGTTAATTCGAGCACCGACACGCTCCTCAGCTCTATCGCGAATAATCTTAATGCAGGAGGGGGCACCGACCTCAGCGGCGGACTCATGCGCGCCTACGAGCTCGCCAACAAGCACCGAGTGAGCGACGGCATCAACCGAGTGGTCATCATCAGCGACGGCGGCGCAAACCTCGGCGAGACCTCCGCCAACCTCATCGGCAGCAACGCCGCGAACGCCGAGGTCGACGGGATCTTGCTGGTCGGCGTGGGCGTAGGCCACAGCGGCCTCGCCTACAGTGACGCCCTGATGGACGAGATGACTGACATGGGCAAAGGAGCCTACTTGTACGTAGATTCGGAGGCCGAGGCGGAGCGTATGTTCGCCGATCCCGTCCGATTCCTCTCCAACCTGTCCATCGTCGCGCGCAACGTCCAGGTAGAGGTCACGCTCCCATGGTACTTCGGCATCAAGAAGTTCAGCGGCGAGGAGTTCGCCTCGACGCCGGAAGAGATCGAGCCACAACACCTGGCCCCCAACGACACTATGAACTTCCATCAGGTCATTGAGAGTTGCGCGGCGGGGCTCGCGAGCAAGGGAGATGAGGTGCGTCTGCACGTCACCTACGTTGACCCGATCGACGGTTCTCCTCACGAGGCAACCCGGGGGTTCTCGATGCAAGAACTCATAGACGCCCCGGCGACTCAACTGCACAAGGCCGATGTGGTGGTCAACTACGCGGAAGCCCTGATTCAGATCGCGGACAAGGTCCAACAAGGCGATCTGACCACGGCTCGTGACTACGCCACCAATATGGCGATGTGGCTCGACGACGCGGCGAGCGCCCTTCAAGACTTGGAGGTCCAGGAAATGGCCGAACTCATGACCACCTACAGCCAGAGCCTGTGAGCCACACCGCGATCGCGGATGACTCAAAAAACAAAGGACCTCTTCGCGCCTGCGAGGAGGTCCTTTGAGGTGTGCCCAGACCTGGAATCGAACCAGGGACACGGGGATTTTCAGTCCCCTGCTCTACCGACTGAGCTATCTGGGCTCGTCGGACGGCCTATTTACGAGATCGTGGAGGACCCGTCAAGCGCGGAGTGCAGATGACACGCTGGCCTGCGCAGCGTGGCTTGATCGCGTCACAACGGGCCGTTTTTCGTGCGCCCATCCACCGACGCATTCGCCGTGAGAGCTGCCTGCCCGCCGACGCAAACGCCTTCTTATCCGTCGCTCGCCGGCATCGCCGCCGCTTGAAACTTCTCCACGTAGGGGAGCAGTTCATCCAAGCTCGCCTCCCCGTCGACGAGCATCAAAAGATTCTCTTCTGGGGTGAGGGCGTAGGCGACAAGCGCGCTCGCGCCGAGATGCATCGTTACCCTGCGGAGACTCGAACCGATCGTGGAGGACGCCGCAAACATCCGACGCACCGTCTTTTCAATATCTTTCGACTCCGACGCGCTGCACGAGGAAAATTGCCCGAGGGTAGCGCTGTTCTCTTTGATAGTAGAGACGATCACCTCACGCACCTCGGGCCGAGTACGAAGCTCTTGCACCAAACTGCGATAGATCTCCATTTATTGGTCCTCCAAAATCTCGCGACGAAGCGCACTCGCGTCCGCCTTTTCGTCGAGAACGAGCACTGCCGAGGTTGCACCCATCGCCACCATTAACATGGTTCGCCCCTCGCAGTCATCAGCGATGACACCGTCGAAGACCCCCTGACCTAGCGCCCGGGAAACTCGTGCAGCCCCGCGCATCAAGAAACCCGCGAGCGTGACCTGCGAAGGATCACTTCGTAAATCCTCGGCGAGAACCTTCCCCGTGCTCGACAAAATCGCGACACCCCTCACCCCTTCGTAGGCGAAGAACTGACCGAGCATGAGTCTGCGCGTCTCGGGATCGTCGAGCGGGTTGATCATGGACGCGCTCTCCGCCGCGGACCACGGCGCGACCCCGTGCGGACCACTCTGGCTGCTGCGCTCATAGATCCCAGACTCCTGGGCGGAGACGATGGGAGAAATCATACTGTCGGACGCGGCCTCAACAAGCGAGACCTCACGCAATGCCTCACTCGACGAGTCTTCCGCGTCCTCTTCGGGCGACCCGACACCGTACAGCGCCGTCTTGTGGTCGAGATCGCTGGAGCGAGTGCTCACATGAGGGAGGCTCTCCTCATCTGCTCGGCGGGCAAACTCCATCAAGAGATGCATGCTTGAAGCGAACACTGTGCGCCGTGGGGGCGCCACGAAAAAACGCTCGCGAAACCGCCCCACGTCCTCGCTCAACATCGCGTAAAACGCATCTTCACCTTTGAGACCCCCGAATTCTACGTGGACGATGTCCCCATGTTCAAACCAGACGGACGCGACGCGGTCCGAAGACACCTCTACCTCGATCAGCTTATCGCGCCCGGACAGCGCGACCATCTGCACGTAGTCGAAGAGCTCGATCTCGATCCCGAAGCCAAAAAAACCGCGCCGCCCGAGTACCGCACGAATCAATGAGGTAGCCTGGTCGTCGTCGAAAGAGAGGCTGAACACCGGAATCTTCCGCTCCTCGAGCCACGCGCTTCGCTCTTCACTCAGTTGATCCGCAACCACGAAGACACTCGTGGATGGAAGATGACGTCCAAGCCATTCGATCACATCGATGCCATCGTTCGTTTGGAACTCGAGCGATGTGATGACGGCATCAAACGGTGCCGCGCGCAACGTGCTCAATGCGGCTTCTACCGAGTCCACACCCACGGTGACGCAGCCCTTCTCCGCGAGAATGCGACGAAAAGCTGAGCGCTGGGTCGCGTCCTCCATCACCAGAAGGAGGGACCGATCGACCACCGCTGGGGATGGAGTGCTCACCGGGCGAGAGCATACCGATCGTCGGGTTCCGCCGCTCCCTTCCATGAGATCCTTGGGGCCTCGCGACCCAAGCGCGCGCAAAGCACGCAAGAATCCACGTGTCCCGAAATAAGTCAAACGGCGTTAATTACCGCGCGCGGTTCTGATTCCCTCGGTTTACTAAAAGTTAACATTTTGAGCGATGATGAGGGAATCCTGCGGATTTTTTTGCACAATTAAGTGTCGGGAATAAGGAATTGTTCTAGTCTCACCGTATGCCTATCGTGCTCGAATCCTTTCGCCTTGCCGAAGCTGAACGTGCCCTTTGTGAGCATGCACTCCACAAAGGTGGAAATATCGTAGAAGCGGCAACGTTGCTTGGAATCACGCGGCATGCACTGAAACGTCGAATTGTGAAGCACCGAATTGAGTGGCCGCGCAACCGCCAGCGCGCGGTGACGCCATTCGCTCCGTGACGAAATAGGCCTTAAAACCCGGTGCACAGACTCGCGTCGGAAGAACTAGAGCAACGAACGAAGCGGGTGCGCGAAAGTGGCCCGTGTGGAATGTGCTTCTGCCGTCAGAGTGTAGCGAAACGAGACATTGCTAGGCCGAAGATCCCAGAGGATCTGTCCTCATCTGAGGGCAAAGCCGAGGAGCCCCGGCCTGCACTTTTGGACCGGAGCTTCGCGGGATCCCACGAGTCACCATTGATGTGCGCCAGGTTTGCTGCGCGTGGCCGGTCGGCCCACAACCGACGGGTCTCGGCTTCCCCGACCTCACGCGCGCTTCGCTTCGAGCTTACTCGACGTCGCACAGATTCTGAACGAGAGCCGCAAGCAGCGACCAAAACGCGGACACCGAGTGGACAAAGACCATCTCGTCTGTCGTATGCGCGTTCCAGATCTCCGGGCCAAACGACAGCATGTCAACACCGTCGAGTCGTTGGCCCAAAATTCCACACTCCAAGCCCGCGTGAATCGCCTTGACCCTCGCGGGCTCTGCGAAGAGCTCCTCATAGGTCCGCTTCGCGGCGCTCAACAGTGGATTTCCAGGATCTGCATTCCATCCCGGATAGGCGCCATGAAACGTGACGACCGCACCCGTGTGCTCAAGCGCGCTGGACATTTGGTGTTGCACGCGAAGCACCTCTTCGTCGATTGAAGAGCGCGACAGTATCCCGACCTGCAGCTGTCTTGAGTCTCCCTTGACCACTCCGATGTTGCTCGATGTTTCGACGAGCCCGTCAACGACCGGGGACCACGCGAAGACGCCATCCGGGAGCTCCGCGAGCGCGCGAACAATCTCTAACGAGGCGGCGGGTCTGACCGCAGACCTGTCCATCACCGGCTCGGAGATCCGGTGAAAGTCCCACTCCGCCGCGGGGTCTGTCAGCGCTGCACGGATCATCAATCCTTCGGCAAATTCTCGTACGTAGCGCTCGCACGCTGGCACATCATCGTCGCGAACCCAGAACTCCACGCGACAGAAACGCGGGATCGCGTTGCTAAAGGACCCCGAATCGATCGAGCGGAGCGCAAACTCATCGAGCTCCGCTGCCACGTCTCGAAGGAGGCGCAGCGACTCGATCGCAGCGTTTGTCCGCCCTTTGTCAATGTCGACGCCGCTGTGTCCTCCTCGCAAGTTGAACAGCTCGAACGCTACAAGCTGCCAGCTGGGATCCAACTCCACGTGCGTGAAGTCCCACTGAGCGATGAGATCTCTTCCACCGGCGCAACCAACGTAGAGCGAACCGTGCTCCTCCGCGTCCAAATTCAAGAGTCGCCTCGCGCGAACGAGCCGGGGATCGAGATTTGTCGCCCCTGTCATCCCAGACTCCTCATCCGCCGTGAACAAGAGCTCCAACGGCGGGTGAACAAGATCTGGCGTAAGCCCCAAGGCTAGACCCGCGCTGCAGCCGATGGCGTTATCAGAACCGAGTGACGTCCCCACTGCGCGCACCACCTCGCGAGATTCACCCTTCACCATCACCGTCGATCGACTCACCTCGATGGGGTCGGACGCGAAGTCGTGCTCGCGGCTGTCCTCCTTCACACAAACCATGTCCATATGACCTTGAATGGCCAACGGCGGAGAACGCTCTCCGCCGCCTCGACCCGGAATACGAAGCACGATATTGCCGGCGTCGTCCTCGTCGCGTCCCCAGCCTTGTTGATCCGCCAGCGCCCGGAGGTAGCAACGAACGCCCTCTTCGTTCGTGGACCCCCGGGGGATTCGACGGATGACGTCAAACTGCCTCCATAGCGACGCTGGACTCAACCCTTCGAAGGTCGTGTCGAGCATCCCTGAAATCCGGAATTCTTCCACCGGGAAAGGCTACCAACCAATGGGATTCAGACTCAAGCACCCATTTGCGTAGATCGCCGTAAAACGATGATAGAAGGCAGTAGTCGGCCATTGCGCCCCCCTCCGAACGCCTCGTTTCGAGTCAAGCCGGCACCGCACAATATGCGCTATTCCGACCTAGAATTATTCGTCGAGAACGCGCGCCTGTGCCCTTTTAATACGGGCCA
>JBDQGY010000159.1:0-10103 GCA_040265175.1 Nannocystaceae bacterium
ACCAGACGCGCCCCCCGCCCCGAGCACCGAGCCGCCCGAGTCAACGCAAAAAACCGCCGCAAAACCCAAAACGACCGCGAGCCGCAAAGCGACGCGGAGTGGCGGCAATATCCGCGTCGATCTCACAAAACTAGATGTGCTCCAAAATCTCGTCGGTGAGCTCATCATCGCGGAGAACATGTTCCGTCACAACCCGATGCTGCTCGAGATCGACGACGAGAACCTCACCAAGGCGCGGGCGCAGCTGATCCGGGTCACCCGCGAGCTGCAAGACATCGCTACCTCCGTCCGAATGATTCCGGTAGCGGCGACCTTTCAAAAAATGAACCGCATCGTCCGCGATGTCTCCACGCGGCAGGGCAAGAAAGTGCAGATCATTCTTGAGGGTGAATACACCGAGGTCGACAAGACCGTGATCGAGAAGCTCTCCGACCCGCTCGTTCACCTGGTGCGTAATTCTGTTGATCACGGCGTAGAGACCATCGATGAACGCCTCATCGCTGGCAAAGACCCCATCGCGAAGGTGACCCTCTCCGCCAAGCATCAGAGCGGAGAGATCTGGATCACGGTGAAAGACGACGGCAAAGGCCTCCACCGAGAGAAGATCCTCGACCGCGCTAGGAGCCGCGGGCTGCTTCAGGGCGAGGGCACCAAGCTCAAGGACTCCGACGTGTGGCAGTACATCTTTGAGCCCGGGTTTTCGACCGCCGCGGCCGTCACGGACATCTCGGGGCGTGGCGTCGGGATGGATGTCGTCCGCAAAAACGTAGAGGCCCTCCGCGGGCGCATCGACGTGGAGAGCGTGACCGGATCTGGGAGCGAGTTTATTATGCGGATTCCGCTCACGCTCGCGATTATCGAGGGCATGCTCGCCAGAGTTGGTGAACAAAAATATACGATCCCGATGCTGTCGGTGAAGGAGTCGATCCGGGCGACGCACGAGATGATCCGTGAGATGCCTTCCGGTTCGCAGATGCTCAGCCTACGCGGCACGCTCATCCCTATTCTAAGGATTGACGAGTTTCACGCCGTCCAACGTGCGGACGGTCCCTTCGACCTCGAAGACGGAATCTTGGTCGTCGTCGAAGACGGCAACGACCTAGTGGGGCTCTTTGTCGATGAGCTTATCGGCCAGTTCCAGACGGTGATCAAACCACTCCCCGGCCTCCTCGGTCGCCCCAAAGGCCTCTCCGGGATGTGTCTGCTGGCGAACGGCGACATCAGCCTCATCCTCGACATCAAAGCCATCGCCGGCGGCAGCGGGGACCTCCCGACCGTGGACGACCCTGAGGAGCTTGAGCAACCGGCCGCGTAAGGAAGGAACCACAAACTATGTCGAGTCAAAGCTTCGTTCAATCTCTCACGAGCAACTCCACCGCCTCCGGGCACCGTCGCCAATTCCTCAGTTTCTCGCTCGCGGATCAGGCCTTTGCCGTCCCGATCGAGGAGGTGCGAGAGATCACGGGGATCCAGCGGTTCACCCCGGTCCCCGACGTCAAGGAATTTGTTCGAGGCGTGATCAATCTTCGAGGCGCCATCATCCCCATCCTCGATATCCGGATGCGCCTTGGGCTCCCGGAGGGGAGCTACGGTCATCGCTCCTGCATCGTCGTCGTCGATCTGGAAGGGGATCCTGTTGGTCTTCTTGTCGACTCGGTCCAAGAGGTTGCCAACATCGACTCCGACAGCATCGAGAACCCTCCCAAATTTGATACGAGCAGCTCGGCGCAGTTCATTCAAGGAATCGGGAAAGTCGCGGACGAGATCCGTTTCATCCTCGACGTCAGTTCCATCGCACGCCACTAGGACCCCATGTCGAGTGTCCGAGGGAAAGTTGTCTCCGAGGGTGTAAATGTCGGACCTCTCGAACTAACAAACCTCGACTTTCATCGCCTCAGCGGGCTCATCCGCGCCCACTCCGGTATTTCGATTACACCGGACAAGGCGATCATATTGGCGTCGCGACTGCGCCCACTGCTGCGCGCGGAGGGCTACTCTTCATTTAAAGGCTTCGTCGAAGAGGTCCTTCGAAACCCTTCGGAGGACCTGATGGGACACATCATCGATCGCGTCGCGACAAACTACACCTACTTCTTCCGGGAGCGGGAGCACTTCCACTACCTGCAGCACACGGCGCTCCCAGAGATCACCGCGCGTCTCAGCCGCAGCAGATCCACAGACCTTCGCATCTGGAGCGCGGCCTGCTCTACAGGCGCCGAAGCCTATTCCCTCCGCATGGTCCTCGGCGAGTTCTTTGGCGAGTCCTATGAGGATTGGCGAGCCGGCGTGTTGGCCACCGACATCTCGTCCACCGCCCTCTCCATCGCGAGCGCCGGCGTCTACCCCTCCCAGGCGCTCAGCAAAGTCCCTCACAACCTCAAGAATCGATACTTCGAAGAGATCGAGGGGCCGGAAAAGCGGTACCGGTTCCGCGACGATTTCCGGAGTGATGTCGTGTTGCGCCGACTGAATCTCCACTGCGCCGAGGTTCCATTTCGTCAGCGGATGCACGTCGTGTTCTGCCGAAATGTGTTGATGTATTTTGACATCGCCGGAAAGGCGTTCCTTGAGAGTCGGATATACGACCTCCTTGAGAGAGATGGCCTCCTCGTCATCGGCCTCACCGAGTCTCTCCAAACCGAGGACGAGCTGTTTGAACACGTTGAGCATGGCGTGTTTCGTAAGCGGAGGAGCCCTAAGCGGTCATGAACACCAGCCTCGCGCCATCTGAGTCAGTCCGCGTGCTGTTCGTGGATGACAGCAGGATCCAGCGAGGGCTGTGGACCCGGCTGCTCTCACAAAGTGCGGAGATCACGGTGGTCGGTGCGATCGAGTCCGCCGAGGAAATACTGCCTGCGCTCGCGAGCCTAAGCCCCGACGTGATCGTCCTCGACGTGAACCTTCCCGGCCTCAGCGGCGTCGAATTCCTTGAGCAGTCCGATCGTAAGGAACTTCCGCCGTGCATCATCTTGAGCGCGTTCGTCCGAGGCGCCACCGAACTCCGCGATCGCGCTCTCGCCGCGGGTGCTGCCTCGATTATCTCCAAGCCTCAGCATGGTAGCCCCTCAGAAATTAAGGATGTCTTTGACACGGTTCGCTCGGCCATCCTCGACCTCCACTTCGGCGGCGACCGGAGCGCGAGGTCGTCGGACGACTTCTGTGTGCAGGTCCCTGAGTTTGGCGTGCGCCCCCCCTCTGTCACCCCCGGCCTCGTTCATACGAAAGCCTCCGCGCCATTAATCCAAAGAGCGATTGTGATCGGCTCTAGCACCGGAGGCCCCGCCGCTCTCGCGACCATTTTGCAGGCGCTGTCGCGTCCTCATCCGCCGGTGTTGATAGCGCAGCACATCTCCTCCAAGTTCACGCGCTCCCTCGCAAAGAGCCTAGGTGAACAGACCGGCCTTCATGTCGTCGAGGTGAGGACTGGCGACGCGATCAAGGCCAGCACCGTCTACGTCGCACCAGGGAACCGACACATGCGCGTGCGCCTCGCCAATGGTATCGCGATGCTCATGACGGTCGGTGACCTCCCCAATATGCACCACTGCCCGTCCATCGACGAGCTAATGACCTCGGCGGTCGAGGTGTTTGGATCTAACGCGCTGGGAATGATCTTGACTGGGATGGGGAATGACGGCGCCACCGGGCTCCTTGCGATGCGCCGTGCGGGCTGCCGAACCCTCGCGCAAGACGAGGCCTCCTCCACGATCTTTGGGATGCCGAGGGCGGCGATCGAACGCGGCGGCGTCGATCAAGTCGGGCCCCCAAGCATGCTCATCGACGAGATGCGTCGCTGGATGAGGGCGTCCAACGCCGACTGACTACGGGGTCTCAGACAGATATTCTGCGACGTCAGGATAGCGGCTCTGGAGGTCCCCGAGCGCTGATTCTGCGTCGGAGCACATCAAGACTCCCTCAAAGACCGCAGACGTCGCGTCGTTGATGATGTCATTGGCGATGGCAGGATCGAGGTACGAGGGATCGCAATCAAACAACACCGAGGCGAACTGAGCACCGCAGATCCCCACCTCTCCTGCCACATCCAAGATGTCTTGGTCATCTTCATTTTTGAGTTCACAGATGTCGGAGAACACTAGATGCCCTGTGTTGTTGATCCCGACGAGGTGCTTTTTTGTCGCCGTATTCTCGTACGCAGACTTTGTGCTGCCGTAGCTCACGACCGTGTCCGCGAGGGCGCCCAAAAAGAGGGTGGACTCGGTCATCTCGTTGGCCGGGACGGCGCCCCCGGACGCCATGGGAACAATGGCGCGCACCCCTGGCTTGTCGCCAAACTCTGCGACGGCTCCGCCACCTGCGCTGTGTCCAATCACGCCGATGCGGCTCATGTCGACGTAGGGCTCCACAAACGCGAGACCGTCCGTCCCCGCGGTCAGCGAATTGAGCAGCGCGTCAGTGTCCGCCGAGAGGTCCTGGCTTCCCGTAGGCTCGTCGGGACATGCGAGCGCCAACAGATCTCCAAGGAACAACCCTGGATGGTCCAACGCGACGACGACAAAGCCGCGACTCGCCCAGTGGGTCATCTGCGTGAGCGACACCGTCGCCCACGCCGCGGTACCGTGGACATACGCGATGACCGGATAAGGCCCATGCTCCACGTCCAGCGGCAGTCCATCTCCGCAGTCACATATTTGAAAGGGGGTCTGTGCGTCCGAGATCAAGCCCTGCTGACTCGGCGGGAGCTTGATGCGCGGATCGTAGACCTTGGGTTCGACGCTCTGCGTGTCAAGACTCGCGGGGTACCACACCTCCGCGACGCGACCGGCCACGGTCAACGTCCGCGCCCCCACCTTCCACGGGCCCGGGGCGCTCAGATCGGCGGGCCGCTCGAGCAGCACCGCGCCGTCGCATCCGGGGATCTCCGTGGCCTCTTCGCCATCGCCATCGCCGTCGCCGTCTCCGTCTCCGTCTCCCCCACTCGTCTCGGTCGCTTGGCCCGTCTCGGCGTCGCTGTCATCCGCCGATGAGTCCCCACACGCAGAGGTCATCAACGCACAGCTAAGAAACACGGCTCCACGGGTAGAAAAACAACGAGTCATATTGCGGAGGATACCCCCCCCGGGCCGCGAGATGTCAACCGAATGTCCATGCTCCGCGGGGAGGCCAGCGTCGCGAGGGCCGTGGTCGCGCGCCCCTCCACAACAAAACTCGTGGATGAACACCCGCCCGGGCTATGGTGCAGCCATGGCCAAGCCATGGATTACGCTCGCTTCGGTCGCTACGGACGAGGGACCACTCGAACTCCGGCAGCGCGACGTGGATGATTTTTTGATCGTGGTGGACGGGCGCGTGCTCATGAGCAGCAAGGCCCACCGTTCCGAAATCGAGGTCGCCTCTCTCGCCTGCCAGCGCCTCGAGGGAATCGTCGCCCCCCGCGTCCTCATCGGCGGTCTCGGCATGGGCTACACCCTGCGCGCCGCGCTTGACCACTGTCCTCCGAGCGCCACGGTGTGCGTCGCCGAGCTGAACGCAGACGTTGTTGGGTGGTGCCACGGCCCGCTGGCCCCCTTGACCAACGACGCCCTCTCCGACCCGCGAGTGCGGGTCCATGTGGGGGATGTGGCCAGCCTGATTCGAAAGACGTCACGCAGCGAACGTTGGGACGCCATCATCCTCGACCTCTACGAGGGCCCTCACGCCGCATCCCAGTCGAGCCGGGACCCCTTCTACAGCGCGGGTGCCCTCGATTCTACGCGCGCCGCCCTGTCTGGCCGGGGTATTTTTTCCGTGTGGTCGGAGGAGCGCGATGGGCGTTTCGAGCGACGACTTCAAAAGGCCGGATTCGAGTTCGAGTACGTCCGGAGTGGCCGTGGAGGCCGACGCCACCCGGTCTACATTTGTCGTCCTGGGGGTCGCGCTGCGCGCCCTCCTTCCAGCGGACGCGCTCCGCTGCAGCGTTCGGGGCGGTCAAAACGTGCGCAAGTCACCAAGAGCAAAAAGTGAACTGCCGGAGAGTCACCACCGCCTGGAGCGCGCTGTCTCCTCGCCGCCGGGCGTGACGGTCGCGCCCGCGCGGTGGCGCGACGCCACCTCGTCCCGCTAATTTACCTAGGAAAATGCGAAATATGACCCCTGAAGCGGGCGCAGACTGCGGGGGCCATGTAGACTCTGGGAGTGCGTGGTGCATTGATCTTCTCCCTCGTCCCCGTCGCGTTGATAGCGCTCTCCGCGTGCACCGCTCGTCCGCTCACCGAGGAAGCGTACCGAGAAGTAGCGCCAAGGGCCGGGGGACGCCACACCTGCACCACGCTTGTTAACGGCTCGGCGATCTGCTGGGGCTCGAACCAGGAAGGTGAATCAACTCCGCCTGAGGGTCCATTCTTGGCGGTCGACGCAGGCTTCGCCCACACCTGCGGCCTCCAAAATGACCGGACGGTTGTGTGCTGGGGCTGGAATGAATTTGGCCAGGCCACCCCCCCTGCCGACAAAGTCTTCTTCACCATCTCGAGCTCGCGCAACCACACGTGTGCGATTACCATCGAAAATCAGATTGAATGTTGGGGATGCGGAAACAGCGGGGGAGAATGTACTTTTGACCTCCCCCCAGACCAAATCCCCGCGGGGGATTACATCGCCGTCTCCACGGGTGATTTCCACACCTGCGGCCTCACGAAAGGTCGAGAGTTGCGTTGCTGGGGTATCCAAGGAGGTGGCCGTCTCGACGCACCCGAGGGCTTTTACACCCACCTCGATGTGGGTGCCGCCCACGCGTGCGCCATCTCCACCGACGGGCTGCTCGCCTGTTGGGGCTGTGGCGACGGCACGAACGGATGCGGGGATTTTGACTTCGGACAGGCGACCCCCCCGGACGGAACATTCCTGAAAATCGAGACGGGCGGCTTCAACACTTGCGGCCTCACCACAGCGGGGACCATCGAATGCTGGGGTTGCGGTGACGGGGTGGTCAACTGCGGCGCGCAGGATGCGGGACAATCGCTTCCTCCCGAAGGGACATTTCGAGATCTCAGTCTCGGGCTCCGCCACGGTTGTGGGATAAGGGATACAGGGGAGATTGTGTGTTGGGGGTGGGACATTTTTGGGCAATCCTCCCCTCCTGAGGAGCTCACACCCGCCGAACAGATTCCACCGGACGAAAGCACCGGCTCGGGCAGCACAACGAGCTTGTGAGCCAGGGTCTCACTTTGTGGCGCCACAACTCCTTCGCGGTCACCGATCGAGTCGAAGGAGGTCGTCCCAGGTTTCGCGACGCACAACCTCCGTCGCGATACCGTCGGACACAAAGACGACCGCCGGACGAGGCACCTTGTTGTAGTTGCTCCCGAGGGAGTATCCGTAGGCGCCCGTGACGGGCGTCGCCACAAGATCGCCAACGGCGTAGTCCGCCGGGAGTCGGCCCTCCCGGACGAGGAGATCACCGGACTCGCAGTGCTTCCCGACGAGGCGCACCACCGCCTCTCGAGGCTCCGAAACCGCGCGCGGCAAGAACGTCTCGTAGCCGCTCCCGTAGAGCACGGGGCGCGGGTTGTCACTCATGCCCCCATCCACAGCGACGTAGGTGCGGACGCCCGGGATCTCCTTGATCGTACCGATTGTATACAAGGTGACCGCCGCCGACGCGGCGATCGAGCGGCCGGGCTCCGCCGTAATCTTCGCCGTGACCCCGTGCGCGGCGCAAGCTCGACGGATGCTCTCTCCCCACTCCAAGAGCCCGTCAGAGCGCTCGCCCTCCACGTAGGCCACCCCCAGGCCGCCCCCAATGCAAAGCTCCTCTAACCCGAGCGGGTTAAAGATCGGCGCCAGCACTTCGATCACCTTTTCAAAGGAGGTCACGTCGAAGACCTGGCTCCCCACGTGCGCGTGGAGACCCACCAAATTGATTGAGGCGCTCTGCTGCGCCCGCGCGATGGCCTCCTGCGCGTGTCCGGCGCGAACGCCGAAGCCAAATTTAGAGTCATCTTGGCCTGTTTGAATGAACTCGTGCGTGTGCGCCTCCACCCCGGGTGTAATCCGCAGGAGCACGGCGGGCGCGGGGAGCCCCTCCCCGACCAGTGACTCGATGCGATCGAACTCATCGAAGCTGTCGACGACAATTCGATGCACCCCCTCCTCCATCGCGAATCGGAGCTCCCGACGCGACTTATTGTTGCCATGGAGCACCAGACGACTCGCGGGGACCCCTGCGGACAGCGCCACGTACATCTCCCCCCCGGAGGCAACGTCGATATGCATCCCTTCGTCCGCGACGAGACGCGCCATCGCCTTGCACAAGAAGGCCTTGCTCGCGTACGCGACGCCGGGACCGAAGGCCCGCAGCGCCTCTCGACATCGTGAGCGAAGGTGCGCCTCGTCGTACACGAACAAGGGGGTGCCGTAAGTCTCCGCGAGCGCGAGCGTGTCGACGCCGCCGATGCACAGGTTGCCGTTGGAGCCCACGCTCGACGTCATCGGTAACAGAGAGTGTGGCAGCGTGGTCATGGTGCGACGCTATCACCAAATCTGAACGTTGAGGGGTGTCGACGCGGCTCCGTGTGGAAACGCGCTCATCCCCCGTGTGGGTCTCGGATCCCCGCTGCCTCAAAGCCTCGACGGCGTAGACCGCACGAGTCACAGCGACCGCACGCCTCCCCCGTATCGCCGGGATCATAGCAAGAGTGCGTGGCGCCATAGTCCACACCGAGCTCCACACCGAGCTTGATGATCTCCGACTTTTGCATCTCGATCAGGGGGGCACGAAGCACGAGTCGCCGACCTTCGACCCCCGCCTTCGTCGCGAGATTCGCCATGACCTCAAAGGCGGCGATAAACTCGGGTCGACAGTCGGGGTAGCCAGAGTAGTCCACCGCGTTGACCCCCGAGTACAATGAGCGGGCCCCGAGCACCTCCGCCCACGCCATCCCGAACGATAGGAACACCGTGTTGCGCGCCGGCACATAGGTCGGAGGGATTGACGCCGCCGACTCTTCATCGGAGCGGTCCTTGGGGACTGGGATGTCATCCGTGAGCGCGGATCCACCGAACCTTCGCAGATCGATCTCCACCACCACGTGCTCTCGCACGCCGTAGGACTTCGCGATCCGACGCGCTGCCTCCAGCTCCACACCGTGGCGCTGACCATAGGAGAACGAGAGCGCGTAGACCTCCGCATGATCTCGCATTGCCAGAGCTAGGACCGTCGTCGAGTCGAGTCCGCCGCTCAGCAATACGACCGCCTTGTCTTCGTCGTCCGCGCTCAAGATGCCCCCATGGTACATGCCATGCGCGTCGCGCCAACCGCCCTGGCGTCAAACAACAGCAACGAGCCCTGCGACTCGATCACGGAGCGCTCCACGCGCGGACCTCTCGCCCCTCCTCACTGCGGCAGGAAGCAGTTGATGGAGGTTTCGATCTGGAAGTTGCTGGCGCCATAGCAGCGCTCCGCGTGAAAAATATCCATCGAATAGGTGGTGCCAGAGTTGAGCCCGAGGTTGTCGAGATTCACGGAGCCCGTGGTCGATCCGTGCATCCCGCCAAGATCCACTACGAGCTGTCCCTCGATGAAGATCCACAGGTCGTCGTCCCCAGTGAAGGAGAACACCTGTCCGGGCTGGTACACAAAGAAGGTGTGAAGCTCTGTGGTGAACGCCCCGTTTCCTGCACCGATCGGTGTGAAATCATTGGACGAAAACGAGAAGAACCCGGGTGAGGTCTCCGTGAGCTGAATGCTCCCCGGTACCGGGACATTGGTCCCCGCCACGTCGTTGTACCATTCCGCAAACGTCTGGGCGCTCGTAATTTGCACCGCAGAGCCGCTCCAGTTGGAGGGTGGCGGCGGTGGAGATGGATTGTACTGCGGTTTTTGGTCCGTCCCCAACGCGTTGAGAACAAGTCCGGGATAGGCGGTCGTGCCGCTGTAGCTGCAGCCAAAGTCTGGATGCGTGTCCTCGAAATCTCGGAACATCGCGGGCAACAAACCATTGCACGGGTCGCCGTCTCCGTCTCCGTCTCCGTCTCCGGTCGTCGTCGGGTCGCCGTCGCCGTCTCCGTCTCCGTCTCCAGGCCCGGAGCCATCCGCACCGCGCTCCCTGGTGGACGTGAGCACCCCGTCCACGTATACAGATCGGTCGCAGCCGACGGAGGGGTGAGGG